>JADGFE010000055.1 GCA_016744085.1 Kiritimatiellales bacterium | reverse complement strand
CAAGCCCTATCAACTTTTAACCCGCCCTCGCCATGAAATGACCGAGATAAAGCATCGGAGTAAATATCGTGCAAAAGTAGCTTAAGGAAGTGCCATTCGCATCTGTCCAGAGAAAAGGTTCCGAGGAAATTACAGGCATCGCGAATGGCCATGACTTCGGCGTGCGCTGTTGGGTCGTTGGAGGATGTGACCCGGTTCCAGCCCCGGCCAATAACGTTTCCTTTCTGCACGATAAGAGCACCGAATGGTCCGCCTTCGTTGGCTTCCATTTTTTCAGCAGATAGCTGAATCGCTTCCCTCAGAAATTGTTCGGAGTAGTCCATTATTATTTAGCGGCATATTCCTTTAGCATTTCCGCAATTTCGGTGTGTCTTTTTTTCGGCAAACGATTCTGCGGTATCACCGTCGATGTCTTGCAGGCTGGCATCGGCTTTGTTTTCAATCAACAGATTAACATTTGCGGTTTGGCCTTCAGCAGCAGCCCACATGAGAGCGGTTTCGATGACTTCCTGTTGAGAAATGGTCTCTACTTTGTTGGTGGATTCTTCTGCATATACGTTGCAGAAGGTGCATGCGAGAAAGGCAGTGAAGAAGATTCGAATGATGCGCATAATGGTTCCATTTAAGTAACGTTGGAAACCCGTATCCGAACACACTTGATTGATCATGGCAAGGTGAATAACCGTTGCCTGATTTTATAGAAAACTGTTCCCGCGAGGCAAGGGGGCGAGATTCCATCGGGTGGCCAATGACTGGGCAATATCGTAGAAACCCTGTCGGATGCCGAGACGTTCTCCGCACCGGCCCGGTTGGTATGAGAGCAACGGTACATACTCCCGCGTGTGATCGGTCCCTTTAAAGGTGGGGTCGTTACCGTGGTCGGCGGTCAGCAAAAGAATATCATCATCGGCAAGCATGGGAAGAAACCCTGTTAGCCAGTCGTCGGTTTGTTTTAGGGCAGCGGCGTAGCCAGCAGGATCGCGCCGATGGCCATAGAGCATATCAAAATCAATAAAGTTGGCGAAGATCAAGCCGTCGCCTTCCTTCTGCATGAATTGTTCAATCATCTTTTGCGACTCGGCCGTGTTGCCGGAGTGGATGCTTTCTGTAATGCCTCGGTGGGCAACGATATCTTCTATTTTACCAACGGCATAGACCGGTATGCCGGCTTCAACCAGCCTTTCGGTGATCAAGAGTTCTTCCGGGGTATAGGCATAGTCACGCCGACCTTCGGTGCGCTCGAAGGCTCCAGCTTTTCCGGTAAACGGACGTGCAATTACTCGGCCCACTTTAAGCGGATTACATAATCGGCGGGCAATTTTACAGCCTTTGTAGAGTTCTTCGAGGGGAATTACATCGTTATGCGCGGCAAGTTGTACAACAGAGTCGGCGCTGGTGTAGGCAATCCATGCTCCGGTTTTCATCTGCTCTTCGGCCAGTTCATCGATGATGGCAATTCCGCTTGCGGCTTTATTTCCTATGATCGGTCGTCCGGTTTCTTGTTCAAATTCTTTCAGCAACTCAGGAGGGAAGGACGGAAACTCCATCGGGAAATTATGGAAGCCGGGATTAATCTCAAGTCCACAGATTTCCCAGTGCCCGGTAATCGTATCTTTGCCTTGCGATACTTCCTGCATCGCACCATAGGAGGCTAGTGGCTTGGTAGCAGGGGCGCAGCCTTTAATCGAAAGTCCATTAGGAAGTAACGGGGGGATATTGCCGAGGCCAAGTTTTTGGAGGGTAGGTAATTCCAGTCCGCCAATGGTCTTTCCTATGTTTTGCAGCGTCGCACTTCCGGCATCACCATAGGCTTCAGCATCCGGCGTTTCGCCGATTCCTACGGAGTCTAATACGATAAGAATAACTTTCATTAAGGGGAAGGTATCGGCTTGCGGGCTTATTGGGAAGTGAAATGGATTGCCTTCGAAATGCTGGAAATGCATAAAAACAACAACACAACTGGAGAATACGAATGGCATTTACTTTAGAGATAGGGGCGCAGGCTCCTGCATTCAGCCTTCCGGCAACGGATGGGAAGATCTATTCGCTGGTCGATTTAAGCGAAAAGTTTCTAGTGATCTTTTTTACCTGTAACCATTGCCCCTATGTAATCGGATCGGATGAAAATACACGCTATGTTGCCGATCAGATGTCTAAAGCCGGCGTAAAGTTTGTGGCGATAAACTCTAACAGCAAGAATACGTATGCAGAGGATGACTTTGACCATATGGTTGCCCGCATGGAGGAGCACAAGTTTCCATGGCTGTATCTTTATGATGAATCTCAGGATATCGCTGAAGCTTATGGCGCATTGCGTACCCCACATTTTTACGTATTTGATGAGTCGCGCAAGTTGGTTTATACGGGCCGAGCCATTGATTCTCCCAGAAGCTGGAAGGAATCGACCACGCATGAGTTAGTGGATGCCCTTGAGGAGTTAGTGGCAGGTAAATCCGTCAGTAATGCAGTAACGAATCCGATTGGCTGCAATGTTAAATGGGATGGCAAAGAGCGGCATTGGATGCCTGCGGATGCCTGTGATCTGGTTTAACCTTTAATTTGGGGCAACTCGTGCCGGAATTATTTCCTTATAGAGAGGTTGAATTAAAAATTCCTCTGCATATACTGTTTTCATTTCTGGGGAAGGCTATTTAAACATTAATAGGGAGAAAGACATGCAGATTAAAAGAATTGCAATGATGGTTATGGCAGGTTGCGCAATGGGAATCTTGAGCGGATGTGGAATACCTGAAGAAGAGCACAACGCATTAGTTGCGCAAATGGCTGCGGAGCGCGCGGAGTCAGAAGACGTACTTAACGGTAAGGTTGCGGATCTCGAGTCTGTGGTTAAGAGCGAAAAAGCTAAAATCCGTACGGCTCGCATTGAATTAGATGATGCTTCTGAGCGCATTAAAGGTCTTCAGCAGAAGAGTGCTGAAACCTCAAAAGCGCTTGCTACTGAAAAAAGCAAGGCCTCTAAGCTCGAAGATCAGCTTGCATCTTCTAAATCTTCAGCACTCGCCGCTCAGGACCAGGCCGTTGAGGCGGAAAACAAGTACAGCACTCTTGATGTTGAGCATCAGGAACTGAAACGTCGCTTTGAAATGTTTCAGGCTAATATGAACTCGCTAGGTTCCGCTTCTGCACCAGCTTCGTCATCATCAGCGGCGCCAAAAACTGCTGCTCCAAAAACAGATTCTGATATGGCTAAAAGCCTTTTGGATGAAATGAGCACGATGTAGTTTTATTCGGTTAACCGAATGATCAAAGCCCGGAGCAATCCGGGCTTTTTTTATGCTTACTTAGCGGTAGCCTCAAGCTCGATACTCACTTTGACTTCATCTCCGATTACTGTGGATGGGGAATGGGTAATGCCCAGATACCGACGATCAAGAGTGAGATAGCCTTTCTAGGCCGATTGTTTTTCCGCTGCGTCGTCCGTCAACTGGTCCGCTTATGACTATGGGAAGGTAGCTTCACGATCGACCCCTAAAGCAGTAAGGTTTCCAGATTACTCCGAAGCTGCTTTCTCCATTTGCTTTAACTGAGGTGCTTTTGGCGGTCATTGATGGATACTTTACAGTATTGAAGAAATCCTCATTCAGCAGATGATCGTCTCGTTTCTTATTATTCGTATCAATGCTGTTCGCCTCGATGGTACCCTGTACTGATTTCAGTATTTTAGTGGGTACATCATAATCTATAGTTCCATTAAATGCGTTGAGGTTTATGCAGAAGTTATGAACCCGAATAATCAGTGTTTAAGGCCCTGAAATCAGGGAAAGATTAACCGGTAACAGTTGTAAAAATTACTGTGATCAGACCTTAAATATCTGCCATAATCCTTGGCGAATGTATTTGGTTTTATAATTTTACAGAAAAGCTGCGACTTATTTGAGAGTAGGGTAAGCCGTTAATTTAAGAGGGTTTAGATATGGCGAAGAAAAGTGTTTCACCCATTATGACGTGGATTTTTTGGAGTGTCGTCGTTTTGGGGGCTTTCCTCGGAGTGACGTGGGAATATTTTGTGGCCGGTTTTTCGGCGGATACCAGTAAAATCACGTGGCTTATTATGGCGTTCTTTATTTATGGATTTGCCGCTTCATTGCTCGTGGCATTCCATCTGGAGACCGAGTTTAAGTCGCTCAAGGCTATGGATGCTGACCAAAAAGTCGGCGATGCCAATTCATCCGATGCTGCTGCCATGTTTGACTCTGCCATGGAGCGGATCAGGCGCGGAGAACGGATTGAGGTTCGTAATCTCATCACGGCTTATAGCGGGAGGCTGAAGGCCAAGGTGGACAATATTTCAGTTATTGCCGCGATGCTGATCACCATGGGGCTACTCGGTACGGTTATTGGTTTGATCATTACGGTAACCGGTCTTGATCAGGTGCTGCAGTCAAACACCAGTGCTGACTTTGCAGAGATGAAGGAGGGGCTCACCCGAACCGTTTCCGGAATGGGAACTGCGTTCTATACAACGTTCTTCGGCGCATTATTAGGAGGTATTGTTCTGAAGGTGCTTGGCGCTGAGCTCAAGAAGTCCGCTTCGGTTCTTGTTGCCGATACCTTGCGTTTTAGCGAGCTGTATGTTGCGCCAATGTTCCAAGCCAAAGCATCTGATGCTTTGGAAGAGCTTGAAGGTAACGTTACTGCGTTACAGACGCAGTTGGTTGCGTTGGGCGGAAGTTTTACCGACGTCATCGAAACCATTGAAACGAAACAAAGTGCCCTTCAAGCGGGGCTGGAAGGTGTATTGTCTGCGATTACTCAAACCAACGAAATGGCGGCAGAACGGACCAATGCTCTGGTTGAAGCGGTCGGTACATCGGTTGAAAAAACCAATGATTTGGCAGGTGAGCGTTTGTTAGCAATAACCACTGCGGTCGAGACGTCTAACGAACAGTCCAATGCGCGGGTCAATGCGCTTGTTGCAGCGGTGAATCAGACGATTGAAGCCACGAACCGTTTGGCTGATGAACGCCTTAACTCTATTACAACCGCGGTTACGAGTACTGTTGAAGAAACGAATCGTTTATCAGCTGAGCATACAGAGACGGTGCAACAGGGAATTTCAGAAAGCAGTCGTTTGGCCGATGAACGCTTGAATGCTGTTTTGGAACGCGTTGGCTTGATGATGGATGAAGCCCACAGTGCGGCTAATCAGCGTGTTGAGGCACTTATTTCCAATATAAATTCATCTACAGAGGAAACCAATCGTCTGTCGGATGAGCGCTTGCATACTTTGGTTAAAACGGTGGAATCGGCAACACAGGCCGCCTATGCGAATACAGATGCTCAATTGGCAAGCTATGTGAGTAACGTGGAGACTTCGATCGATAGTTCTCGTAAAGATGCAGAAGATCGTCTCAGTTCTAAAGCCTCTGATTTAGCGGCTAAGTTGAATGAAGCTGCCGGTATGCTGGCGGGCCTTGTGAACTCGAAGCCAGCGCAATCCGAGGGAGAATAGAGCCGTGCTAGACGACTTCTCCAATGATGAAGACCAGGGCTCAATCTTTGAATCATTTTCAGATGTTGCGTTGTGTACGCTGGCCGTTGCTTTATTACTCGTCACGTTGCTAGCCATCAGCATGACAAACGTTAATGTGCACATTAATCGAAGCACGTTTAGTGGTGGTGTTATGCGCCCGTCACTACACATGGAATGCACTGTTCCTGAGTTTGAAAAAACGACCTCCCCGAATTATGCCATTGAGCGGGCTTTATTTACAGGCCATCCCTATGTTGCAGTCCACCTCTTTAGTCCATCATTGGCATTGATTGCGACGGATGTGAAGGAGGGCGGAACCGTGGCGTTGGGCGAGGATGAAACCTTTGCGCAACAGCAGGACCTTTCTCTGTACCAGTTTTTGCAATTGGCAGCGGGCATTGATCCGGGTTCCTTTGAGGCGGAGGGTCAGAGGACAGCTTTGCTGCTGCCCTCTATTCTGGACAAGCAAATGGTGTACGAACCCGCCGCTTCCGGTGGATATCGGGCGAATGCGGACCGTCATCTTGCTAAGCGCCTGCTGTCGGCTATTTGGCCTGTGTATAGAAACCCTATATACCCGACCCGTCGCCCGGAAGAATATAGCAAAGCCCGCACCCGGATTTTTGTTGAAACGCAAGTTGTACATAGACCTAGTGGAATGGATGACCATTATATCATTATCGGCCATTCAGCATATAAACTTCCCGAGGCGCTTGATGATGGTTCGCTAGCTTGGTTGGGTGGGTTTTCCTCGGGGCTGACAGAAATCGTATTTTTAGGAAAAACCTGGAGCGATACAGAACAGCGCTCGAATAAACGAATCGATTTCCTGAAGAACGAAGGATTTGAAGTTGCCGCAGAAGCCTACCGTGCCTATGCCTTTCCCGAGCCGCTTAGTGGGAATGCCTTTCAGAAGATCTATGAAAAATTGGTAGAAGCCGGCTACCCTAAAAAGCGTATTGAAAGCCGGGCGCGGATGTCGATGGCTCAAATGGAACTTTCCGAGGCTTTGTTAGATGGAAGTTTAAGTGCACGGGTCGAGTCGTTATATCCACCCTTGCTTGCTCATCCGGAAGCATGGGCAGCATATATTGCTCACTACGAAGAAGAGCAACCGGATCCGCCTCAGTGGTTCTATGGCGAATTTCTGGATCGTTTAGGGTTTGATCGTCTGACTATTGAAGGTTCCGGGCGTTAAGCAAGATGACTTTGTTGGAGATTTTGATGAGTAAAAAAAACATGCAGCGGTTAATCCGTTCTTCATTGCTGATGACCATGGGGTTGATGTTTGGCTGTACCTCGTTTCAGCTGACCTCTACTCCTTCGGCAGATATCTACGAGAAGGGTGAAAAAATCGCGCGAACCCCTTATGAATTCACCCTGTCATCCGGTCAACGCATGCTGACGATCAAGCGGCTTGGCTATGTTGAAAAAGAGGTTATAGTTTCTTCACTTGACCCGGGGAAAATGCATGTCGATTTGGAATGGGTTGGTACGACTCGAATTGAAACGCGTCCTCCCAGAGCTAATGTGCAACGAATTGACGATGAGAAAATGCTGGGAACATCGCCGTGCGGTTTACACCTATCCCGCCCCGAGAAGGTTCGTATTTCGTTGAGCGGGTATGAAACCGTGGAACGGGATCTAGCTCCGAATGAGCGTTATGTGGTTGAGCTCAAACCGAAGTCCGGCTTTAAGTCGGCATTCTACAAGGACACCATGTTTGTTTCTGAGCAGGGGCCTGTTGCCATTTATGACCGGGTTGCTGGCGAGCGTATCGGCATAACGCCAGTCAGATTAAATATTGAAGCGGGTAGTGCACTTGAGTATCGCTTGCTTGGCTATAAGCCTAAGCTTGATCTAATTAGTCGTAATGCTGCTCATCGAATAGAAATCGTGTTGGAACCATATACTCGTGTGACTTTAACGGGGCCGGCTGGTACAGAGGTTTATCGTGCCGGAGGTGCAGAGAGCGTTGGCAAAGTACCTTATATTGTCGAGGTTGATGGAGATGCTACCTACGAGTTAAAAAAAGAAGGCTACTATGATAAACAGATTTCAGTATATCCCGGTGCGCCTTCCCGAATAATGGCTGACCTCAAGGAAATTCCCTATAAGACAATTCTTACGGATCCTCCTGGAGCTGAGGTTTACCGCCTCGGAGGATTGGAAAAGTTGGGCGATGCACCTTTTAAAACCATTATCGATAGCGAACGGGTCTTTGAGATTAAAAAAGACGGCTATCAGTCATCCATTATCGGTATGGGGCCGAGTTCGCCTAGGCAATTGAGTGTTCCTCTGAATGCTTCCAGACGAGATGATCCAGATGCAGCAGCCATTGGAACGCTGGATAGCCATATTATTGAATCTTTCTAGATAAGCTGATGTCATTTTAAAAGCCCTGAAAATTCATTTTTTCGGGGCTTTTTTCATCTAGTGATAAAGGGATTGTTATTTTGTATTGCGAATCTTTTTGTTCAGGACTATATACCCTTTGGAGGAAGAGAGTTATGAAAAGACGTGGCATAGAAGAGGTCATTGTTCACCCAGTTGATGGAATGCAACTGTCCGAAGGCTATATCCGAGAGGATAAAGCTACGCATTTCATGGGTTGTTTGCCTGGATTAGAACCATCTGTAGGCGACACAATCAATGAAGTATTGGTTCGGTTAGAAAAGAAGGCAAAGGCGTATTACGGCGATGACGTCGTCGTTGAATTAATGCAGAATAAACAAGTTGCCTGAACAATCTGCCGATGTGGAAAAAAGTCTCTGCTGAATGCGGTAAGCCTACCGTTGACGGTGGAGTTTATCCGCAACTTGCCACTTATTTCTTTTCTGCACGGACACCCTTTCATGGTATTTATTTTTAACTCACCAACGGAAATATATTGCCCGTTGAAACTGGAAATATTGAATGACACTTGAAGAGTTTGGCTATAATGAAACATTTGCTGCCCAGATCGATCCGATTGCGGAAGCGGATCTAACCGTTGCCCGCGTGACCGCAATTCACAAAGGGGAGTGCGAAGTGTCCGATGGCGAGGAAACCCGCTCGGCGAAAATGACGGGCCGGATGCGACACAAAGCAAAATCCAAGCTCGATTATCCGACGGTTGGCGATTGGGTGCTCGTGAAAGATTTCGATGATGAAAACTTTGGTTCAATTAGACGGGTACTGGATCGGGAGAGTGCTCTGAAAAGGAAGATGGCTGGGCGCGCAACTCGTTCGCAGTTGATCGCCGCGAATATTGATACCGCATTTATCATGCAGACGGTTGGTCTCGGCTATAATCTAAAGCGTCTGGAGCGCTATTTAGTGATGGTGAATGAAAGCGGAATTGAGCCTGTTGTTTTATTGAGCAAATCCGATCTGCTGGATCCCGCCGAGCTCGCCGTAAAAAGTGCTGAAGTGGAAGAGCGGATGCCGGGCGTGCGATATTTCACCTTCAGCAATGTGGATAATGATGGGCTGGATCAGGTGAAGGCCTTGTTTCAGCCTGAAAAAACCTATTGTGTTATCGGCACCTCCGGCGTTGGAAAGACCTCCTTGCTCAACAATTTACTGGGAGAGGAAGATTACTTATTCACATTGCCGGTCCGCGAGTCCGATGGAAAAGGCGTTCATTCTACAACCTGGCGCGAATTGATTACCTTGGAAAATGGTGCGCATGTGGTTGATACCCCCGGTATGCGGGAATTGGGAAATATGGATGTGAATGAAGGAATTGATGAAACATTTGACGATATTCATGCGCTTTCTGCCCGGTGCAAGTTCAACGATTGTTCCCACGTGAATACGAAAGGTTGTGCAGTGATCGACGCCGTAGGGCGGGGCGAGGTTTCTGAATCTCGCTATAATAACTATGTCCGCCTAATTAAGGAGGCTGCTTTTCACGACCAGTCTGTGCTGGAAAAAAGGGATCAGGATAAAAAACTGGGCCGTTTTTACCGCTCGGTGCAAGGCAATAACCGTAAGCTAAAAGGCGACTCCTAGATGGACTATATATTTGAGATGGAAATGATGGTTCGCGACTATGAGTGCGATATTCAGGGAATTGTGAATAATTCAGTCTATCAGAACTATCTGGAACATTGCCGGCATGAATTTATTCACGATGTGGGACTCAATTTTTCTCAGTTGCATGATGACGGTATTGATGCCGTCGTAACCAATATTGAGCTGAACTATAAGTTGCCGCTGCGCCCGCGCGACGAGTTCATTGTTAAGCTCGGAATGCATAAGCAGGGCCGGGTCCGATTTGTATTTGATCAGGCAATCGTAAAAAAATCGGATGGCAAGCTAGTGCTTGAGGCGCAGGTTACTGGTGTTCTAACTCGAAATGGCCGGCCTATTGCACCAAATGTGTTTGATCAGGTCTTTTCATCCAAGGGCTGGGATTTTTAATCCTCCTTCGGCATTCGGCTTGCAGAGTAGGAAAAAGACAAAAATGCCCGTTAAAAGCTGTTAAAACAGCCATTCGCTATTTTTTTATCGGTGTAAGAGATTGACTTAGAAGGGCTCAATCGCCAATTTATCACGCTATTTTATCTGACGATTACGAGGTTACATATGACCAAAAACAGTACTATTTATAAGGAAAATAAGCTCAACGCTTTCGGGCAACCGGAAGGCCAGGGCATGTATCGCTCCGACTTCGAGCACAGTAGCTGCGGTATCGGGTTTGTTGCCAATTTAAAGGGTCGTAAAAAGCATTCCGTTATTAGCGACGCGTTAAGCATGCTCGCGTGTATGGAGCATCGTGGCGGAACCGGCTTTGATGTGAAATCCGGCGACGGTGCGGGTATTCTGCTTCAGATTCCGCATGAACTCTTCATGGAAGAGTGCCCGAAAATTGGTATTAAGCTGCCAAAATTTGGAGAATACGGCGTGGGCATGACCTTTTTCCCGTGCGACGAAATCAAGCAGGCTGAATGTAAGGAAATCATTGAGCGCAAGCTGGCCAAGTTTAAGTTGCCGTTATTGGGCTACCGCATCGTGCCGGTCGACAATTCCGATCTGGGCCGCGATTCCGCTGAAACCGAGCCAAGCGTCCAGCAAATCTTCATCGGCAAGCCGGAAGGCATGTCGGTTGAGGAATTCGACCGTAAGCTTTTTGTATTCCGAAAATGTGCAGAGCGTATCGCCAACGAAACCGTGACGGGCATCGGACCCGACGGCCTGAATATTATTTCCTGCTCTTACAAGACCATCAACTATAAGGGTCAGTTGGTAACCGAGCAGGTGCCGCAATACTTCCTCGACCTGCAGAATGAGTCCGCGGTTTCCGCGATTGCCCTCGTGCACTCTCGTTTCTCAACCAACACATTCCCTTCGTGGAAGCTGGCACAGCCGTTCCGCTATATTGCCCATAATGGTGAGATTAATACGAATAAGGGTAACATTAACTGGATGCGTGCCCGCGAAGTGCTGCTCGAATGCACGGCCTTCTCTAAGGAAGAGCTGGAAATGATCTTCCCGATCTGCGATCTCGCGGCATCGGACTCTGCCAATCTGGATATGGCGATCGAAATGCTCGTGCTGAGTGGTCGTTCACTGCCGCACGTGCTGATGATGTTGATTCCTGAAGCATGGCAAAATGACAAAGAAATGGATCCGACAAAGCGCGCATTCTATGAATTTTACTCCGCCATGATGGAGCCATGGGATGGTCCTGCATCGGTTTGCTTTACAGATGGTGTACTCGTCGGTGCTACGCTCGACCGTAATGGTTTGCGTCCATCGCGCTACTGCGTGACGGAAGATGATACGCTGATTATGGCCTCCGAAACCGGCGTCATTAATGTGGATCATTCCAAGGTGAAAATCCGTGGACGTTTGCAACCGGGGAAAATGTTTGTGGCTGATTTAGCTCAGGGCCGCATTATTTCCGATGAAGAACTCAAGGCGGATCTCTGTTCCCGTCAGCCGTATGAGGAATGGCTGGATCAAAACATGGTCCATCTGAAAGATCTCCCTTCGGCAGAAGATTATGAGCTGAAACTCCCGAATGAAAAGACGCTGTTTAAGCGTCAACAGACCTTTGGTTACTCCTACGAGGATATTAATGAACTGATTAAGCCAATGGCAACCACGGGCAAAGAACCGCTGGGTTCCATGGGAGCGGATAATCCGATTGCTGTTCTCTCGGATCGTCCGGCGCAGCTTTCGCACTACTTTAAGCAGCTTTTCGCGCAGGTTACCAATCCGCCGATCGATCCGATTCGTGAACGAATTGTAATGGACCTTCGCACTTATGTGGGTGGGTTTAAGAATGTTCTGACTGAATCGCCTGAGCATTGTCGACGGGTTGCCATCGATCAGCCGGTGCTGACGAACGAAGACCTTTCTCGTCTACTCTTCCTGGATCAGAAGCACTTTCAGGCTAAACGCCTCGAAATTGTTTATCCGACTACTGGAGAGCCCGGTGTGCTCGAAAAGACGCTTGATCGCGTTTGCCGCTATGCTGAAGACGCTATTGATGAAGGCTACTCGATCATCATTCTGTCCGATTTTCATACTAATTCCGACCATGCGCCGATTCCTTCGGTTCTGGCGGCAGCGGCGGTACATCACTTTTTGATCCGGGCCGGCAAACGCGGCAAGGCTGATATTGTGATGGAAGTCGGCGATGTTCGCGAAGTACATCACTTTGCCACCATCCTCGGTTACGGTGCTTCGGCAGTGAATCCATATGTGGCGCTCGATACCATTCGCCAGATGGAAAAAGATGATCTGCTGAACGGATTGCCAGCCGATAAAGCCATTGAAAACTACATTAAGTCTATTAACGGTGGTCTGCTGAAGATCTTCTCTAAAATGGGGATTTCAACGCTGGCGTCCTATCAGGGTGCACAGATTTTCGAGATCGTTGGAATTAACTCGGATGTGGTGGATAAATATTTCACCGGTTCGGTTAGTCGTATTCAGGGACTCAGCCTCGATGACATTGCGACCGAAACGTTAATGAAGCACCGCAAAGGCTTCCCGACCCGTGGTGGCGCGCAGAAAGTGCTCGATCCGGGCGGGGAATACGCTTGGCGGAAAGACGGCGAGCGTCATCTGTTCAATCCAACAACTATTCGTCTGCTGCAGGAATGTACCCGCAACAACGACTACGCGGTCTATAAGGAATACTGTAAGACCGTTGATGAGCAAAGTACGGCGGCCTACACGCTGCGCGGTCTCATGGAATTCCAGACCGATCGTCCTCCGATTTCTTTGGACGAGGTCGAGCCGGCAGAAAATATTCTAAAACGTTTTGCAACTGGCGCCATGTCGTTTGGTTCCATCTCGTGGGAAGCACATACCACCCTCGCCATTGCCATGAACCGCATCGGTTCTAGATCGAATTCGGGCGAAGGAGGCGAAGATCCTTCTCGTTACTCAAAACTGCCGAACGGCGACGACATGTGCTCTGCCACCAAACAGATTGCATCCGGTCGTTTCGGAGTTAACAGCTATTACCTGAGTAAGGCCAGCGAGCTGCAGATTAAAATGGCGCAGGGCGCGAAGCCTGGCGAAGGCGGGCACCTGCCGGGCCATAAGGTAAATGGTTGGATTGGCCGCGTACGTGGTTCCACTCCGGGTGTAGGATTGATTTCCCCACCTCCGCACCATGATATTTATTCGATTGAAGATCTGGCGCAGCTCATTTATGACCTGAAAAACAGTAACCGCGATGCACGTGTAAACGTGAAGCTGGTCTCTGAAACAGGCGTTGGAACGATTGCAGCCGGTGTATGTAAAGCGAAGGCTGATGCCGTCCTTATTGCTGGCTATGACGGTGGAACCGGCGCATCGCCGATGAGCTCCATTAAGCATGCCGGACTGCCGTGGGAGCTCGGACTGTCCGAAACCCATCAGACGCTTGTTCGTAACCGCCTGCGCAACCGTATTGTGGTTCAGGCCGACGGGCAGATGAAAACCTCACGTGACCTAGCCGTGGCAACCTTGCTTGGAGCGGAAGAGTGGGGCGTGGCAACCGCAGCGCTTGTCGTTGAAGGCTGCATCATGATGCGTAAGTGCCACAGCAACACCTGCCCGGTAGGTATTGCAACCCAGCGCGGCGAACTCCGTGAAAAATTTGATGGGAACCCGGATCATGTGGTTAACTTCTTCGAATTCCTGGTAGACGGCCTCCGCGAAATCATGGCTGAACTTGGATTCAAAACCATTAACGAAATGGTAGGGCAGTCACAGTGCCTGAAGTTCCGTGACGATGTGGATCACTGGAAATACAAAAACCTCGATCTCTCGCCTATCCTTTACCGTGAAAGAATTGGTGAAGAAGAAGGGACGTTCCACAGCAAGGATCAAAACCACATGCTGGAGAACGTAATTGACTGGAAGCTGATCGAAGCGGCGAAAGCGGCTCTCGAAAACGGTGAAAAAGTGAACGCGTCCTTTGATGTTGTGAATACGGACCGCTCGGTGGGTACCATTCTGTCGCACGAGATGACCAAGATCTATAAGGATAAGGGCCTGCCGGACGGCACGGTTCACTTCAACCTGAAGGGATCAGTCGGTCAGTCACTCGGCGCATTCATGTGCAAGGGGATCGAGCTGGAGCTCGAAGGCGATGCCAACGACTATGTCGGTAAGGGTCTTTCCGGCGGCAGCCTAACGATCTATCCGGATAAAGGCGCAACCTTTGTGGCTGAAGACAATATTCTCGTGGGTAACGTCTGTTTCTACGGAGCAACAAACGGGACCGCATATATCCGCGGGGTAGCCGGCGAACGTTTCTGCGTTCGTAACTCCGGTGCCGAAGTGGTGGTGGAAGGAATCGGCGATCATGGTTGCGAATACATGACCGGCGGTAAGACCGTTATTCTTGGAAAAACCGGTCGTAACTTCGGTGCAGGTATGTCCGGCGGAATTGCCTATGTCTACGACGCGGACGGCGACTTTAAAGACAAGTGCAATATGGAAATGATCGAGTTCGAACAGGTTCATGCAACCGCAGAAATCGAAGATCTGAAATCGCGGATTGAAACACATCAGCAGAAGACCGGATCAACGTTGGCGGAAAGACTGCTGGCTGATTGGGATGCGACCTTAACTAAATTCGTGAAAGTGATTCCGACGGATTACAAACGCATGCTGGATTACATCGAGCGGGCCCGTTTGACCGAAGAATACGAAACCGAAGCTGAGATTATCGACGCGGCGTTTGATATGCATATCGCCAGCATGGGTGCTTAATCCATAAGTCGCAGGAGATTTTGTTATGGGAAAATTAACCGGATTTTTAGAGTTTGTACGGACAACCAACCCGATGCGTCCCGAAGAGGAACGTGTTCAGGATTGGGAAGAAGTATATGTATTGCGCGATGAGCAAACCTGTCAGGAACAGGGCGCCCGTTGCATGGATTGCGGAGTGCCATTCTGCCATCGGGGTGAAATGATGGAAGGCGGCGCAAGCGGCTGTCCGATCAACAACCTGATCCCGGAATGGAATGACCTGATCTATCGTAACCGTTGGCGCGAAGCGCTCGACCGTCTGCACCACACCAATAACTTCCCGGAAGTTACCGGTCGCGTTTGTCCGGCGCCATGTGAAGCCGGTTGCGTACTGGGCATCAATGAGCCTGCCGTGACGATTCATGATAATGAACGCACGATTATCGATAAGGGATTTGAAAATGGATGGGTTGTTCCTGAAGTTCCAGAAATCCGCACCGATAAGAAGATTGCAGTCGTTGGTTCCGGACCTGCAGGGTTAGCCTGTGCACAGCAGCTCAATCGTGCAGGACATAACGTAACCGTATTCGAACGCTCGGACCGTCTGGGCGGATTGATGATGTACGGCATCCCAAACATGAAACTCGATAAGGGCGTTATGCAACGTCGTATCGATATCATCGAACAGGAAGGCGTCGTCTATAAAACCAATACGGAAGTCGGAAAAGACATTTCAGCCAATGAACTGAAAAAAGAGTTCGATGCCGTTGTTCTGGCCAATGGAGCCACCAAACCGCGCGATCTTCCAGTTGCCGGCCGTGACTTGAAGGGCGTTCATTTTGCAATGGATTTCCTGCACGCCAATACAAAGAGCCTGCTCGATAGCAATCTGGAAGATGAAAACTATATTTCAGCCAAGGGCAAAAAGATTATCGTAATCGGTGGCGGTGATACCGGTACAGACTGCGTGGGCACTTCGCTCCGTCATGGGTGTGAAAAAGTAACGCAGCTTGAAATCATGCCGAAGCCGGAAGCGGACCGCAACCGGGTTTCCAATCCATGGCCTCAGTGGCCTTCCAATCTAAAAGTCGACTATGGCCAGGCTGAAGCGATCAAGATTCAGGGCAAAGACCCGCGTAACTTCTCGGTCATGACCCAGAAATTCGAAGGCGATGCCGAGGGCAACCTTATTGCCATTCACACCGTTGCGGTGGAATGGACGAAGAACGATAAGGGAGCCATGTTCCCGAAAGCAGTGGCCGGAACGGAAGAACGCGTTGAGGCAGATATCGTTCTGCTTGCCATGGGCTTCCTCGGACCGGAAAATCCGGTTGCCGAACAGTTGGGGCTGGAACTCGATGCGCGCTCCAACTACAAAGCGAAGCACGAAGTTTACACCACCAATGTGGAAGGCGTCTTTGCCGCAGGAGATTCTCGTCGCGGGCAGTCGCTCGTCGTCTGGGCTATTAATGAAGGACGTGGTGCAGCACGTGAGGTCGATAAATACCTCATGGGCGATACCGTTCTTCCATAGTAGGGCAAGCATCCCTCTTGCTTAAACCCGGAGCCTCCGAAAGGAACTCCGGGTTTTCTTTTGTAGAGCGTTTTTGGGCACGATCTGTCGCTACATCATTTTGTGAGCAGAACGTTTGTATGCGTCTCTTCGGCGACCGCCTTGACAGGACTACGCGTTCTTAGTTTCGCGGGATGTTTTCCACTGAGCTGGCGTCCAACTGGCAGTCTCCGCCTG
>JADGFE010000241.1 GCA_016744085.1 Kiritimatiellales bacterium | reverse complement strand
GCCCTCGCCATGAAATGATCGAGATAAAGCATCGGAGTAAATATCGTGCAAAAGTAGCTTAAGGAAGTGCCATTCGGGTCAGTCCCGTAATCTAGTAATTTTATTCTCATCGTCGACTTTAACCGAACGCTTACAGTACTGTATTCCCCTTTATTTCCAACCTATTTATGGTTTTTTACTATATTACGGGCCTGACCCCTTTGGCAGAAAAGTTGGGCATTTTAATTTACAGTCTACCGTTAAGCAGCTGAAGGTCGGTTTCCTCTTCCTTGGTGTTGGCCTTCTGACGATCTGGATCATTGCCCCATTCGTAGGGCCTAGTCCCGTAGGCCTCGTACAGTGCGAAAGATGTCAAAGAACCTGCTTCATTACTGCGGGCGATAATGTCGCCTCGGTGGTTGGCATGCGAGCAGATTATATCTTCATTTCCAGAACCGTTCATCTTTGATGGAGTAGGCCATGCCGCCGACTCCGCCGCCCATGCCTTAGCCGATGAATGGCCCCTCGATCCGATTTACGGTCATTAAGAGTGAGTGATCGGCGGTGATCTGTTTAATTACCGGATTCAACCATTGGAGCAATTTATTATGCAGTTTACGGATTTAGGATTGGGCCCGGATGTATTGGCGGGAATTGACAAATTAGGATTTGAAACCCCGACGCCTGTGCAGGCGGAGGTGATCCCATTTTTACTTACGAAACAGCAGGATCTGGTGGCGCTGGCGCAGACGGGCACGGGGAAAACGGCGGCGTTTGGTTTACCGTTGCTGGAAATGCTGGATGTTGATCGGGCGGTTCCGCAGGCGGTGGTGCTGTGTCCGACTCGTGAGCTTTGCAAACAGATCACGCGTGATATCGCTGCGTTTGCGGCGGGCATGGACAGAGTAAAGGTTCAGGCGGTGTATGGCGGAGCGGATATTAGTTCGCAGTTGCTGGCGTTGGATCGCGGGGTGCATATTGTTGTTGCGACGCCGGGGCGCATGGTCGACCTGCTAGAGCGCGAGTGCGCGAATTTTTCTCAGGTTAATCACGTGGTGCTCGATGAGGCTGACGTGATGCTGAATATGGGTTTTGAAGAGGACCTTAATTCCATTCTGTCGGCGGTTCCTGAAAAAGCACGGGTCTTCCTGTTCTCTGCCACGATGCCGGGTGAGGTGGCGCGGATTGCGAAGAACTACATGCAGAACGCGCATGAAATTACGGTGGGCTTGCGCGGCGCTGGCTCTGAAGGGGTGTCGCATGAATATTGTGCCGTGCATGCAAAAGACCGCTACCGTGCCTTGCGCCGTATTGTCGATGCGCAGCCTGACATGTATGGAATCATTTTTTGCCGCACGCGACTGGAAACCCAGCAGGTGGCGGATAACTTGCGACGGGACGGCTATTCGGCGGATCCTTTGCACGGTGATTTGTCGCAGCAGATGCGCGACGGGGTCATGAAAAAGTTTCGGAGCAAACAAATCCCCCTCTTGGTGGCTACGGATGTGGCTGCGCGCGGATTGGATGTGAATGATCTGACGCACGTGATTAATTATAACCTGCCGGATGATCTGAGCACGTACACGCACCGAAGCGGTCGGACCGGGCGCGCGGGCAAGTCGGGTATTTCTATCGCGATTATTCACATGAAGGAACAACAGACGCTGACGCGGATCGAAAAACAACTGGGCAAAAAATTTACACAGCGGCTGGTGCCAACCGGTTCCGAAATTGCGGAATCTCGCCTAATGTCTTTGGCCGAAAAGGTGCGCGACTTTAAATCGGGCCCGGGTTTGATCGATCAGCATATTGATCAGATGACTGAACTGCTCGCCGATGTGCCGAAAGAAGAACTGATCAAGCGGTTTGCAGCGCTGGATCTGGCGAAGCTGCTGTTGTACTACCGCGATTCGTACGACCTGAACGAAAACGTTGGCATGGGCGGGGAACACGCCCAGCGTAATAAAAAACAACAATAGGCGGAAGAAGTCCCAACAAGAAAGGGTTGTCCACAGATTACGCGGATTGACGCAAAATTTTCCGCCGCGCAGAGAGAGTTATAAGTGCAAAGAGACAGAGAAAATATTTGCCCGCCAGTTTTCAAAGAAACTGCCGACAAACATCCAGCAGGTTGCCTTACGAAAATTAAGAATGCTGAATAGAAGTTCAACCATTGATGATTTGAGAATTCCGCCAGCCAACAGGCTCGAAGCGCTATCAGGAAACAGAAAAGGACAACACAGCATTCGAATCAATCAGCAATGGCGAATCTGTTTCAAGTGGAAAGACGGCAACGCATACAACGTTGAAATTGTTGACTACCATTGAGGTAATACTATGAAAAAATTAGTTCCAATACATCCGGGAGAAATTCTAAATGAAGAATTTCTAAAACCCATGACAATCAGCCAAAATCAACTCGGTCGAGACCTAGGAGTATCTCCTCGCAGGATCAATGAGGTTGTTCATGGAAAAAAAAGTATAACAGCCGACACAGCATTGCGCCTGTCCGTCTATTTCGGAAATTCCGCATCATTCTGGTTGGGACTTCAAATGGATTACGATCTTGATGTCGCCGAAGATACGTTATCTCCAAAGATCCATAGAGAAGTACGGCAGTTGGTTGCATAATAATCGGCGAACCAGCGGTTCCACGATTATGGAAAACATCCCTACCTTTAAAAACCAAGTGATACGTGATTTGGCCTGGAGCTGTTTCGGCCCCAACTTGATCGATATGTTTTCCCAACCAGACATCCAGTCTCTGAAACTCGACTTAACCCCCGAGCGCAATGAATGGCTGCTGGAGCTGGATCAGAATCCCGAATCGACACACCTCCATCTGTCCCATCTGAAAAGCAGACGACTCGGCATTTTTTTTGATGCATGATTCCCAACTCGAACTGATTGCCCACAACATTCCTATCTGCAACGATAAACGCACGCGTGGCGAATTGGATGTGGTGTATCGCGATATAGTTTCCGGCGAATTCACGCACCTGAAATTGGCGAAAGACCCGGAAAAAAGAACTTCCTCTTCTTCGGCAGCCCCGAGTCAGGCCAGACTAGCGCCGTCATCTACAGCCTCATCGAGACCTGCCGCAAGCTCGGCATCAATCCATCCGACTACCTTCGCGAAGTTCTC
>JADGFE010000054.1 GCA_016744085.1 Kiritimatiellales bacterium | reverse complement strand
CATTGCCGCTTCGCTGCCGTCGCGGGCTCCAGCCTCACTTCGTGTCTGGCATGGGGCACTCGATTTCCAAACTGGGCATTTTAATTTACAGTCTACCGTTGAATTACTTTTAAAATGCGTTGTTCAGTTGTCCGACTTTGCGTAGATTATACGTCTTATGCGTAATATGTATGAAATCTTTTTAAGGCAAGGAACAACCGCGGGGTTGATGGGCGTTTTGCTCCTATCTGTATCCTGTACGAAGATAGGTGATTATGCTGAAAAGCGAGCAGATCGTGCGGCGTATGGGAATATTCGGGGGGCGCAGCGGAATGCTCTGGGAGAATTGAGCTCTTTTTCAATTGATGACGGGCAGAGTGATCTTGTTCGGGAACTGCTGGAGTTGGATCAACTGGCTGAAAAACCGGAATTGCTCTCTCTGGCAGATGGCCTTGCCATTGCCATGGCGAACAGCCGCTCTTATCAAACCCGAAAAGAAGGGCTGTATATTCAGGCTCTGAATCTCACGGAAACACAGAAAGAGTTTAATTGGGATACCAGTGCCTCGGATATATCGGCAAGTGCTGAAGTCCGACATATTGATGGTGTATTAAGCGAAATCTTTGGTGATAACGGTGTGGATGGATCATTGGCCCTTTCGGTCAGCCGCACGTTGGTTTCGGGAGCAAAGGTTACGCTCGGATTTACCCATGAGATTGTCGACTATTTCACCTCGCCGGACTCCTTATCAGAAAATAGTGCTTTGTCGTTAAATATAGTTCAGCCATTGCTGAATGGTTTTGGACCGCTGGTTTCCAGAGAGGGCTTGCGGCAGTCTGAACGGGATATGGTTTATTCCGTCAGAAATTTTAAACGGTATCAGCAGGGTTTTGTGATCGATATTTCTGCTGAGTATTATTCGGTTTTGCGAATGCTTGATCAGCTTAATAATGAACGTAAAAACTATGAGAGCTCGATTGCAAATCGGGAACAGACCGAGTCCTATGCCAAAGCTGGCCGCATTGCGGATTTCGAGGCGGCTCAGGCCCGTCAGAGCGAGTTGAATGCTGCGGACCGCTGGAGTCTTTCCCGTGCCAGTTATCAGAAATCGTTGGATGATTTTCGGTTTACGCTGGGTTTGCCGATCGATTTAAATATTGAGGCGGATCCTGCAGAGCTAATGTTACTGGAGCAACGTGGTTTGGTGGAAATGGATATTACTCTCCAAAATGCGCTGAACAGTGCAATTTCTAATCGCCTGGATTTAATCAATGATCGAGGTGCTGTGGAAGACGAAGAGCGGAATGTTGAAATTCAGCAGCGTAATTTTCTACCTAATCTGGATGCTGAATATGATGTAACTAAATCATTAGACAGCGGATCAGACCTTGATCAGGACCTCACAGTCAGTCTGAATATTCCATTTGACTGGACGGAAAAGAGAAATACTTTTCGAATTGCTCAAATTAATCTAGAACGTGAGCAACGGAATCTTGCCGAAAATGAATCTGATGTTCAGCGCAATGTACGCGACTTGTGGCGAAAACTGGAACGCAACCGTTCGGTCTATAACAATCGACTTTTGAGTGTGCGCCTTTCTGAGCGACGGGTGGAAAACACAACCCTGTTGCTTAAGCAGGGCAAGGCTCTGACGCGCGACTTGCTAGATGCGGAGGATGATCTGCTCAGCTCCCGTAATCAGGCAACGGTGGCATTGGTTGACTTTACGATTAATCGACTTCGGTTCTGGGATGCTATTGAGCGTTTTGAAATTGATCCAAAAGGAATGTGGTATGAACAAACAACTACTAATAGCTCTGTGGCAACGCCGTAGTGTTAAGATCGCTCTTGGAGTCGTTGCACTTATTCTGGTGTGGCTCATGGTTAAACCCGGTGATAAAAGTGCGCGTGTTGATATGGACACGGCCCACTTATGCCGTGTTCAGCGTGGTGATCTTGTTGTGAGCATTTTGCAATCGGGAGAGCTGAAAGCAAAAAGCAGTAAGGATATTCTGAATGAAGCATACCGGGATGCTAAAATAACTGAAATCGTGGAGGACGGTGCATCGGTCACAAATGGCCAGCTATTATTCGAGCTGGAGTCCAGCCAACTGATGGAGCGTTTTCTTGATCAGCAGTCCGATGTGGCGGAAGCGGAGGCGGGGCTAAAGCTGGCTCAGGAAAATTTGGAAATTGCCAAGCTCAAAAATACGACTGATGTTGAGTCGGCCAAGTTAAAGGTGGAGCTAACTAAACTTGACCTAAAGAAATATGTAGAGGTTGAATATCGGCAGATGGTCGATAAGGCTCAGTCGGATATTTATCTGGCGGAGCAGGAGATGAAAAAGGCCCGCAGCGAGCTGGAAGGGACGCAGGAATTGTTTGATAAGGGCTATTCCAATCGCCAGGAACTCGAAGCCGATGAATTGGGTGTTGAACGAAAGGAGATCGAAGTTCGAAATAAAACGACCGACCTCGCCATTCTGAAAGAATATACGCACACCAAAAAGAAGATGGAGCTGAACAATGCGGTATCCAATGCGGTGTCTGCACTGGAGCGGCTAAAAAAATCGGTAACTTCAGATGTTGAAAGTAAAGAAGCTAATATTGGGTCGAAGAAAACGAGGCTGGAAATTGAGCGTAACCAGCTGGTAACGAAGGAAGAGGAGTTTGCCAATACAAAGGTCTATGCTGATTTCGAAGGGCAGGTTTTTTATCCGCAGAATCGAAATCGCGCCAAGATTGAAAAAGGCGCAACGGTTAATGTTCGCCAGCGTATTCTCTCGTTTCCTGATCTGAGTGCCTGGGATTTGAAAGTGGGTATCCCTGAAGCGATGATTGATAAGGTTTCAATCGGGCAGGAAGCGGTGTCCACGCTGGAGGCTGTGCCCGGGCTGGTGCTGCGCGGCAGGGTGGAAAAAGTCAGTGCGGTTCCCGATTCGCAGAACTGGTTTAGCTCTGGAGTGAAGACCTATACGATTATGGTAAATGTTACGTCAGAGCCGCCCTCCCAGCTTAAGCCGGGCATGTCGGCCACGGTCGAGATTGTTACCGACCAACTTCGAGATGTGCTCTATGTGCCGATTCAGGCGGTGGTTTCGAGCAAGGAACAGCATTATGTATATGTTGTTAAGCGTGGAAAAAAAGAACTGCGGGAAGTCGAAATCGGTAAATACAATATTCAGTTTATCGAAATAAATGAGGGCCTGAATGAAAATGAAGAACTGTTGTTGTATGCGGAAGTTGAACTGGAGGCGGAAAATAAGCTCAAGAAAAGCCCCATGAATGAACGACCGGAAAAAAAGAAAAAGGCCAAGGCTAAAAAATGAACGTTCCGATCGTAGAGCTCAAGAGCGCCATGAAGGAGTATGTGAACGGCGCGCTCAAGGTAACTGCTCTTCGGGGAATTGATCTGCGAATTGATCCGGGTGAGTATGCGGTCATTATGGGAGCCTCCGGTTCTGGAAAATCAACCCTGCTGAATTTACTGGGCTGTTTGGATCATCTTTCCAGGGGGGACTACCTGCTGGGCGGAGAGAATATATCTAAACTGAATGATGATGAGCTGTCCGAAATCCGGTCCCGCCGAATCGGATTTATTTTCCAATCGTATAACCTGATTCCACAGTTGAACGTACTGGAAAATATAGAAGTTCCGCTGTTTTACCAGGGCGTGCCTGAGCCAGTTGCGCGTCTTAAAGCCGAGGAACTTGCGAAGCGCATGGGCTTGTCCGAACGGCTGGGTCATAAGCCGATGGAATTGTCGGGCGGTCAGCAACAGCGGGTGGCCATTGCTCGATCATTGGTCTGTGATCCTATTCTCATGCTGGCCGATGAACCAACAGGTAACCTTGACTCGAAAACAGGACAGGAAATTTTGGAGTTGATCGATGAGCTGCATGCGGAAGGTAAAACTATTGTGATGGTCACCCATGATGATGATATTGCACACCGGGCGCAACGGGTTGTTCGTTTTATGGATGGTGAAATAATTTCCAATGTCTGGAATGGAGAACCCAAGGTATGACGTCGATGCGACCAGAACGAATGGTTAAACTGGCGTTTAAGAACCTAGGTCAGTACAGACTGCGCGCCGGTCTGACGATGCTGGGTATTATTTTTGGGGTGTGCTCAGTTGTTGCCATGTTGAGTGTTGGCGAAGGAGCCAATCAGGAGATTCAGGAAAAAATTCAACGGATGGGTAGCCAGAATATCCTGATTAAAAGCGTCAAGGTGCCTTCTGAAGAAAGCGGGCAGGGCGGGCGGCGTTCCCTGGTGGCATCGTACGGATTGACCTATGATGATTACGAAGAGCTTTCGCGCTTTGTGCCTAATCTTGAAGCGAATACGCCGATAAAGCGGCTTCGCTATGATGTGCAGTTTAAGTCGCGCAGATTGCAGACCGATGTTGTTGCAACCATGCCTTGGTATTTAGGTGTGCAAAACTATCGGATGATACGCGGCCGTTTTTTAACAACAACCGATATGGAATATGGGAGTCCGGTTTGTGTGATCGGCACTCGGTTGGCTCGTATGCTTTTTGCTGGATACGATCCCATTGGAAAAACGCTCAACATTGATAAGGATGCCTATACCGTGGTTGGCATTATTGGTGACCTTGCTCAGGGAGAAGTTCGACTTGAAAATGAACTTTGGATGGAGGGAGAAAATCAGTCTGTTTATATTCCTTTTAAAACCTATCAGCAAAAACGGGGAGATCTTTTTATTCAGCTGTCGAAAGGAGGCGGAACCTTTGAAAAAATTGAATTACATGAGTTGATTCTGACGATCGACGAACAGGAAAATGTGGTAAGCGCTGTCGATGCTGTACGCCGAGTGCTGAAGAGAAATCACAAGAAAGAAGACTACAGCGTGGTGGTTCCGCTTGAGTTGATTCGTCAGGCGCGTGAAACGCGTCGGCTTTTTAATATTGTTTTGGGTTCGATCGCGGCGATTTCGTTAATTGTGGGAGGAATCGGCATTATGAATATTATGCTGGCCACGGTCAGTGAGCGCATTCGGGAAATTGGAATTCGCCGGGCCCTCGGGGCTCGACGCAGCGATATTGTTCTTCAATTTTTGATGGAAACCTTACTGCTTTCTATATCGGGTGGTGTAATCGGCTTGGTTATCGGTGCAATTATTCCGCTTGCCATCACTGCAACAACGGATGTGAAAACGGTTCTAACCTTTCCGGCCTTTGCCGTGGCCTTTTCAGTATCGGTGTCGGTGTCGGTGGTGTTCGGAATCTATCCCGCTCGGCGTGCCGCGCTAATGGATCCAATTGAGGCCTTACGGCATGAATAACTTAGAATATATTTCCGATGGAAAAATATAGTCTGGGGTTCATGCTCTCGGCTTTCCCGAAGGATAATACACAGAGCCCGATAATGGTGTCCGCGCCAACTCCAATCAAGGCTCCTGAGCGGAGGTTATCAAACTTAATGTCATCCGCATTGAACCAGGTATTTCCTAAGTCGCCGCGAGCAATGCCGAAAACTTCGTTACCTAAAGTGGGGGGCAGTTGCATGAGCTGATAGCGATATTCCAGCGAAGTTATTGCATAATAGTTTCCACGAATTTGGTAGGGAGCAAGTCCGGCAAAACTGTGAAATCCACCCGCATCATACAGGGCATATATAGGGAGTGTTGTGCCCATGCTGCCGCCGCCGTTAAATGCCGGTGTTATAGTATGGTGTCCGAATGTGAAGGGCTTAACTAGTTTGGTGTCCACTTTTGTATACGTTTCCGTCGCGCCAATACTTTCCGATGAAAAAAGTCCATTTAGTTCAAATTTAAAACCCTTGGTCGGGAAAACGCGATCATCCAGTTGATCGATGACCAATGAAGTGGTGAAAGCAGAAAGCGTATCAGAAATATCGGCAAGTTTAATTCCGGCAAAATCAACATCGCTCCAGACATTCCCTCCAAGAAATCCTAGTCGAATTTCGCCAAATTCATAACCATGAATGCCTACATCAAATGTGCCGATCAATTCTTCTTGGTTGTCCTCGGCAACTTCTTTTCCTCCGTCGTAAATTGGAATTTCTTCGGATACATAGGAGATGCTCGGTTCGAAAAAGAAGGCGCGTGAGCCATTCACCGGTTGGAACCATTCAGATGCAGCAGAGAGTTTTTTGCCCCCCAATTCTAGATCCGCTCGGATTTCACCGCCAAGATCATTGATTTCAGTTTTTGTATAATTTAAAAGCATGCTCCAGCGCGTTGAACTTTCTGTGGCTGTTTCGAGTCGAATTCCAAAATGAAGGTAGGTAGGTCCCCAGAATTTTTCAGTGGTGATGTAGTTTAGGTTCACTCCGTCTTCAACAGGTGTCAGACGATAGGAAACGGTTTGAAAATTACCCATGCCATGAATGCGTTTGAGGTCAGCAGAAATCTCGTCAATATCCAGCGGGCCTTCTTTGCTGCGAATCCGTTCCCTGATAACGCGGTCAGAAACTTTGACGTTACCCAAAATATTAATTTCGTGAACCGAATCCGCCGTGTTTCGTTTCTTTCGCTGCTTATTTAAAAAGACGTCATATGTTTTTTTATCAGCGCTGTATATGGAAAGTTTTTTCGTCATTTCCAGCGAGGTTTTGCGTCCTGCTGGAATAATTGTATCTCCCATGTGAAATGAAGATGGTGATGCTCCGGTTAAATCGGGAGCAATAACAAGGTCAGCCTTATCAAGCTGTTTCTGTTGGTCGGGGCGTTGCATCAATGCATACGTTCTACCAACGACATCACCGAGTGATCGAAAATCACTCTGCTGCCCATTCTCATAAGAAGACTTCCCGACATCCACTGCAATGATGATATCTGCTCCCATTTCCTTTACGACATCGACGGGGATATTATTCAGAATGCCACCATCGACTAATACCTGGTCCTTAATTCGTACAGGCGTAAAAGCGCCGGGTACGGCCATGCTTGCACGCATTGCGGTTGCTAGGTTCCCGCTTTTTAGTGCAACAGACGTGCCGCTTGGAAGATCGGTAGCAACCGCTCTATAGGGAATATTTAAGTGGTCAAAATCTGTAATGCCAATCGAATTTATGGTGAACGTCTCGAGCACATTATTTAACTTTTGACCGTAGGCCATGCCGGGAGAGAAGGTGACCTTTTCATTTTTTAGTCCGAACTCAAGGTTCATAAAATACCGGTCAGAATCAATCTTTCGACGATAATCCAGATACTCATAGGATGATTTGTCCTTTAGAATATCCCACCAGTTGAGGTTTATCAGACTTTTTTCAATTTCAGCGGGGGACATACCCGATGCATACATACCGGCAATGATTGATCCCATGCTGGTTCCACCAATATAATCGATTGGTATTTGTAGTTCCTCAAGGGTCGTAAGGACTCCAATGTGGGCAAGGCCAAACGCTCCACCACCACCAAGTACCAGCCCGATCTTTGGACGTTCTTCATCCGCATGGGTGTAAGGTAAGAAGGCTGTCAGACTGGAAAGTAATAGTGCAAAAATAAATGGTTTCATGTCGAAAAAATATCAAGGTTCTAATTCGGCGTCGAAATAATTTTGTGTTGGGTTTATAGGTGTTAGAGATTGTCTATGCGCTGTGAAACGTCGATCATCCTTGCATGGATAAATTGAGAGAGATCGGAGAACAGGAGGCTATTAGGCGGTTATCGGGCATGCTGGGAGCGCACCCGGCGTTACCGGTGGGTGCCGGGGATGACTGTGCTGTTTGTCTTTTGGATCATTCGGAATTTGATCAGGTATTTACAACCGATCCGGTTATTGAAAATGTTCATTTCATAAAAGGAGAATGTCCCGAGCGCATTGGTAATAAAGCAGTTGGGCGGGTGCTAAGCGATATTGCGGCTATGGGAGCCAATCCTCAGTGGATGCTCGTAAACGTTGTTGCATCACCTGACCAAAGTTTTTCGGAGCTTGAAAAAATCTATGAGGGGATTAATGCGCTGTGCGCTCGGTTCGGGGCAACCGTAATTGGTGGAGATCTTGCTCAGGGACCTTGTTTGGAACTGCATATTTTTGGAACGGGCCTGCTTCCTTCGGGAAGTGCATTGCTGCGGTCCGGTGCTCAACCGGGGGACTTAATTCTTATCACCGGGCCATTGGGTTGCAGTATTAGCGGGAAGCATCTTGATTTCGTACCCCGCGTTGAGGAGGGGATATTTTTGCGAAAATCCAACAAAGTGAATGCCATGATGGATATTAGCGATGGTCTTGCAACTGACCTTCGCCATATTTTGAAGCAAAGCGGAGTGGGTGCGATACTTGATTCTGAACAGATCCCTAAGAACGGGAATCTGGAGCAGGCCTTGTTTGATGGTGAAGATTTTGAATTATTGTTTACCGTTCCTGCGGATAACGTTGATTCTTTAATACTTGAGTGGGAATCTGAATTTTCTTCGAGTCTTTCAGTGATTGGGGAGATTACGACTGACAAGGGGATTCTTAAGGTGCAGAGGGAAAATGAGCTTCAGACGCTCGCAACTAAAGCGTTTGAACATTTTTCGGGGAAGTAAGCATTTAAATCAAAGCCAACTACCATTCATTATGTGGAAGGGCGCTTGCAGGAACGGCACTGTGCATATCCTTTAATTCTGGGGCTTTTTTCCATTGGCAGGAACTTGTATTCCGGCCATTTTCATGAATACTGGTCCGTTCATTTTTTGCGAATAATAATTCTGAATCTCTGGAGCTATAATGGCAGACAACAGGTCGTTTGAATCGACACTTCACGATATTGTATACAGCATCGACACCGGTACGGGCCTTAAAATCATTCGGGTTGCTCTGTATGTTCTTATCCTTCTTTTGATTGTGATGGTATATACCGCAACCCAGTTCCGTGGTTTGAAAACCGATGAATCGATGGATCTGGCTCAGTTGGGCCGTAATATGTCTGTGCAGAACGGTATGGTTACCAAGACGGTTCGTCCGCTTACAATGTGGAAAATGCAGTCTGTAAACCCGAATGACGATCCTCAGATAGGCAATCATCCCGATTTGTTTCATCCGCCAGCTTATCCAGCCGTCCTTGCGGTTGGATTTAAACTGTTCCAGCTTATCGGTGTTGATCCCTTTGAAATGCCCGAAGGTGGTCGGGGGGTTGCCATGCCGGCCGAACAGTGGATTATTCTTCCGTTAAATCATCTTTTTACGCTGCTGACCGGATGGATTTTATTCTCGTTGGGTAAACGACTGTTTTCCCGGGAGATCGGCTTTCTGGGAATGACGATTTATTATTTGAGTAATATCGCCTGGCAGGATTCAGTTTCCGGGTTGAATGTCTCTATGGCGGTCTTCTTTTCAGTAGCCGCTTTTCAGGCCATGATTATTTCTATGCTGAATAAAAGAGATGGTGAAACAAAGGTCTTTTGGGTAACGCCTTTTCTGCTGTCCATAGTGTTGACGGCCATAGCATTTCTGACTCGGTATATTGCGATTGCCATTGTGCCCGGCCTTTGTCTGTTTGCCTGGTTAATGTGCGGTCGATTTCGAGGCGGAACCCGTTTCGTGGTAATTTTTGTTTTTCTGTTTATGATGCTGATTTCGCCTTGGCTGGTCAGAAACTATAAAGTCTGCGGAAATCCCGCTGGAATGGTGGGTTACACCGCTTTGGCAGACTCTCCTGGGTACCCTGGCAATGCATTGGATCGGGAATATCATCCAAATTTGACGGGAAAAGCTGTTGTTGCCAGCCTGAAGCAAAAATGGATATTGAACTATTCCGGTAAGCATAGTGAGGTCATTCCTTCCATGGGAGGAGGAATTCTCATGGCCCTCTTCCTGACCACGTTTTTTTACCACTTTGTGCGACCTCAGGTTAATTATCTTCGATGGGGGCTTGGGGTTTCGCTGCTCTTTATGGCTGTTCTGGCAGGGTTTTTCTCAGAATCCTCCATGAGTATGCTGCACCTGTTTTGGCCATTTGTGATTCTCTATGGATTGGCATTTTTCTACATCCTAATTGATCGTTTGGATTTAGGGGTGCGCCTCTATAATTTAGGTTTAAAATGTCTCATCGTTGTGTTGGCGATTATACCCTTTTTGTTTACGCTAATGCCGCCTCATGAAAATCATCCCTACCCGCCTTATCACGCACCCATTATTGGCAGAGTTTCCGAAATGCTGAACTCGCGGGAAGTCATTTGTACCGATATGCCCTGGGCCACAGCATGGTATGGCGATCGTATTTCTATTTTGCTTCCCAAGGAATTGGATCAGTTCTACGAAATCAATGATTACAAGCAGTACATCAGTGGTATGTATTTCACTACGATCACGAAGAATAAACCATTTGTGAAGCAGTTGCTGGACGGCCCAGAAAAGAGCTGGCTCCCTATTATGAGTGGCAGAACGCCTCCGGATTTCCCGCTCAAGGAAGGGGTGGCGCTGAATCGACAGGACCAGATTTTCCTCAGCGACCGAAATCGGTGGTCCGGGCAGAATCAGGGCGCTGTTCCAGCGCCCGTTCAATAGCAGAGAAGGAGGGACTATGCGAATTGTATTCATGGGATCCGCTGAATTGGCGATCCCTTCGCTTAAAAGCATTCTCAGTTCTTCCTGTGACGAAGTCGTAGGAATTGTGTCGCAGCCCGATAGGCCGGCAGGAAGAAAGCGTGTGCTCACCCCGTGTCCCTTAAAAGCATTTGCACAAGAGCAGAACTTGAACATCATGACGCCGGAAAAGATTGGCGAAGAGGAGTCAGTCGCGGCCTTGGCTGATTTAAGACCTGATCTTTTTGTGGTTGTGGCTTACGGGCAATATATTCCGACCCGGATTATTGAACTCGCGCCTAATCAGGCAATAAATGTCCACCCTTCGCTACTTCCTAAATACCGAGGCTCTGCACCTATTCAATGGGCCATACTTAATGGTGATACGGAAACCGGGGTGTCCATTATCTATCTTGCGAAGAAAATGGATGCAGGAGATATTCTCCGGCAGACAACGTATCCGCTGGGACCGAATGAGACCTCTTTGACACTTCATGATAAGCTGGCGAATGTTGGCGCTGATCTTTTGTTGCAGGCGATCAGCGACATTCGAAAGAATGAGGTTAAACGGGTTGTTCAAGATGAATCTCAGATTGTCGAGGTACGGAAGTTTACCAAAAATGACGGGCGGATTGATTGGTCGCTTCCTGCTAGTCAGATCCAAAACCGCATACGGGCATTCGATCCATGGCCAGGCAGTTTTTGCGTCCTTCCAGATGGCGAGGCCTTCAAGGTATGGAAGGCTGATTTGGCGATGGGAAATGGGAGTCCAGGCGAATTGCTCGATGATCAGTTGCTGGTAGCAACGGGGAGCGATGCATTAAGATTGCTGGAGGTACAACCTCTCGGAAAAAAGAGAATGCTGGCATCTTCATTTCTAAACGGTCATCCGTTAAAGAAGTCTGATTCGCTTGGGTAAACCAAGGTTTCCGGGCACAAAGAAACCCAATTCATGAAGAGCCGATAACGACTTCCACGAATTGGGAATACTAAGCAAGACCGGAGTGTTAACTCCAGCCTTGTAAATAATCAGACTTTCAGTGCCTATTTCTTTTTATGACGATCCGCGCGACGACGCTTGCGACGTTTGTGATTCGACATTTTTTTCTTACGCCATTTCTTAATAGTACCCATTATTTCTCCTGATTTCTTTCTAAAAGGGCCGTTACAATAGTTATGCTACGACTTTATTCAAGCTAATTTCAATAATTCCTTCAGCACCGGCCGTTTTAAGATCCGGAATGATCTCCCTGACGACCGATTCATCAACTACGGTTTCGATAGCATACCAGCCATCATCGGTAAGTGAATTGACTGTTGGGGAGTGCAAAGCGGGCAGAAGCGCCTTAACGGCATCCAGGTTGGTTGCTTCCACATTGAGCTTTAGTAGCACCTTATCGTCAGCATCCAGAGCGGCTTTAAGCAATAGGGCTATTTTTTCGAGCTTCTGTTTTTTCCAGTCATCCGCCCATGCATCCTGTGAGCAGAAAAATTGGGTGTACGATTCCATGATCGTTTCAACAATCTTTAGATTGTTCGCCTTAAGGGAGCTGCCCGTTTCTGTGATGTCGACAATCGCATCAACAAAGTCAGGAACTTTGACTTCAGTAGCGCCCCAGGAAAACTCAACTTCGGCCTTAACGCCATTACGTTCCAGCCAGCGCTCAACAATGCCGACGCCTTCGGTAGCGATTTTTTTTCCTTCCAGATCCTTAACGGAGCTGATCGGAGAATCGTTTGGTACAGCCAGTACCCAGCGGATGGGACGTTTGCTCTGTTTGGAATAAACCATGTCGCAGAGATTAACCACGTTGGAGCCATTGGCTTCAACCCAGTCCAGACCGGCAATACCCGCGTCCAGCATGCCATGCTCCACGTATCGGCTCATTTCCTGGGCACGCATCACGCGGATTTCAATATCGTCGTCGTCGATTGACGGAAAATAGGAGCGCGATCCACCCTTGATGCTGAATCCAGCCTTTTTAAATAAGGCATAGGTCGATTCCTGTAAGCTGCCTTTTGGCAATCCAATGACCAGTTTTTTCATAAATCCTTTTCTTTTTTTGGTTGGGAAACAGCGGAATATAGAGGAACAAAGACGGGCGACCAATACCTGATTACAAAAAAAAGTTCCGAATCTATATTCTTTAGCAATTCAGCTTGTCGCAGGATTGGAAAACCGCGTACTCTATTACCTTTCTTTAACGCACTCATGGCCTAATGGATAAGGCAACTGGCTTCGAACCAGTCGATTGCAGGTTCGACTCCTGCTGAGTGCGCCATTTTTTTAAATACGGTTCCTGTAGGTGGAAAAATTGGGATTCGACAGGTATATGCGAGCAAAGGTGCCTGCGGTATTCGGCTGACCAAAAACGTGCAACCCCAATTGGAATGGCACATTTTATAACGATTACGTTGTCGGATCGAAAATTGATCCCCGTATTATGCAATGTTTTCGTTAGAGCATGAAAATGCGACGGATGAACAGTATTCCTGTACCCATTACAAGCATGAAGCCCATTGGGGTCCCTGATGGAGGCTTATTTGTGATCAACTTTTCACGTCGTTGCAACCAGAGGGAATCTCTAAAAAACGCACATCCGTGAAGAGCCCTGAAATTCAAACTTTTTGAGTTCAGGTAGTTGGATAATTTCAAGAAATGACCCTGCCCTTTCGACTAAATACGGGTAGTTCAGTTTGACTTTCGTAGGGGTAGAATCTATAAACGCGACCCTTTGTCAAGCAGCACTGAAAAGGTCTGTTTCTATTAAGTTGAGGATGAGTTATGGCACTAAGCATAAAAAAACGACTGACCTGCAATGTTCTGGATGTTCGCAACCTAACGGACTCCACCGTTGTACTGAGGTTTGAACGCCCCGCCCTTGAATTTGAGCCTGGTCAGTATCTCCGAGTCGGAGTCGCCGATGATCCTGAAATCCGCGACTATTCGGTTTATTCTGGCGCCAATAAGGAATATGTAGAGGTGTTGGTCCGCCGTGTTGAAGATGGACTCGTCTCAAAACAACTATGCGACCTGAAAGCAGGGGAGCAGGTTGAGGTTGGCGGGCCTTATGGCCACTTTAAACTGATTCATGAACTGCGCGAAAAGCCATTACTCTTCATTGCGACAGGAACCGGCATTTCTCCATTCCACAGCTTTGCGGAATCTTACGAAAAGCTGAATTACCGTCTCATTCATGGTACGGCCAATCTGGAAGAAGCCTACGAGGCTGGGTTTTATGGTGAGAACTATTTCCACTGTGTTTCGCGTGAAGAAGGCGGCGATTTTAAAGGTCGAGTAACTGACTATCTTAAAACGCTCGATATTCCTCTGGAAACCAACGCGTTTCTTTGCGGCAACTGCGACATGATCTATGAAGCCTTCGATATGCTTCAGGCAAAAGGACTGCCCACCGCGCAGATTCATACGGAAGTGTATTTTTAAATTTTGAATGCCGATTTTTGAATGTCGATTTGAGGAACTCAGACGGCGTTGGCCTTTTATGTGAAGAAGCTGTCGCAGACCTGAAAATCTAAAGTCCGCAATCTAAAATCCGCAATAGAGTGAAACGACTATGAAATGCTGTGTTGTTACATTAGGTTGTCAGATGAACCAATCGGATTCAGAACGAATCCGCAGTGTCATAGAAGCCGCCGGCTTTGAAATGACCGATAATGAGGAAGAAGCCTCGTTAATTGGTGTGGTGGCTTGCTCGGTGCGACAGAAAGCCATTGATAAGGTCTACAGTAAGATCCAGAAATGGAATAAATGGAAAAGCCAGCGCCCGCTCATTACCTTTGTATCCGGCTGTATTCTTCCCGCCGATGAAGTAAAATTTTTAGGGCTGTTCGATCTTCTCTTCCGGATGAGCGAGCTTCCAGAACTTCCAACCATGCTTGCGCAGTGCGGTATTACTACAGAGTTTTCTGTTCGTAACCAAACGGTTGAATTGCATCGTGAGGATGAACGAACCGACTTTTGGCAGGTAGACCCAACCTACACGTCCAGTTTCGAAGCCTTTGTTCCGGTCCAGAACGGCTGCGATAAATTTTGTTCGTTCTGCGCCGTTCCGTATACCCGCGGACGCGAGGTCTCCCGCGCGAGTACAGAAATTCTGCAAGAGGTCGAAAAGCTGATCGCCAACGATGTAAAAGCAATTACCTTGCTGGGGCAGAATGTTAATTCCTACGGGCAGGATAAACCCGATGATGAGATTTCCTTTGCTCAGTTGTTGCGTAAGGTAGGCGAACTGGGTGAGGCCAGCGGCAAGGAATTCTGGGTCTACTTTACCTCACCACATCCGCGCGACATGACGCGTGATGTCATTGAAGCGATTGCGGACTACGACTGCCTCGCAAAACAGATTCATCTTCCGGTGCAGAGCGGCGATGAAAAACTACTCCGCCGCATGAATCGGAATCATAGCATTGAAGCTTATCTGACGATCGTTGACGACATTCGGGAACTGCTACCGACTGCCACCATCTTTACCGATATTATCGTCGGCTTTACCGGCGAATCAGAAGAGCAGTTTGAAAACACCTCCGATCTGATGAAAAAAGTTAAATTTAACATGGTCTACGTTGCCCGCTATTCTCCGCGTGTCGGTGCCCGAGCATCGCGCTGGAAAGACGATATTACGCTCGAACAAAAGAGTGAGCGATTAGCTAGGCTGAGCGACGTTCTAAAAGAAACGTCCAGCGCCCATAATCAAACCATGATTGGAAAAACCTATCGCGTACTCGTTGAACGCGCAGACAAGCGCATGGAAGGGGCCCTGGCCTCCCGTACGGAAGGAAAGTTGCTCGTCCGAATCATTGATGCGTCAGAAGATCTGATTGGTACCTTTCAGAACGTGAAGATTACCTCAGCAGTCTCCCTGTCACTCACGGGTGAACTGGTATAATAACGTTTGAAATGAGGCTGAGTGTGAACGACTTTGCCTGACTTGATGGGGCACTAACATTGTCGGCTATACCCGAAAGGAATTACCGTTTCCGGAGGAGAGAAAAGCGAGTTGGAAAATAGATTGGATCGATCAAAATACCTGCCGTGGTGGCATATTACAATTCGACCGTCGCTGGTATATGAATAGATTCCGATCCCCTTAGTATCAGGAAAAAAATCGCCCTTCGTGACCTTCGGTCACTTGGCATGAAACCAGACCAAGTTATATCTAATTGTTTTAGGTCACCAGTTTGATGATGAGGGGAGGCGAAGCTTCTGGAGGGAGGTGTACGAAAGGAAGCGCTCAGCGAGCCCCTTGTCTAGGCATAAAAAAAGACAGCCCGAAATGGCCTGCCTTTTTTAACGCGATCTTAAGGGTGATCTTAGACGATTGCGTTTATTTCGCTTTCTGCTTGTGCCCAGTAAGTAGCGGGATCTTTCTGGAACCCGTCGTTTACAGCGGCGAAGTAAGCAGCCTGCTCGATCATGGAATAAACCTGCTCAGCAGTATACTTTACTTTCTTGGTAGTAGCCTTTTTCTTAGTAGTAGACTTTTTCTTGGCTGGAGCTTTCTTGGCAGTGGCTTTCTTAGCTGGTGCCTTTTTCGCAGCAACCTTTTTAGCAGGTGCTTTCTTAGCTGCCGCTTTTTTAGCCGGTGCTTTTTTTGCAACAGCCTTTTTCTTGGCAGGTATTTTCTTTGCTACCGCTTTTTTGGCCGAAGCCTTTTTCGCTGGAACTTTCTTAGCCGGTGCTTTTTTTGCTACCGATTTTTTAGCGGGAGCTTTCTTTGCGGCGGCCTTTTTAGCCGGCACTTTTTTAGCAGTTTTCTTTGCAGCCATTTTTTTCCTCCTGGATAATTTTTCCCCCGTTTTTTCAACGAGATGCGGGGACAATTAGCTACTTAAGCCCGACTTGTAAACACTTCCTTTAATAAATTTACCTCATGAGGCCGAAGCAATGAATAATGTTCTCGCTTGAAATTTATAAAGAAGCATTTCGATGCTTGAAATGGAACGGGGAAGTTGGAGGTTGGCATGGCGTTTCCTAGAGATAAAAAAGGGGTCTTCCGCCAAATTAGTGGGTGCACGTGAGGTTTTCGCTTTGCCTGAAAGTTTGAAATGGCCTGAAATCAGGA
>JADGFE010000240.1 GCA_016744085.1 Kiritimatiellales bacterium | reverse complement strand
AGGTAATACGGTCCCTGTTGCCGTTATCCACGAACGCGAAAGGCGGAGCATATCCCGTGGCGGACACCCAGTTGGTTCCCGTGTTAAGGTAGGCACCGCCCGTGGTGCCGTCGTGATGAACCAGATCGGTGAATCCGTCGCCATTAAGATCCAGGAATCGAACGCCTTTGTCCTTGCCATCGGTTCCAGTAATTTCCACAGGGGGCGCAAGCGACGGTTCGGATGAATACCCAGCGGCACCATCTGCATCCGTCCAATCAAACAGAGTCGCCGGGAGCGAATCCCCGTTGGCGAAAAACTGCTGGATGGAAGAAAGTTGGCTGAAGTCAGTGGTTCCGTAGTCGTAAGTAAATCGATACTCATGAGCCTTGACCCCATCGACATGGAATTCGATACGCGCCAGCCGCTTGGAGGTATGATACCGTGCCCCTTCATGGTAGCGGAAGCTGATGTCGGTGCGGTTGGTGTAAATGAACTCGACCGTATTGTAGGCAGAAATCCCCTTGCCCTCGTTGCCGGTATACTCGATGCGATCAAGTAAATGCTCGCCGTTTACCGAGTCCTCGTCATAAACGAAATCCATGAAATTGCCTGCCGTGTCCGAAATGCGGTTCACCGCCCACGTGATTGCTTCTGACCGGTTCGGCGGTTCCACAAACGAGGCCGGAGTTTTCCCGTATTCATAGATCAGTCCGGATTTTGTGCGCACCTCGAACCAGCAGTTCGTTGAAGCCAGATCGCCGTTCAGCACAACCTTGCTGAAACCTTCGATTTCCGTGCGGTATTCTGTGCCGTCCGTCCCGTAGAGCGCCGAATTTGTTGAAACCAACAGCAACCGCTGGCCGTCGAGCACCAGCCGGTCGTCCGTATTGAACTCCACACCCCCTAAGAATCCTTCGTACTGGCGGACGGGTGCCATTCGGGCAATGGAGGAAACACCGCTGAGTGAAAAACCGATGCCCATCGCACCGTTGCCCGCGCGGCTACTGTAGGAAACACCCAGCGTTGGCTGAACACCCGCTGTTCCCGGTGGCACAGCCAAAGGAATGCTATAGGAAGCCGCTCCGGTATTGTTCACGCTGGCATCCCCCGAAAGCGCACCCACCAAAACCTGCGGTTCGTAAGGCGGATCTACCGGCGGAATCCCTTCTCCAACCACACCAAGAACTCCAAGAAAAACAAAAAATCCAATCAATATCTTCATTCTAAACATCCCGTTACCCCATCAAAAAAATCAATCTAGTTCAAACTGTTCCACTCGGCGTTGCCGCTTCCGCATAATGCTTTCCACCGCCGCACGATTCTGCTCCGACTCTGGAACACGCACAGCATCCGACCGCAATGAGGCGTACGCCTCTAGCTCGTTGCCATCAACCGCGATTCGCTCGATTTGCGCGGCAGGGAGGTCGCCGCCAGCAACCCTTCCCTCCGTCAATAGAGCGGGCGATTCTCTTGTATTGTGGACAACGACAGCTTCGTTTGTTGAAACAGGCGCGGAATCCAAGATGGAAGGATCGTTGAACACTTCGCGAGTCAGCGCCTGATCCACCGGTGCATGGTTCTCGCCTTCGGGTGCGGTTGCGATCATGGGCTTCGCCTGTTCAATATTCGTCGAATCTTCCTTCTTCTTTTCGCGGAATTCGAGGATGGCCGCAGCGACAATGCAAACAGCTACGCCCAGTACAATAAAAGGAAGATATTCAATCAGCCGTTTCATCTATTCCCCTCCTAGATAAATCAGGTTATGCACGGGATCAATGGCGTGATACCACCCCGTTCCTGGAACAACCACGAGTACACCACCGGAACCATTTGCTTGAACAGAAGTGGCAAGGGCATCCTCGATGCCGTCGTGAAGTCCATCTCCATCACTGTCCGGCTCCAGGGGATCGGTTCCGTTCGCAATCTCGACATCATCATCGATGCCATCCCCATCGGTATCGTTTTCTTCTGGATTCGTAGAATATAGGTAGATTTCGTGGCTGTCCGATAGAGAGTCTGTATCTGAAAAAACGTCCGATCGTGCGGCTACCCAGAAATGCGTGGGCGAGTTGGTGGCGGTTTCATCAATCCATGTAAATTCGGAGATTCCAACCGAGGAAATATTGGTAAAGAGAGACCAATCCCAATCAATTAGGCTCGTTGAGACAAACACGTCTACTGAATTCGTGTAGTCGATAGGGAAATATACTCCGACCTCGACCTCGTTACTTTCCACACCTATGGCAAGCATAAGGTTCGTTACTGTCAGAGGTGATGAAACTGCCATCGCCATGGGTGCGGACATTTCCAACGCCTCTTGTTCGGCAACCACGGCTTCCTCTTCCAAGTAACTCTCTGCAAACGAAACTGGCACAACTCGTATTTCGGATCCAAATTTTGCAGCATGATACAGCTCTCGCTGGGAGAGAGTCAGCTCCGACGCATCGCTTAAACCAAAATGATTAAGCACCCAGAAATACGGATCATACTCCACCGTACGGCGGAAAACAGGCGTACCCTCTACGTTGTAGATAACCAGATCGCCACTGTAGTCCAGCAATACATAAAATGTGTATTCGGGATACATCAGACTGCCGAGCGTTTTTAGTTCCCCGACCGCCTGCGACAACAGCTCCTTCGGCCATTCGCCCGAATCCCAGTTCACAAAATAAATCTGGTTTTCTGGGTGGATATAAACCGCATCCCCCGGAAGCGGAGGTAAAAATAGTTCATGCACCACATTAAAAGCATCTTCCAGTTGCACTGGCGATGTTACATCCGCTGCAACAACCGGTTCCTTTACCGGCTTCTTCGCCCAGACACTACTGACCGCCGCCAGAACAACAAACCATAGTAGCCCTGTTAATATTTTTTTCACACTTTCCCCTTAGCTTAATAATACCCTTGTAAAATAGAAATGCGTGCTCCAACGTACCCATTGAAACGCGAAAACTCCATATTGTCTGCGGAGAGTACGGATTTACCCAAATCGGTGTCAACGCTTCTTTGGGGGAAAATTTAGGCGTAGTATAAAATACTAGACCCCATATTTTTTGAGTAGAATTGACATGGCCGTTTGAACAAGTATTTTTCAGGCAAGCTGATTCGGAAAGCACCCCAACAATCCCATCCGGTTCAGCCTAGACCTC
>JADGFE010000239.1 GCA_016744085.1 Kiritimatiellales bacterium | reverse complement strand
GTCATCGAGAGTACAAAAACAAACCGAGAGGGAATTGTCTACGAAAATCGGTTTTTCATACCCGCATTGCCTAAAGGGCCTGTAGATGAAAAAACCATGCGTAAACAATAGGTTAGCTAATTTTAATGTATACAGACAGTATGTAATTTGTTTTAAGCGGACTTTATCTCCCGTAAAACATGATCGGGTATTCGTGGGTTTTATCCCTGTGAATTCTGTCGGTTGGGAATTGCTCCGCGCGAGTCGGGAGATAAAATGCATGTTTTAAAATTAACGTAGGAGTAGGGGATGAAGGCAAAAGATTGGATTTCGGATTTACGAATATACGAGCCCGGCAAGCCCATGGAAGAAGTTGCGCGGGAGCTGGGGTTTGATGACATTGCCGAGATCGTAAAGGTGGCATCGAACGAAAATGAGCTGGGCCCCTCTCCCATGGCAATCGAAGCCATGCAGGAATCAATTTCTGAAATGCATCGTTATCCCGACGGCGGCGCATTCTATCTCAAAAACAAGCTGGCCGATAAGCTGGGCGTTGATCCGGAACAGCTTCTGTTTGGATGCGGAAGCAATGAGCTGATTGTATTTCTGGGGCATGTATTTCTGGGTCAGGGAACGAACCTGATCATGGGAGCCGAAGCCTTTGCTGTCTACTTTCTGGTTGCGGCGCTCTATCAGGCAGAATGTATTCGTGTTCCCATGCCGGAACATATGCACGATCTGGATGCCATGCTGGCCGCGGTTACACCGGAAACCAGACTGATTACCGTTTGCAATCCAAACAATCCGACAGGAACCATGGTTTCGCCGGAGACGATCGATGCCTTTATCGATAAGCTGCCGGATCATGTGGTGGCGGTTATTGATGAAGCCTATTTCGAAGTCATGCCGAATGATATGAAACCGAATCTGCTAAAACACATTCGGGCCGGCCGTAAAAACCTCATTCTACTACGTACCTTTTCTAAAGCCTATGGACTGGCCGGACTGCGTATTGGCTATGCCGTCGCCCATCCAGAGCTGATAGCGTTGCTGAACAAAGTCCGCCAGCCGTTCAACGTCAATGCCATGGCGCAGTCGGCAGCCATGGCGGCGCTGGATGATGTAACTCATATTGTAGAAACCCGCGAAATGATTTTTCAGGGGCTTCAATATTTTGAACAGGAACTGCCGAAGCTAGGCATTGAAACGGTTCCGTCCGGCGCCAACTTTATTCTCATTAAGGCCGGTAACGGCCGCGAAGTATTTCAGGAACTCCAGAAGCGCAAAGTAATCGTGCGTCCAATGGATCCATACGGTCTGCCGGATCATATTCGCATAACAATTGGCACCCCCGAGCAGAATCAAATCATGCTCAATGCCTTGAAAGAGGTGATGGCTTGAGCTGTCCTTTTCAACCCAATGGTCTGATTCTATTTGACGACGACAGCATCAGCGACTGCGGGCGCGATCGCAGTAATCGTGATTCACTAGGAATGGGTTACGCCAAAATGCTGGCTGAAAACTGGGAAAGGAGCATGCAGAACTCAATTTGCGGTTCCGGAATACTGGAATCCGCGGAGATCGCACTTGCGATATGCTGAGCCGCTGGAACCCGGATTGCATAGACCTTAAACCCAATTGGGTTTCCATTTTATACAGGCGTCAATAATACGTGGCGTCGCTATGGAAAAAAGGACCCGACTTCAGAAGAGGTTTATGAAGCGGAATACCGTGATTTGCTGGAATAGGTTAATACAAAAACGGCAGCAGACATCATGATTTTCTCTCCCTTTTTGCTACATATCAATCCCGCAATTGAAAAGATGCGCGAGGATCTGGACCCTAAGGTTTCAATCATGAAAAACTGGCTGTTGAATTTGAAGCCGCCTTTGTTGCCGCGCAGCTTCGTCAGATACCGTTCTGCTGGGCTGAAGAGGGGCATGCGCTCATGGCCAAAAACTGGCTGAATACGGTCGTCGGATAGGCATATTTGGCTCGCAGATAATTGAGAGTGGGTGACGACTAATGCCGCTGATTAACGTAGATCTATTGGAATGATTAATGATTTATCAGTTATAAAGTATCGTTCTTCTCTGTTTCATATGGTTTTGCTTGCAGTTAAACCTGCGTCTATCTGTTTGATCTGCAGGTGCTTTCAATACATCGATTAACTAGAATATCGTTTTTTTTATTTTTTTAAGGTTCACCGCTTGACTCAAAAAAAGGAATGGGTACTATGTGCGCTCCTTTGAAGGAAATGGGCGTTTAGCTCAGTTGGTTAGAGCATCTCGTTTACACCGAGAGGGTCAGCGGTTCGAATCCGTTAACGCCCACCATTTTCTACAGGTCATACTTAATCGTATGACCTTTTTTTGTGCCCAGAAAACGGAGCTTAAATATGAGCGATATCCCTAGCTGCCCGGAATGTAATTCAGAATATGCCTATGAAGACCGCGATATTCTGGTCTGCCCGGATTGCGGGCATGAATGGACACCCAGATCAGAAGCCTCTGAATCAGAGGGTGAGCTCACTGTACTGGATGCCAATGGAAATGTGTTGGCCGATGGCGACTCCGTTACCATCGTGAAGGGGCTTAAGGTAAAAGGCGCTCAGTCCGACCTGAAAGTTGGCACCAAGGTTAAAAGTATTCGACTCTGCGAAGGCGATCATAACATTGACTGTAAAATCTCCGGCTTCGGCGCTATGAAACTTAAATCTGAGTTTGTGAAAAAAGCTTAAGCTAATTCATAACTTTATGGCGATAGTCGTAGAGTGGGCATCCTGCCCATTGCTCCTGTATATAGTTAAACTACAGCAGTTGTTCAATGAACACTCGATATGATTTGGTTGATGAATTAGGTCGTAGTTGTGTGCGAGGAATTGACGCCCATGCTGCTCAAGCAACGTCACGGCACCCGCGCACCTCAACCTTATAGAACCCAGCTTCATCAGCCCTCCAGTACCTGGCAGATCGTTTCTAGCCTGTAACGAGGTTCGTGCAGGAATCAACGCCGTATACCCGGTTGCTGGCCGCGTTGGTGATACTGGTCTGGAAGAACGAAAGCCCGGTTGTGGGATCACGGTCTTTCTATATGAGCTTAGCATCGTCGCATCAGCATTGAAAATGCGTTGTTTCCATTCGCAGCAATCGCCTCTACGAA
>JADGFE010000053.1:8591-16688 GCA_016744085.1 Kiritimatiellales bacterium | reverse complement strand
CTCCTTCTGTGTAGTGTCGTTTTCGTCGACAACACATTACAGATAAGTTGTTCGGTGTGTTAATCATTCATTTACCCACTGATTTGGCGGAAGACCCAATTTTTGAGCCATTGAGGCAGATCGGGATAGCGACCCAGGTCCAGTCGTACATTTTTTACGCTAATGCAGTTTGCGCTGACCATGGTGCCGATGAGCTGATGCGAAAGCCAGATGGTATGCATGATCTGGGCGAGCTTGGATTGATAGTAGGCCTTCGAAACAGAGTAGGGATGTTTGTTAAACATTGGATCTTTCAGGTTAACGGTCAGGAATGGATGGATCAGCAAACCTTTGGATGAAATATTAATGATGCGCCCTTGCGGGCTTGCAACCAACATATCCATCAGTCGGTCAGTGAGCAGAGCCGGTGCAAGATGATTGGTAAACCAAATGGTTTCGAACCCATCGTTGGTTAACGTACGAGACGTTCGGGAGAGATCAAAATCGGCAGCATTGTTGATAACGACATCAACGCCGCCAAGTTTCCGGTGAACCCAGTCTGTGAAAGCATGAATGCTGGAGCGTTGAGATAGGTCAAGTTCAGCGGTCAGCGAATTGGACCCGATTTCGCGTTGGGCCTCAATGGCTCGGTCGGGGTTGCGGCATGCCAGCACGACTCGGTGCCCCTCGCCGGCAAGCTTCATTGCAGCGGCCTTGCCGATTCCAGAGTTTGCCTCTGTAATGATGACTGTTTTTTGCTTCATCCAATTACTGTAAGCTTAAAAAACGGGATTGAGCAATAAACCAGAGAATGAAACGTTATTTTGTTCAGAATTGGAAATGGTAGTTGCTCTTGACGAATCGAGGGTAAGAAAGCATTGTTTCGCTCAGTTATAAAAGGATGAATTCATTCATGGTTGTAAATCAGGTTAGTCGTATCATTATTTTACTGGTTATCGCGATTGCAGGAGTCTCTGTGGGAGAAACAGAGTACGACACAAAACGCTATAATGTTATTATTGAACGATCTCCCTTTGGTGCGGATCCCTTGATTGCGGCTGAAGCTGCAAAAGATGCGAAAGATGCTGCTGCTGACGCCGCTTCGAAAGCTGCTGAAAAGGAGCTTCGACTGTGTTTTCTTCTGGAGTCAGAAAGTGGTGAAGTGCGTGCGGGTTTTCAAAACAAAACGGCTAAGGCAGGGGATCCCCGAAGTATTATGCTTGTGGTAGGGGAGAGTTTCCGCGGCATGAAGCTGCTTGAGATTGATTTGCATAACTCGAGTGCAACACTAGATCGCGGTGGAAGCCGAGTCACCTTTGAGTTGGCAAGAGGTGCGGCACAACCGGCGGCTAAAAAAGCACAACCGCAAAGAAAGTTTGGGGGTGGGTTTCGTCGCCCAACTCCGCAGCCGGCAAAACCTCCTGAGCCGCAGCTAACGCCAGAGGAACAGGCGGCAAAGCTTGAGCAAACTAGAGAGCGGCTTAGGCAGTATCAGGTGGAGGTTATTCGCCAGGGTATGCCGCCATTACCCATTCCGCTGACGCAGGAAATGGATGATCAGTTGGTGGCGGAAGGCATTCTTCCTCCGGAATAACCAATTGGCTCGTTTTCTTTCGTGAAGAGTGACGATTGAGTCGTGATTCTTCTTGGCGGATCCCTCAATTGGTAAAACCACCAACGCCTCACTCTTCGTCGAATTCAGCTTCCTCTGTCACACGAAGGATTTCATCAATCGTGGTGACTCCTGCGAGCACCTTGTCCCATCCATCTTCGCGCAGTGTTTTCATTCCGTGGTCTAGTGCGGACTGTTTAATGGCGCTGGCCGAAGCGTGGGCAACTACAAGCGGTCGGATTTCGTCGGTGACCGGTAGAATTTCAAAAATTCCGGTTCGGCCCTTATAGCCGTTTCCGCGGCATTCATCGCATCCTACCGCTTCATAGATCGGGCCTTCAGTAGCAAGACGCTCTATAGGGAAGTTGTGTTCGCGAAGGAAATCTTCGTCGATTTCAATGGGCTGGCGGCAGCTTTCGCAAAGGCCACGCACAAGACGCTGGGCAACGATACCTTCGACCGAAGATGCAACGAGGAAGGGTTCGATGCCCATATCAAGCAATCGTGTAATGGTGCTGGCCGAATCGTTCGTATGAATAGTGCTGAACACCAGATGACCGGTGAGGGCCGCACGAATCGCAATTTCGGCGGTTTCTTTATCACGAATTTCCCCAACCATGATGACATCGGGATCCTGACGAAGGAAGGTGCGTAAGGTGTCGGCAAATGTCAGCCCGATTTCGGGGCGCATCTGAACCTGGTTTACGCCGGGCATTTCATATTCGATCGGATCTTCTGCCGACATGATGCGCTTGTCTACCGAGTTAATCGTATGAAGCCATGCGTAAAGCGAGGTGGATTTGCCTGATCCGGTCGGTCCCGTGACCAGCAAAATTCCATGTGGACGGGTAATCATTTTTTTCAAATGGCTGCTGTCATGTTCGTTAAGGCCCAGATCGGCCATGGTCACGAGTCCGCCGCCACGCATTAAAAGACGGAGGCTGACGCTTTCGCCATATACCGTAGGCATAGTGGATACACGAACGTCAATCTCTGCTCCGCGGATGCGAACGCTGATTCGGCCATCCTGCGGGAGTCGCTTTTCAGCAATATCCATATTGGCCATTACTTTAATGCGTGAGATGACCGATGATTGAAACCGCTTGAGCTGTGGAGGCATGGGTGTTTCGTGTAAAACCCCGTCTACGCGATAGCGGATCCGTAGATCCATTTCCATGGGTTCAATATGAATATCGGTTGCTCGGTCGTTATAGGCTTCCCATATGATTTGATTTACAAATTTAACGACTGAGGCTTCCTGGTCGAGTTCGCTTAGATCCTGTTTAAGGAGGTCGTCATCATCTTCGAGGTCAATGCGGTCATCCTGCATCATGCGGTCGAGAGTTTCCGCGCCAACCCCATAAAATCTCTTGGAAGAGGTGGCAATATCATCAGATGGGCTAAGAATCAGCCGAATACGACATTCTGCCGCCAATCGAAGCGCATCGACCAGTCCGGGAGTAAACGGGTCGCTGGTGGCAACTTTCAGGCAGCCGTCTTCTTCGAGCAGAGGAATAACGTTATATTGAAATATCGCTTTAGTGGGGAGTTTCTCGAGAATATCGTTTTCTATCTCAATTTCTTTTAGCCGCTGAAAGGGCAGCTCCATGGTTTCGGCAAGCTTTTCAAGGAACTGGTCTTCCTTAAGGTCTTCAATTTCGCGAATAACCTCGCAAACCGGGCGACTGCCTTCGCGGGCAGTGGTTAAAACTTTATCCAGCTGATCTTGTTCGAAAAGGTCAGTGGACTCGAGAAGGTCTTGAATTCTTGTGTTCGTAGTTAACATGGTCTAAGAGTCTGCCATTCAAGCTTTGGAAAAAGCAATAGCTTATTAGCTTTCTGTGATGGGTGAACTAACGCATGAACTACGGAGTTTATTGTTGCCAGTTATTTGTTTCCGCTACATGGAGGCGGATTTTCTTTTTCAGGCTTGTTGGTAAGCTTAACCTTTGAGATGCTTTATGGTTTAAATGGTAAAAAGGAAATGAGATCTCTTGTAGGAGCGGATTTAACGAGTGTTTCCTTCCTGATTTTACGGATTTACTACTGATAATATTGAGTTTTGTTGTAAAAATCCTTGTAGATTGATTTTGCTGAAGTTTTTTTTGATCTTCGGGGTTGACACTGCAGCGGTTTTCTATAAAGTCCGCCGTCTTATTCGCCAAATCAGAAGTCATGGCAGGTAAGGTATATTTTTGTAGGAACAAGCTCTGAAGGTGCATTTTTTACCGGTGTGCGTGCAGGCTTGTTTGTCTGTTTTTTGGATAAACAGGCCCATGTAGCTCAGTGGTAGAGCGCATCCTTGGTAAGGATGAAGTCAGCAGTTCGACTCTGCTCATGGGCTCCATTTGTTCGATTTGTATATAATGTTAAACTGATAAAGATTCAGGAGGTAAACAAAATGGCTAAGGATAAGTTCGAGCGGACAAAGCCCCACGTGAATGTGGGCACGATTGGTCACGTCGACCATGGTAAAACAACAGTAACTGCATCCATCACTTGCGTACAGGCAGCTAAAGGGTTGGCTGAATACATCGCATACGATAGCGTTGCTAAAGCATCCGAATCTCAGGGTCGCCGTGACTCGACTAAGATTCTGACTATCGCGACTTCGCACGTTGAGTACGAATCCGATAACCGTCACTACGCCCACGTTGATTGCCCGGGCCATGCTGACTACGTGAAAAATATGATCACTGGTGCTGCGCAGATGGACGGTGCAATTTTGGTGGTTGAAGCTCCGTCCGGCCCAATGCCGCAGACTCGTGAGCACATCCTTCTGGCCCGCCAGGTTGGTGTTCCAAAAATCGTTGTATTCCTCAACAAGTGCGACCTCGTTGATGACGAAGAGTTGATCGAACTCGTTGAAATGGAAATTCAGGAACTCCTCGCTAAGTATGAGTTTGAAGAAGATTCTCCGATCGTTCGTGGATCTGCCCTTCAGGCGATCAACGATCCGTCTGGACCAGGTGCTCAGTGCATTCAGGATTTGATGGATGCCCTCGATGCTTGGATTCCAGAGCCCGAGCGTGTAACTGATCTTCCTTTCCTACTTCCTATCGAAGATGTCTTCTCTATTGAAGGTCGTGGTACCGTTGTTACTGGTCGTGTTGAGCGTGGTATTATCCACACCGGCGACGAAGTAGAAATTATCGGTCTCAAGGATACTGCTAAGACAACCTGCACGGGTGTTGAAATGTTCCGTAAGATCCTCGACGAGGGTCAGGCTGGCGACAACGTTGGTGTTCTGTTACGTGGTACTAAGAAAGAAGATGTACAGCGTGGTCAGGTTCTGGCTAAGCCAGGAACCATCAATCCGCATACCGGTTTTAAGGGTGAAGTTTACGTTCTGTCGAAAGACGAAGGTGGACGCCACACGCCGTTCTTCAAGGGTTATCGTCCGCAGTTTTACTTCCGTACAACGGACGTAACTGGTGACATTCAGCTGCCGGAAGGTGTTGAAATGGTCATGCCTGGCGATAACGTCACTATGGATGTTACTCTGATCACCCCGATCGCGATGGAGCAGCATATGCGCTTCGCGATTCGTGAAGGTGGACGTACCGTCGGCGCTGGCCGCGTTATTGAAATCACTGCGTAACGTATTCTTTCGGGAGACGGGCAGAAGTTATTCTGCCCCGAACCCGTTTAATTCCAACTAGGAAAAAACCATGCCGAGAGATATTATAACTCTGGCTTGCACCGAGTGCAAAGAGCGCAACTACACGGGAACCCGCAATAAAAAGCTGGAAACCGGTCGTCGTGAAATCAAGAAGTATTGTCCGCGCGATAAGCGGCATACCTTGCATCGCGAAACGAAGTAGTTGATTCGATTTTGAAAACAGGTCGGTAGTTCAATTGGTAGAGCACCGGTTTCCAAAACCGGCTGTTAGGGGTTCGAGTCCCTTCCGACCTGCCACTTTTTGAAAATACTGGAAAGTAAAATGGAAAAACTGAAAAGCATCGGAAATTTGAAGACCTTCCTTGAAGAGGTGAAGGTTGAGTTGGTGAAATGTTCGTGGCCTACCCGGAAAGAACTGTTTGGTCAGTCCGTGGTCGTTGTCATTTCTGTCATCATTCTCGGTGCTTTTGTTGGTTTGTGTGATTTGGTGAACATGAGTTTGCTTAATTACATCATCCGCTAGTTTATTCAGGGACGTAAAACATATGCCGAAACAATGGTACATTCTACACGCGCTTTCCGGTCACGAGCTCAAAGTTCAAAAGAACATTGTCAGCCGAGTGCAGCAAGAAGAGATGGAAGACGTTATCGGAGAGGTTATTATTCCCTCTGAGAAGGTCTCGGAAGTTAAACAAGGCAAAAAAACGACGGTTAACCGCAAGTTTTTCCCTGGCTACCTGTTGATTTACATCAACCTGTACGAAGGAAATGTGGTAAACGCTGAAGCCTGGTCATTTATACAGAATACACCGAGTGTGATTGGTTTCCTCGGCGGTGAAAAACCCGCCCCTCTAAGTGAAGACGAAGTGAATAGCATCGTTAATCAGATTGAGGAAAAGAAGGAAGCTGTTGCTCCGAAGGTAATGTTCGAGCCAGGCGAAACGGTAAAGGTCACAGATGGACCTTTCATGAACTTCAGCGGAATGATCGAAGAGGTCGATCCGGAACGTGGAAAACTAAAGATCTCTGTTTCGATCTTTGGTCGCTCTGCGCCTGTGGAGCTCGAATACTGGCAAGTTGAACGGTCGGCCGAATAAAGATTTAGAGGATTGTTATGGCTAAGGAAATTACAGGGTATATCAAGTTGCAGATCCCGGCAGGGCAAGCAAACCCTGCGCCGCCTGTAGGACCCGCATTGGGTCAGCACGGCGTTAATATTATGGAGTTCTGCAAAGCGTATAACGCTGCAACGCAGAGCCAGGCTGGTTTGGTTATTCCGGTGGTAATCACCGTATACGCCGACCGCAGTTTTTCGTTTATTACGAAAAGCCCGCCCGCAGCGGTACTGCTCAAAAAAGCTGCCGGTCTTGCTAAAGGTTCGGGAGTTCCGAACCGCGACAAGGTTGGCAAAGTAACCCGCGCTCAGATCGAAGAGATTGTTGAAGTCAAGAAAGCCGATCTCAACGCATCCGATATTGATGCCGCAGTACGCATCATTGAGGGCACAGCCCGCAGCATGGGAATCGAGGTAGAATAATGGCTACACACGGTAAAAAATACAGCGATGTTGCTGGTAAAGTTAATAAGGAATCTGATTACAGCGTTGATGGCGCTATTGGTTTCCTTCAGGAAAATCCAACTGCAAAATTCGACGAAACAATAGAATTTGCCTTCCGGATGGGAGTTGATCCTTCCAAGTCCGATCAGGCGATCCGTTCTACTGTTGCGCTGCCGCACGGTACTGGTAAAGACGTTCGTATTATCGTCTTTGCGACCGGCGATGCCGCCGAAGCTGCTCGGGAAGCCGGTGCAGCTGAAGTTGGATTCGATGACCTAATTAAAAAAGTACAGGGTGGCTGGACCGATTTTGACGCCGCCGTTGCAACTCCGGACGCGATGAAAGAAGTTCGTAAGGTTGCCCGTGTACTTGGTCCACGTGGTCTGATGCCTAACCCGAAAACGGGAACAGTTACAGATGATACTGCAGCTGCTGTGAATCAGCTGAAGGCCGGTCGGGTTGAATTTCGTATGGATCGTAACGGTAATATTGCGGTTCCTTTTGGTAAGCGTTCTTTTGAAAAGACCGCTTTGCTGGAAAATGCTCAGGCAGTTGTTGATGCAATCAACAGTGCTCGACCTTCCAGCTCCAAAGGTACCTACATTAAGCGTTGCTCCATTTCCAGTACCATGGGTCCTGGGCTACGGGTTGCTCTAAAGGAACTTTCCTCAAAGGAAGGGTAGGTATTTATTATGAAGCCTGAAGAAAAAGGTATGAGACCTGAAAAGATTGCCGAAGCCGCTGAGATTACTGAGCGCGTATCCGGTGCGTTGTACATGATCCTCGCCGACTATGACGGAATGGATATGCCTACAACGACTGAGTTGAAAAACTCGCTCCGCGATAACGGTGCATCTTTCAACGTTGTTAAAAACCGTATGCTCAATCGCGTACTTCCCGAAGATGCTTCGGCTCTGCTTAAAGGGCAGACCGCAATGATCTATGGTGATGGGGACGTGGTTGAAGTAGCCAAGGTTATCAAAAAATTTACCGCAACAAATCAGAAGCCCGTAGTGAAGGGCGGCTTTGTTGAAGGCAAGGCTGTCAGCGCTGCAGACGTGGTCGAGTTAGCCAAGCTTCCTTCGAAGGATGTATTGCGTGCAATGTTGCTTGGAACACTCCAGGCACCATGCAGCCAGTTGGTTGGTGTAATGGATCAGAAGGTCGCGAGCTTGGTATATGTATTGAGCGCGGTAAAAGATAAAAAAGAACAAGAAGCATAAATTTAATTTGAATCAGATAGCAGTTCAAGGAGGCACAAAATGTCCGAAGAAGTAAAAGAAGAAGTAGTACTCGAAGGTAAAATGGCAGAATTCGTTGATTGGG
>JADGFE010000053.1:0-8581 GCA_016744085.1 Kiritimatiellales bacterium | reverse complement strand
GGGTTGAAACCATTTCGGTTCTCGAACTTTCACAGCTTGTTAAAGCTCTTGAAAACCGTCTGGGTGTAACCGCAGCAGCTCCGGCCGCTGTAGCTGTTGCAGCTCCTGCTGGTGGTGATGAAGGTGGCGGCGCTGCTGCACAGACTGAATTCGAAGTTGTTCTGACCGCTGCTGGCGGATCTAAGATTCAGGTGATCAAAGAGCTCCGTGCTATTACAGGCCTCGGTCTGAAAGAAGCTAAAGGATTGGTCGATGACGCTCCTACCAGCGTTAAATCCGGTCTGTCTAAGGATGACGCTGACGCCATGAAAGAAAAGCTCGAAGGTGTTGGAGCTGCCGTAGACGTTAAGTAAGCCTCCGGGTTACTTGACTTATACAGATTGTGCCACCATCCGGTGGCACGTAGATTGTTCCCCTTTGAAACCCAAAGGGGAACAAGTGTTATCCACTATTAAGACAACCTGAAGGTGCGGGATGGCTGAAAGAAAAAACTTTGGTAAGCTCACCGATGCGCTAGATGCGCCCGACTTAATTGAAATCCAACTGAACTCGTATAAAGACTTCCTCCAGCAGGAATCTTCGCCGTCTCGCCGTAAAAAGCTGGGACTTCAAGCGGTTCTCGGAGAAGCATTCCCGATCGAAAGTTATGACGGGCAGATTGCTTTGGATTTCGTAAGTTATGAAATAAAGAAGCCGAAACTCGAACATCTTGAATCTGTACGTGAAGGCGAAACTTTTTCGGCTCCGCTGTACGTAACGTTCAAGCTTCGTGAAGGTGAAGACCTTCGTGAAGATACCTTGTTCATGGGTGAAATCCCGTTGATGACTAAAAGCGGAAGCTTTGTAATCAATGGTGCTGAGCGTGTAATCGTCAGTCAGCTGCACCGTTCTCCGGGCATCTGCTTCGAATCATCGAAGCATGCGAATGGATCGATTCTTCATTCATTCCGCATTATTCCCGATCATGGATCATGGATCGAAGCTCAATTCGATACCAGCGATCTGATTTATATCTATCTCGACCGCAAGCGCCGGCGCCGTAAATTCCTGGCATCGACGTTCCTTCGCGCATTAGGATACGCATCTGACGAAGAAATCCTCAACCTGTACTACAAGTACGCTTCGTTCTCGCTCAGCAAGAGCAAGTACGCCGAGGAAGATCTCGAAAACCTTGTGCTCAGCGACGACATTGTTGATGCTGACTCCGAGTCTGTCATTGGTCGTCGTTACGACAACCTGACTGTTGACATGATTCAGCGTATGAAGCTGGCCGGTTATAAGAAAGTTTCTGTTGTTAACGTTTCCTGGGACCAGGGCGTTTTCCTTAAGAGTGTTCAAGCTGACACCACCCGCACGGTTGATGAAGCTCTGAAAGAACTCTACCAGAAACTGCGCCCGGGCGATCCGCCCACCACCGCATCTGCCCGTCAGATGATCAAGCGTCTTTTCTTTGATGAAGCCCGTTTTAGCCTCAGCCGCGTTGGCCGTTACAAGATTCAGCAGAAGCTGGGTGTTGAAAGCAGTTCGCTTACTCTGGAAGTTGTCGATGTGGTTGAAGCACTTCGCTACCTGCTGATGGTTCGCATGGGTGAAGGTACCCTGGACGACATCGACCATCTTGGTAGCCGCCGTATTCGTACGGTTGGTGAACTGCTCGAAGGGCAGTGCCGCGTAGGTCTGGCTCGTATCCAGCGTCTTGTAAAAGAACGCATGACTATTTTCGATACAACGGTTGATCGCCTTTCTTCGCAGAAACTGATTAACCCAAAAGCGCTTTCTGCGGTAATCAAGGATTTCTTTGGTCGTTCGCAGTTGTCGCAGTTCATGGACCAAACCAACCCGCTTTCGGAGCTCACGCATAAGCGTCGTCTTTCCGCATTGGGGCCGGGCGGCCTGAACCGTGATCGTGCTGGCTTTGAAGTGCGTGACGTACATAGTTCGCATTACGGTCGTATCTGCCCAATTGAAACTCCGGAAGGGCCAAACATTGGTCTGATTTCTTCGCTTTCTACTTTTGCGAAGGTTAATGAGTACGGATTCATCGTTACGCCATATCTGAAGTGTGCCAAAGGAAAGGTCAGCAAGCACCTGGACTGGCTCACTGCCGATGAAGAAGAACGCTACGTTATCGCGCAGGCCAATGCCGAGCTCGATGAAAAGAGCGTCTTTGTAAATGATCGCGTAATGGTTCGTGTCCGTGGCGACTTTATTGAAGTCCCACCGGAAAAAGTCCAGTACATGGATGTGTCACCGAAGCAGGTGGTATCCATTGCAGCTGGCTTGATTCCATTCCTTGAGCATGATGATGCCAACCGTGCATTGATGGGCTCGAATATGCAACGACAGGCTGTTCCGCTGATGAAGTCGGAGCGTCCGTTTGTTGGTACTGGCATCGAAGGCCGTCTGGCCCGCGATTCCCGCGTACTGATAACTGCGGATAAACCAGGTAAAGTTGCTTATGCATCTGCTGATCGCATCGTGATTTCTGCTGACGGAAAAATGCCGGTCAAGAAGTCTGGAAATAGCGATTCTCAGGAATATAAACTTCGCAAATTTATGCGTTCGAACGCAGGCACCTGCTTGAATCAGCGTCCGCTGGTTAGACTCGGACAAAAGATTGCCGAAGGTGATGTTCTTGCTGATGGTTCCGGAACTGACGAAGGCGAATTGGCTCTCGGTAAAAATGTCGTTGTGGCCTTTATGCCATGGGGCGGTTATAACTTCGAGGATGCCATCCTGATCAATCAGAAGCTGGTTCGTGACGACGTATATACTTCGGTTCATATCGAAGAGTTTGAATGCGGAGCCCGCGATACCAAACTGGGTCCTGAAGAAATTACCCGCGATATTCCAAACGTTGGTGAAGAAGCGCTCAAGAACCTATCCCATGACGGTATCATCCAGATTGGTGCGGAAGTGAAGCCCGGCGATATTCTCGTTGGTAAGATCACGCCGAAGAGCGAAACCGAGCTTGCTCCTGAAGAACGCCTACTGCGCGCCATTTTTGGTGAAAAAGCCGCAGATGTTCGTGATACCTCATTGAAAGCGCCTTCCGGCACTAATGGTATCGTGATGGATGTTAAGGTTTCTGCGAAAGACGAGGCGCTGGGCGCATCGGCCAAGAACAAGCCGACTGACGTTAAGAAGCTTCAGACCGAGATTACCGAACGTCATGACGACGTGGTCGGTCAGCTCACTGAAGATCTGACGGAAGCTCTTTCCAATATTCTGCTTGGTGAAAAGATTCCGCTGGATGTGATGAATGCCGAAAGCGGCGACGTTATTATCCCTGCGAATCGTAAGATCACTAAAACGCTGTTGCGCAAACTTGCAGCCAGCTACGAGCACGTGGAAATTGATCCGAGCCCGATCCGTATTAAGATCATGGGCATCATCGACGAATATCGTAACAAGTTTACCGAAGCCAAAGCCGACAGGACTCGTTCTCTCGACCGTGCTGGAAGTGGCGAGGAAATGGATGCCGGTGTCGTTAAATCCGTTAAGGTTTACATTGCCACCAAGAAAAAGCTTTCGGTTGGGGATAAAATGGCCGGTCGCCATGGTAACAAGGGTGTGATTTCCCGTATTGTTGCCGAGGAAGATATGCCGTTCCTTCCTGATGGAACTCCAGTTGACATAGTACTGAACCCACTTGGTGTACCTTCACGTATGAACGTGGGACAGGTACTCGAAACGCATCTTGGTTGGGCTTGTAAGCATCTTGGTATGCATGCTGCCACACCAATTTTCGATGGTATTTCGGAACAGCAGATTCGTGACATGCTCGGCGAAGCCGGCCTGGCCGAAGATGGTAAGACCGAACTTTTCGACGGACGTACCGGTGAGCGCTTCGAACAGCGTGTGGTTGTGGGTGTGATTTACATGCTCAAACTTCATCACTTGGTCAGCGAAAAAATCCATGCACGTGCAGTGGGTCCATACTCGCTCGTTACGCAGCAACCGCTGGGTGGTAAAGCCCAGTACGGTGGTCAGCGTTTCGGAGAAATGGAAGTGTGGGCTCTCGAAGCCTACGGTGCTGCACACGCACTGCAGGAAATCCTGACGGTGAAATCCGACGATATTGCCGGAAGAACCAGAATGTATGAAGCGATTGTTAAGGGCGAAAATGTCCTCGACTCCGGACGCCCGGAATCGTTCAACGTACTGATCAAGGAACTGCAGGGACTCGGTTTGAACTTCCAAGTGAAGAACGAGGATGGAACTCCCATCCTTTCAAGCTAGTTTCCGTATCATATACGACCTACATATTTAGACTGCAGGAGGAGCACCGGTGGATAAGAATTCAAGCAATGTTGCCGACATCTTCGGAATTAAACAACAAGAGCAAACCGACTACGCAAACATTACGCTTGCGTCGCCAGAGGCTATCCGTTCATGGAGCCACGGCGAGGTAAAGAACCCAGAAACGATCAACTACAGAACATTCAAGCCTGAGAAGGGTGGTTTGTTCTGTGAGCGTATCTTTGGCCCGACCAAAGACTGGGAATGTTCGTGCGGTAAATACAAACGTATTAAGCACAAAGGCGTAATCTGCGACCGTTGTGGTGTGGAAGTCACTCTCTCCCGCGTTCGTCGTGAACGTATGGCGCATATCGAGCTGGCTGTGCCGGTTTCGCATATCTGGTTCTTCAAGGCCACGCCAAGTCGTATGGGTCTGATTCTGGACATGACCATGCGTAATCTGGAACGCGTTCTTTACTACGATAACTATATCGTAGTGGATGCTGGCGATACTCCGCTGAAGGACAAGCAGTTGCTTTCCGAAGAGGAATACCGTGAAGCCATGGATAACTATGGTGCTGAAAGCTTCGTGGCTAAGATCGGTGCTGAAGGTGTTCGCGAACTGCTGACCAAGATTGATGCAGCGGAAATGTTGATGGCTTTGGAAGAAGCCATGATGAACACCCGTTCGAAGCAGACTCGGAAGAAATTGGTTAACCAGATGAAGGTGATGGAAGGGTTCATTAAGAGCAACTCCCGCCCAGAATGGATGGTTATGGAAGTGCTGCCGGTTATCCCTCCGGATCTCCGTCCGCTGGTTCCGCTTGAAGGCGGCCGTTTTGCTACGTCCGACTTGAACGATCTCTATCGTCGCGTGATCAACCGTAACAACCGTCTCCGTACACTGCTTGCTCTGAAGACTCCTGAAGTCATCATCCGCAACGAAAAACGTATGTTGCAGCAGTCTGTTGACGCGCTGTTTGACAATGGTCGTCATGGCCGCGCCGTAACTGGTCCGGGTAACCGCCCGCTGAAATCATTGAGCGATATGCTCAAGGGTAAGCAAGGTCGTTTCCGTCAGAACCTGCTCGGTAAGCGTGTAGACTATTCCGGTCGTTCCGTAATTGTAGTTGGTCCTACGCTGAAACTTAACCAGTGTGGTCTTCCTAAGAAGATGGCCCTCGTTCTGTTCGAACCTTTCATCATCCGCCGTTTGAAAGAACGGGGGGTCGTGCACACGGTTCGTAGTGCGAAGAAAATGATTGAGCGTGAAGTGGACGAAGTATGGGATATCCTCGACGAGGTAACCCGTGGTCACACTGTGATGCTTAACCGTGCACCTACATTGCATAGACTTTCTATTCAGTCGTTTGAGCCCATTCTGATTGAAGGACAGGCCATTCAGCTGCATCCGTTGGTTTGTACCGCCTATAACGCCGACTTTGACGGTGACCAAATGGCTGTGCACGTACCGCTGTCCGTAGAAGCCCAGGTTGAGTCGAAGAGCCTTATGCTTGCGACCAACAATATCTTCTCGCCTTCAAGTGGCAAGCCGGTTACCACGCCGACGCAGGATATCGCGTTGGGTATCTACTTCCTGACCTCCGAGTCTCAGACCTATCTGATGGAGCGGAAAAAAGGGAAGAAGAAAAAAGCTGGTAACGAGCACTTGCGCATGATGGGTGATATCATGGAAGTGCACACCGCCTACGACGAAGGGGTAGTAAGGCTACACGACCGTATCCGTTTTCGTAATCCCGACTACCAGCGCGAAACCCGCAATGGCGATCAGGAACGTTCTATCATCACCACCACCGTTGGCCGCGTCTTCTTTAACGAAGTTTGGCCGGACGGAATTGGTTTCGTGAACAAGACCGCAACTAAGAAGGTTGTCGGTGTTCTGATTGAGCAATGCTACGAAATTGCCGGTCATGAAGAAACCGTAGTGGTTCTCGATGCGCTTAAGAATCTTGGTTACGAAAATGCCACGCTTTCCGGTATGTCCATCGGCTTGTGCGATATGATCATTCCGCTGGATAAAGGCGAGATGGTTGCCAAAGCCCGCGGAGAATGTGATGACGTTGAAGCGAAGCATCGCAAGGGTCTTATTACCGAAGGCGAACGCTACAACATGATCATTGATATCTGGACGGACACGAACGATAAGCTTACCAATAAGCTGTTCGACGTACTCGAAAAGAACGATGACCCGATGAATATTCAGTCAAAAGCAGAGCTCAACCCGGTTTACGTCATGGTGGACTCCGGCGCCCGTGGTTCCCGTCAGCAGATTCGTCAGTTGGCCGGCATGCGTGGTCTGATGGCCAAACCATCTGGTGAAATTATTGAGCGTCCGATTCTATCGAACTTCCGTGAAGGTCTGTCCGTACTTGAATACTTTATTTCGACGCATGGTGCTCGTAAGGGTCTTGCCGATACCGCGTTGAAAACGGCCGACTCCGGGTATCTTACCCGTAAGCTCGTTGACGTTTCGCACGATATTATTATTACTGAAGAAAACTGCCACACGCTTAATGGTATTGAAGTGATTGCGATTACCGAAGGAGACGACGAACTCGTTTCTCTGGCAACCCGTATCATTGGTCGTACGGCTGCAGAAGATATCTGCAACCCGCACACGCTCGACGTTATTATTGCTGCAGGTGAACTCATCGACAAATATTCCGCTCGTCGGGTGGAAAGTGCCGGCGTTGAACTGGTGGTTATTCGCTCGGTTTTGACTTGCGAATCCCGTCGTGGTGTCTGCGCCAAGTGCTACGGTAAAAACCTGGCCACCGGAAAGCCTGCTCAGTTGGGGCAACCGGTTGGAATTATTGCCGCACAGTCCATTGGTGAGCCGGGCACACAGCTTACCATGCGTACGTTCCATATTGGTGGTACGGCGAGTTCGGTCTTTAAACAACCAAAAATCGTAGCTAAGGGATCGGGTCTTGTTAAATACGAAGGTATTCGTTCCGTTAAGGTCGAAGACAACAACGTTATCCTGAATAAAAACGGCAGCCTGTTAATTGTTGATGATGAAGGGCGTGAGCTTGAACGCTATCAGCTGGTTATCGGCGCACTCGTTTCCATTGATGACGGCGCTGAAGTTACAGCCGGCGAAACCTTTGTTGAGTGGGATCCGTACTCCGTTCCGATTCTTTCCGAACACGATGGTAAAGTTGAATTCCACGACTTTATTGAAGGCGTGACTGTCCAGAAGGGTGTCGACGAATCCACCGGTGTTGAAGGTCTTGTGGTCATGGAGCATAAGGAAGATCTCCATCCTCAGATTGTGATCCGCGACAAGAAGGACAAAAACAAGGTTGGTTACTATTCCGTCCCTGCTGGCGCCCAGGTCATGATCAAGGAGAAGGAAGTGGTCTCCGCTGGTTTCACGCTGGCTCGTACGCCGCGTAAGACAATTCGTACTAAGGATATTACCGGTGGTCTGCCACGTGTGGCTGAGCTGGTTGAAGCCCGTACGCCGAAAGAAGCGGCCGAAATTGCTAAGATCGAAGGTATTGTTGAGCTTGGAGGAATTGCCAAGGGCAAACGTAAACTGATTGTTCGCGACACTATTACCGGTGCCGAGGAAGAGCATCTTATCCCAATGAACAAGCACGTGATTGTGTTCCCGGGTGACTTTGTTCACAAGGGACAGCAGCTGACCGAAGGTCCGATTGTTCCGCAGGAATTACTCGAAGTCTGTGGTCCGCAGGATCTGCAGGAATATCTCGTGAATGAGGTTCAGTCTGTATACCGTCTGCAAGGTGTGGAAATTAACGATAAGCACATTGAGGTGATTGTTCGCCAAATGCTGCGTAAAGTTAAGATTACCGATCCAGGCGATACTGAATTCCTTTGGGGTGAACAGGTCGAGAAGCAAACTTTCCAGGAGGTTAACCAACGTGCTGTGGCTGAAGGCCGTCGTCCGTCGGAAGCCTCTCCGGTTCTGCTCGGCATCACCAAGGCTGCACTTGAAACGGAAAGTTTCATCTCAGCCGCATCGTTCCAGGATACCACGCGTGTTCTGACCAAGGCGGCAACGCTCGGTATGGTCGACCAACTGCGCGGTTTCAAAGAAAACGTCATCATGGGTCGTTTGATTCCTGCTGGTACCGGCTTCCCGCTGTATCGCGATATCAAGCCAGTCAAGTTGGGCGAAGAAATCTCGGTCGAAGATGCACTCGGTGGCGATCCTCTTGCCCTGATTGAAAAGGTCGAAGAAGAAGCCTAGCGGTTTTTTCTGAAACTACTGAAGAAAGCGTCCCTTGCGGGGCGCTTTTTTTTGTGATTCCTCGCAGAGGCGCTGAGATGTATACGTGAAGTATACGTC
>JADGFE010000052.1 GCA_016744085.1 Kiritimatiellales bacterium | reverse complement strand
ATGCGAAAATTGAACGAAGAACTTTTCGAAATCAACATCGCCATTTTCAAGCTGCAATCAAAACTCTAGCCATCGCCCTGACTTGTGGGTAATAGAAAGTACACGGCTCCCAGAGGCATCGCCAACATGGGGAATGGTTACGAGATAGTCGAAAAAAGTGCCATTCTCCAATTCAATGCCACAGAATATTCCTCCCAAAAAGGCGGCGGCATATACGCCTCCGGCCGGTGAATATAAGGGCCCGGAGTCGCCGATCATCGAATCGGCGTTAATCTGATTGAACGACTGAAAGTTCGGCATCGAGATGCGCGACTGCACAGCGTAGATGTCAGCAACAGCGAATACCTGCCCACCCGAAAGCAACATGCCTGCAGTAGCCAAAGCCATCATCGGCAGTAGTGATCCTTTTCCCGTATTCATCTGTTCCATCCTTCATTTATCTGCTGAGCATTATTCTGAGACACCCTCAGCATTGAAAACATCATTTACGATGATTGCTTTACACACATTATAACCCAAACTACGCGCTTTCGCATTTCTTTCTTATCTCGCTATTCAAGAAATGCTCTTTCGGTAAAGTCTACTAAAATGGAGCCTTTAGTTTAAGCACCTCAATTCCCTCATTACTACGCTTGACTCATTCAGTCAATCTGCACAAAATACACCGGCAAAAGGATGCATAAGATGAGTCAGAATCAATACATACAAAATTTCATGAAAACCTTCCCTTACGAGGGGCTGACATTTGACGATGTGTCGTTGATTACCCAGTATGCGGACTTCCTGCCGAGCGATACGGACATCTCTTCAAAACTAACTCGAAATGTCAGTGTAAAGATTCCCTTCCTCAGCGCGGCCATGGATACCGTTACTGAAGGGCGCATGGCCATTTCCATGGCCATGATGGGCGGAATCGGTGTTATTCATAAAAACCTAGATCCTGAAGAGCAGGCACTACAGGTCAGCCGGGTTAAACACCACCTGAATGGACTCATCACTGATCCGATCACCTTTAATGTGAATGACACCTTGGAAATGATTGCAATACGTCGCGCAGAAAAAGGCTACAGCTTCAACGGTTTCCCTATCCTCGACAACGAAGGGAAATTGGTCGGCATCCTGACCTCCAAAGACATTCGTTTTTCGCGTTCAAAACGCGCACCGGTCTCCGATATTATGACCACTAATATCATTACGGCTAAACCGGATACCAACCTTAGACAAGCCTATGACATTATGCAGCAGCATAAGATCGGAAAGCTACCCCTACTGCAAAAGGGCAAACTGGTCGGTCTCTATAGCTATGCCGACGTTCGCCGCCTGATCGAAAACGAAGAACCACTCTTTAACCGCGATGAAAAACACCGCTTGCGCGTGGCCGCCGGCGTTGGCCCAGGTGATTATGAACGTGCTGAAATCCTCAATCAGGAAGAAGTTGATGTCATGGTTGTCGATACTGCGCACGGACATACCAAGGGTGTGCTCGACATGGTTTCCTGGGTGAAGAAAAAATTTCCTCATATTGATGTAATCGGCGGCAACATTGCCACCGGCGAAGCAGCGCTGGCTCTACGTGATGCAGGGGCTGATGCGGTCAAGGTTGGAATCGGGCCCGGTTCAATCTGCACAACCCGTGTGGTCGCAGGTGTTGGTATCCCCCAGATTTCTGCGATTTATGCAGCTTCCAGCGCTCTTAAGGGTGATATTCCGGTTATTGCAGACGGCGGCATCCGAAATTCAGGCGACATTGCGAAAGCTCTTGTTGCTGGAGCCAATACCGTGATGATGGGCTCCGTGCTCGCCGGAACTGAAGAAAGCCCCGGCGAAAAAATTATTTTTGAAGGCCGCCAGTTCGTCGTTTACCGCGGCATGGGTAGTCTTGATGCCATGAAGTCACGCGAAGGTAGCCGCCAGCGCTACGGACTGAACGATGATGATGATCTAGTTCCTCAGGGCATTGAAGGCATGGTTCCTTTTGCGGGCACAGTCAGCAAGGTGATGAAGCAATACTGTGGTGGACTACAGGCCAGCCTAGGTTATTGCGGCACCCTGAACATCCCAGACCTTAAGGCAAGAGGTCAGTTTGTCCGGGTATCCGGTGCAGGCGCTGTTGAAGCCCACGCCCATGATATTAAGATCACTAAAGAAGCCCCGAACTACCGGACGTAGTACTTTGCGTATTACGTATTTAAAGTCCTTCCGAGGAAAAATCCGCGCAGTACGCAGCACGAAATACGTAATACGCTATGCACATGAAAACAGCCCTCGTTCAGATGAATCCCACGGTTGGGGCCCTTTCGGCCAATACCGATATAATCATTTCCAAAGCATGGGAAGCATTTGATGCCGGGGCAAAACTCATTGTTTTTCCTGAATTGGCTATTGCGGGCTACCCACCTGAAGATCTAATCTTGAAGGATCATTTCTGCAACGACTGTGAGCGACAATTCGAACGGCTTAAGAAAGAACTTCCCTCAAATTGTACGGTCATCGTAGGAACCCCCGTATCCAGAGCGGGGAAAAAATATAACGCCGCTATTATTTTTCAGAATTCAAAAATCGTTGGCGACTATCACAAAATGCTTTTGCCAAATTATGGCGTCTTCGATGAAAAGCGCTTATTTGAAGCAGGAACGGAATCCTGTATCTTTGATTTGGATGGTCAAACCGCTGCCATTCATGTCTGTGAAGATTCATGGAATCCAGACGGTACCGCAGTTGCATCGCTTGAAGGAAAAGAAATTGATGTACTGATCAATCTTTCTGCTTCACCCTACTACCGAAATAAACTTAACGACCGCATTGAAGCATTGGCCCAAACAGCCCGCAAGCTGAATACCACTCTGCTCTACTGCAACCTTGTCGGAGGACAGGATGAATTGGTTTTTGACGGGGCCAGCATGATTTTTGCTCCCGATGGATCCCGGATAGCACGTGCTAAGCAATTTGAAGAAGACATTCTCTATTTCGATGACGAACCGAGAAAAGAAACCCCTCTTCCCGATCTCGAAGAAGTTTACGAAGCGCTGAAGCTCGGCCTGAAGGACTATGTTAACAAGATCGGATTTAAACGAGTGGTTGTCGCGCTGAGTGGAGGCATCGACTCAGCCATCGTTTTGGCACTAGCTGTCGACGCTCTTGGAAAGGATCGTGTGGCGACGGTCACGATGCCCTCACAATATTCCTCGGGCGGGACACTGGGCGATGCTGAGGAAATGGCTGCCATTCTCGACGTTGAATTCCATACTCTCTCCATTAAAGAGCTCTACTCCAACTTTGAGCAGGGACTTTCTACCGTATGGGGTGAAAATAAGGAATCCGGTCTAGCGGAAGAAAATCTGCAGGCCCGTATTCGCGGCAATCTCATTATGGCACTCTCGAATGAATATGGATGGCTGGTGCTTACGACCGGAAACAAGAGTGAAATGGCCATGGGCTACTGTACACTCTACGGCGATATGTGCGGTGGGTATGCCGTAATCAAGGATGTACCAAAGACACTCGTGTTTGATCTCTGCCGCTGGCGTAACGAACAGGGCATTGTCATTCCGCCAAGTATTATCGAACGCCCACCATCTGCCGAACTACGCCCTGACCAAAAAGACACAGACTCACTACCTCCTTACGAAATACTTGATCCCATTCTAGAAGACTATGTTGAAAATGATATGGGAATCAATGAGTTGATTTCCAAAGGCTACGACGAAGCTATTGTCCGGCGCGTAGTCCATGCGGTTGAGCTTACCGAATACAAACGGCGGCAATCTCCGCCCGGCATAAAAATTACACCAAAGTCCTTCGACCGCGACCGTCGCATGCCGATTACGAACCTTTACCGGAACTAACTCGTCCGCGCCTGTTTCTTCCATTTCCACGCGGCAATTCTGAAGCATCATCTTCCTTTGTAGTCACCGACTAGGCTGCAACCCGTTCAATTTTTACGGCATTACCATCCCGACCCATGCGCATTTCAATGGCGTTATAACCGCAGAATTCATCGCAGGCATAGCAACGAATGCAGGTTGCGGAAAAATTATCGAGATACTTTGCTCTCGGAGGAAGTACAGGACGATCCTCTTCAACCGCTCGGGCTCGGCGCTGAAATAACATCCCAACGCCATGACATATGCAGCTCATTGTCCCATGGCTCCCATTTTAACAAAGCCACACCGGGGGGGTTGCCTCAGGATTAGGTAGTTTTGATTTCATAGTTCGTTCTTCTTAGTAAAAGAGAACTCCTGAACGACAAAAAAGAGGCTATTCAACTAGTTCAGACGAAATCTGAAAATGCGTGAGGCGTGAGTGTCCGATTTTACTAAGCGAGGGATCCGCCAAGAAGAATCACGACTCAGTCGTCACTGTTCACGCATTACAGATCCAGAAAGTTTTGAAGCAGTTTTTTTCCTTCGAGAGTCAGAATGGATTCCGGATGAAACTGAACTCCATGAACCGGATGCTCTTTATGCTGAACGCCCATAATTTCACCCTCGGCCGTCCATGCCGTAATTTCAAGACAGTCCGGCAACGATTCCCGTTCAACAATCAGCGAATGATAGCGCGTGGCATCAAATGGACTCGGCAACCCTTTGAACAGACTCTTATCCTCATGGATCATTGGTGATGTTTTACCATGCATCAGACGATCAGCACGGATGACATTTCCGCCGTAGACATCGCCGATGGACTGATGCCCCAGACAAACACCAAACAACGGAAGGCGCGGACCAAATTCACGGATAATATCGCAGGAAACTCCAGCTTCCTTCGGTGTACAGGGACCGGGGCTGACAAGTACCTTTTCCGGATTTAGCGCAACGGCTTCTTCCACCGTAATTTCATCGTTGCGGAAAATGCGCATTTCCGCACCCAGTTCGCCTAAGTATTGCACCAGGTTGTAGGTAAACGAATCGTAGTTATCGATAACCAGAATCATGATTTTTCTCCAGCCACGCGGGCCGCGTGATAGTGCTTTGCGAGAGCCAAAGCCTTCATCATTCCCCGCGCTTTATTACGGGTTTCCTCATATTCATTGAGAGCAACAGAATCAGCAACAATACCGGCTCCGGCCTGTACGTAGGCCTTGTCTTTATCAAGGATTACAGTTCGGATGGTTATCGCCGAATCAAAGTTTCCATTATAATTAAAGTAACCGACCGCACCGGCATAAGGACCTCGCTTACTTTTTTCCAGCTCGGCAATAATTTCCATGGCCCGGATTTTTGGCGCGCCGCTTACGGTTCCTGCAGGAAAGCTTGCGCGCATGACATCATATTCATCATGCTCATCTGAAAGGTGACCCGTTACATCTGAAACAATATGCATCACATGGCTGTAGCGCTCCACGACCATGAGGTCCGGCACTTCAATCGAATCAAATTCACAGACACGTCCAATGTCATTTCGGCCCAGATCAACCAGCATAATGTGTTCCGCACATTCTTTGGGGTCAGCCAGAAGTTCTTCTTCGAAAGCATTGTCCTCTTCAGTCGTTTGACCACGTGGTCTGGTCCCCGCAATTGGACGGACCTCAACCTTTTTATCTTCACAGCGCACATGAATCTCTGGCGAGGTGCCGACAATGGCACTCTCTCCCATATCCAGACAGTACATATAAGGCGATGGATTAATCGTACGAAGTGCCCTGTAAACATCCAGCGAATCGGCTTCATTCTCAACTTCAAAACGCTGAGAAAGAACCGTTTGAATGACATCGCCGGAACGAATGTATTCCTGAACCTTATCGACCATATCGAAAAATTCTTCTTTCGTAGTGTTCGACTGCGGCTCCAGAGGTTCAGCATCCACATGTGCATCAATCATGATACGCTCAATCGGAGTGCGTAATGCATTGATCAAATCTTTAATCTGAGTAATTGCTCTATCATACGCTTCGTTCGGATCTCCGGTGATATGGGCATTTGCCACCACCTTCATCCGGTGCTTAACACGGTCGAATGCAATCAAACCATCCGTGACCATAAACACCATATCGGGATTACCAATATCATCGTTCCCAATCACGGGTACTCTCGGTTCAAACTGGGAAACCATGTCGTATCCCAAAAAGCCAACCGCACCGCCTACAAAACGTGGTAACGACGGATCGTCAACCACTGGCGTAAACTGCTGCATGTGGATTTTCAACGCTTCCAGAGGGTCAACATCTTCAATCACCCATGGGTCGCCGCCTTCATGAACAATTTCAACTCGTCGCCCATAAGCACGGAGTATTGTACGCGGTGTCCCGCCTATAAAAGAATAGCGACCGATGTTTTCGCCGCCTTCTACACTTTCAAGCAAGTAGGTATGCGAAGCATCGTCCTTTTCACGCAAATACGTGCGGACCCGTTGATAGGCCGATACCGGCGTTTCCTGATCGGCTAGGAGTTCTTCCCATACCGGCACCAGATTGCCTTTTTTCGCCTGCTCTAAAAATGTTGCTCTATCGGGTACAATCGCCATGAATCTATCTCTTGGTTAAAAACGTGGATGGTAGCTATTACGTTTCGCTACGCAATCAAAATGATGCGTATTACTTATTTCGTACTGCGTAGTTCTCAGCGGCACGAAATACGCAATAAGCGCTACCTACCCTTTCAAATTGAGTAAAATATCCATCGAAATCTTCTGCATTGCCTGAACGCGCTCTTCTGAATCGGCTTCATTATAGCAACGGAATTCCGGAGCATTACCTGATGGGCGCATGTGCAGGATCTCAGAAGATTCGAAGGTTACGCGTAGCCCGTCGGTGCGATCAACTGATGCAACCCTACCGAAGACATCGCTGAATGCGGCTTCGATTGCAGTAACCTCTTCAAACTGCTGAAGAATTTTTGAGCTCTCTTCTGTTGGAAAATCCTGAATACGATCACTGGCGGTAAAGCGCTGTGGAAGATCCGATAGCAAAGCGGATATCGGCTTACCTTCCTTAATAGAGAGCAGAATTATAGCAAGCACAGGCAATACCGCATCGCGAGTTGGCAAGGCACGAAGTTCTTTGCCAAACACCGCAAACTCGGAGTTCGTTAAAAAGCCGCCGTTGGCTTCATAGCCAATAGTACCCTTGTAGCCCGCAAACGAGGCTTCAATCATGGAAGCCACCACAAAGGGCGAGCCGATCTTGGTACGGCGGACATCGGGGAACCATCCGGTTTTTTCCAGTGCGGTATTGCAGCTGACGGGCGTGCTGACCGAGTCGGCGCCGAGATACTTCGCCGCCAAAATACACGCCACATCGCCACGCAACCATTCGCCATTTTCATCGCTGATGAGCGGACGATCGCTATCGCCATCGGTTGACATAATTACATCGAATCCGTTTTCTGCGGACCATTCACGGGCCAACTTAACATCCTCTTCGCGGATCGCTTCGGTATCCACTGGAATAAATGTATCCGAGAACCCCAGTGGCGTGACATCGGCCCCGAGCCTGGAAAATATTTCAATCAACACATCCCGCCCAACCGCTGAGTGCTGATATACCCCAACCTTCTTCCCTTTCAGACAATCATTTGGAAATGCGCGCAGGTAGCGATTTACATATTCAATACGGGCATCAATATTTTCTTCTGGCAGAGCAAACCCTTCACTGTCGAAAATAGACGCATCCACTTCAACAACCTGTTCGCGGATCTGTTCCTCGTCGTACTTCAGGATCTCACCAGTACACTTATTAAATTTGATTCCATTGCGGTCTGCCGGAATATGACTACCGGTAACCATGATGGCTGGGCATCCATTCTGAAGACCGTAAAGCGCAACGGCCGGAGAAGGAACAAATCCACAATTGACAGGAACATAACCCATATCCGAAGCCGCTTTTGCTACAGCACTCATGATACGTTCCGTGCTGGGGCGCAGGTCGCCGGCAATTGCAACAGATTCACCGTCGTTCTTCAGCTCTCCGGTTTCTTCCAGATAGTGGAAAAAGCCTTTTGCATAGGTGTAGCAGACCTGGTCCGTCATTTCCACGGCCAGCCCGCGAGCGCCGCTCGTCCCGAACTTAACACCACTCTGCTGCATCAAATCATTAAGTTTTATTCCCATCTTTTTTCTCCAAATAAAAAAAATTATTTCTCGCGCAAAGACGCTAAGGCGCAAAGTTATCTTCTTCAAGCCCGTTGACCGCTCGAACGAGCCCACCCTTCATCAAGGTAGCACCAAAATTTAGTAAAAATCCTAGCTTAAGGCCCGTTAGACGAAGATAGGTTTGTATTTGTTTTCGATGAGATGCAGATAAGGCCTCGACAGACTTAAGCTCAAGGATGACTTTTCCTTCAACAATAATATCCGCCCGGAAACCCTCATCAAATTTTACTCCATCATACTCAATAGGAATTGGTACCTGCCGAACCACTTGAAGCCCTCGCTTACTTAACTCATGCGCAAGAACCACCTCATAGACCGATTCAAATAATCCCGGACCTAGTGCGCAATGCACATGAATAGCCGCATCCACCGTGATTTTAGATATTTCACTTTCAGTCATAACAGACTTTGCGGCGGAGTGTCTTTGCGCGAAATCACTCTTCACTACACGTCAATATTTTTCAGCATCGCCGGATTATCTAAATCGATCTGACGGTAGTAGCAGTTACGGGGATCGCCCTTTTCGTTCTTGGTGTGACAGATGCCCCCGCGATTCGGGCGCACTTCAAATAGGAGTGAGTTTTGCTCACAGTTGACGTAGGCGTTGGTCAGCTCAAAAGTTTCGCCGGAAGTCAGTCCTTTGACCCACAGTTCCTGGCGCGAAGAGCTCCAGAGTACGAGCATCTTACGTTTAAGCGATTCCTCGAATGCAATCTGATTAATATAAGCCACCAGAATAACTTCCTTCGTATCGGCGTGCTGTACGGCTACTGGAATAATACCCTTTGTTCCTTCCACCGCTTTTTCCAGCTTCTTCCAATCCAACGCCAGTTCCAATCCTTCTTCGAGTTCCTTGCTCATCTCTTTCTCCTTTTCAATTCAACTCCAAACACCCGCTCACGGGCTCGCTTATAATTGGAACGATTAGCGCCTAATTTCACGAAGTTCACAAAGAAACCTATTCTTAGTGTCCTTAGAGCCTTACTTCGATTCCCTTATCACGCATATATTCTTTCACTTCACGAATCGTAAATTCGCCGAAGTGGAAAATTGATGCTGCCAAAACGGCATCCGCTTTCCCTTCCGTCACGCCATCGGCCATGTGCTGCAGCGTTCCCGCTCCACCCGAAGCTATTACCGGAACACCAACGGCCTCCGAAACCGTTCGGGTCAGCTCCACATCAAATCCGTCTTTACAGCCATCACAATCCATGCTTGTGAGCAAGATTTCCCCCGCCCCGCGCTGCGTGCCTTCAATGGCCCACTCAATCGCATCCAGCTCGGTCGAATTACGCCCACCATGCGTGAAGACCCCCCAGGTGCCGTCCCCATTACGCCGCGCATCAATGGCGAGTACCGTACACTGCGAACCAAATGAGTCGGAGCATTCATTGAGAATATCGGGATTATTAATCGCTGCCGTATTAAAAGAAACCTTATCGGCTCCGGCTTTCAACATATTGCGGACATCAGCCGGCGTGCGAATTCCGCCACCAACCGTCAGAGGCATGAAAACCTGCTCGGCGCAGCGACGTACAATATCGATCATTATTTCGCGGCCATCGCTGGAAGCCGTGATATCCAGAAACGTCAGTTCATCTGCACCCTGTGCCTCATAGGCCTTAGCACACTCCACCGGATCACCGGCATCGCGCAGATCCACAAAATTAACGCCTTTCACGACGCGCCCGCCCGTCACATCCAGGCAAGGTATGATTCGTTTTGCTAACATTTATAGTTATTCCTTAGTGAAAATTGATAAGGCAACATCATACACCTTCTTCACTGGCACACCACTTTCCTCTGCGCATTTCCGGCAATCCTCAATCTCGGGCGAGGCTGTAATGATTTCATCATTCCGCCGACCCATTTTGATGCGGACTTTTCCATATGGTGTTTCTACTGACTCAAAACTTCGCTCAAGAATCGTGCGTTTTTCCAACCGCTCACGAATGCCGAACGTCGTCGATTCGCGAAAGATGAGGTCGAGCATCTTTTTGCGGGCGGAAGGAATGCACAGCACGGTTAAAAGAATGCCCTGCCGCTGCTTTTTCATAAAGACCGGCGTGGTGAAGACATCGAGAGCGCCCGCTTCGAGCAATTGATCAAACAGGCATCCCACCAACTCCGGGGTGGTATCGTCGAGATTGCATTCGAGTACGAAGCATTCGTCCGTCGTCACATCTTCGGAGGCCTCGTAGAGGGTGGCGCGCAATAGATTGGGTCGGTCATTGAGTTTACGATGCCCAAAGCTATAGGCGGCCCTTACAGCCCGGCTTCCAAGAGCTGGAACATCCGCCGTCCGCCAGCTTGAAATGAGCGCCGCACCTGTAGGCGTAACCAATTCGAAGGGCTCATCGACCTCCTGCACCGGGAACCTTTCCAAAATGCGTAATGTGGCCGGTGCCGGATTCGGATAGGTTCCGTGGGCGCACTCGATCGTGCCGTGTCCCTGCGGCAAATTTCGAATTGAAACACTATCCACACCCAGCTTATACAGTGCAAGGCAGCACCCAACAATATCCACAATCGAATCCATCGCCCCAACTTCGTGGAAGTGAATCTTTTCAATATCAATCCCATGGATCGCCGCCTCGGCCTCGCCGATGCGCCGAAACACCAACGACGCAGATTCCTTTACAGGAGCAGGAAGCTCACTCTCATCAATCAATTTAAGAATCGCACTCAAGTGGCGACCGTGATGATGGCCGTGATCTTGATGGTGGTGGTGGTGGTGTTCGTGCAGCACCACCTTTGCACGCACTCCGCTCATGCCCTGCTCCACGATCTTGTCGATCACGATCTCGAATGGATCGACTTTGAGCGATTTCAGCTCTTCAATCAGCTCGTCAACTGATACGCCCAGCCCAACGAGCGCGCCGAGAATCATATCCCCGCTCGCCCCGCCAATACTCTCAAAATGTAATGTTTGTTTTCTCATAATGAGCGAAAGAATGACAGGTTTTGGTTTTTAGGCCAAGTCGCAAAGATTTGGAGTGCGGCGGCTTGACGCAGCACTCCAAATCTCACCCAAATTGAACCAAGCCCGATTCGCGCAGGCTAAGGAAGTCAGTTTCGATATTGTGCCTGCGGTGACCTATGACGATGTGATCGAGCACCTTGATGCCCATCACCTCGCCTGCTTCAATAAGCTGCTTCGTGACTTTAATGTCTTCAGACGAAGGTGTCGGGTCACCGGATGGATGATTATGCGCGAGGATCATCGCCGCGCAGGAATGCTCCACCGCCTTTTTAAAAAGTTCCCGTGGATGCACCAGACTGCTATTTAGGGTGCCCTGACTGATTTGCTTCGGTTCGCCGATAAGCCTGTTTTTAGTATCAAGCATCAGCGCCCAGAACACCTCGTGCTGCAATACACGAGCTCGCTCACGCAAAACGGCGGCCGCCTGTTCCGGCGTAGTGATCATCGGACTCTCGCCCACACTTTCACGCGTCAACCGCTGTGCCAATTCCATGGCCGCCTTGATCATTTGGGCTTTAACCGGCCCGATACTGTTGATCGATTGAATTTCTTTTACAGATGCTTTAGCCAATGCAGTCAAGGAACCGAAAGCAGAAAGCAACCGCTGGGAAACTTCGACCACATTCATTCCCTTGGTACCGGTTCGCAGAATAAGAGCCAGCAAGACTGCATCGGAAACGTTTTCCGCTCCGACCCGCTCGAATTCTTCCCGAGGGCGAAGTTGAAGCGGCATATCGCAAACGCGCAGCGTTTCATTCGGAATAGAATAGGTGCTTTGTTCAGACATCGTTACCCGCTCCATATTGAGCAATCGTTTCCTCGATCAGGAACCTTTCTTTGCGCAGTTCTTCCTCAAGCTCTTCCTTAGTCGGGAGCGCCAGCTCATATTTAGATGCAAATACCTGTTCGTTTTCCTCGCCTAGAATATAACGAACCATCGAGTCATTTTTTTCCGTACAAAGTAGCAACCCAACCGTTGGATTGTCATCCGATCCGCGAACCTCGCGATCGAAATAATTCACGTAAAGCTGCATTTGCCCCACATCGCCATGCGTTAGCTTATTCAGTTTTAAATCAACCACCACGTAGCACTTTAGGCGAATGTGATAGAAAACAAGATCGGGATAATAATGATCGGATTCCAAGGTGATACGCAGCTGCCGGGCAACAAATGCAAAACCATTTCCCAGCTCCAACAGGAATTGCTGCAACTGGTTGATCAGGGCATTTTCGAGCGCATCCTCGGTCAGCTGGTGCGACTCGGGCAAATCCAGGAATTCGAGCACATAGGGATCTTTGATGATATCGATGGGTTTCAGCGACCCCTCGCCCGACTCCAGCCGTGCTTCCATTTTTTCCCGTTCCTTGCTCTTGAGCAACCGCTCAAAGAAGAGGGAATGAATCTGACGCTCCAGCTGTCGGACACTCCAACTGTTGGAAGCGGCCTCGCGCTCATAATACGCGCGAGCATCCTGATGCTCTACGCGCATCAGCGCCCGATAATGGGACCAACCAAGCGATGGCATGAATCCTGCCGAATTCACTACACACTGTGTAGCGAATTCGGCAGGATGTGTGCCACAAGTCGCATTTCGGTCATTAAATACGCGATATAACTGACGAAACAACCTTAGACTGGGTATAGAAAAACCCTTCTTATACCGCTCGTTGAGCTGACGAGAGAGCTGTTCCATAAGCTTCTTGGCATAGCCGGCCCGTTCATCCCCTTGTTGCATCTCTTCCACAATTTCGCGGCCGATAAGCCAATAGGCCGTGACCATTTCTGAATTCACGGAACGGACGACATTTGTCCGCGAGGTTTCAAGAATTGAAACCACCCGGCCAAATAGATCAGAACTCTCATACTTCAGGTTATCATTTTGCATGGTTTACATATTGTTCTAAAACAACATTACCCACGCAATACTTTGTTTTACTTATTTTCCCGTACTACCAAATCCACCAGTACCGCGCGTTGTTTCGGATAGTTCCTCTACCATTTCATAGAAAATCGGAGAGCAATCGCAGGCAACCACTTGAAATAGACGTTGCCCTTTTTCGGCGGTATAGCTGATATCTTTAATATTATCGCACATCGCCATTAGCTCACCGCGGTAGCCTCCATCGATCAGACCAAGCGAGTTAGCCAGACGCAGTGGTGTTTTGGAAATACTGGAACGCGGCATCAGGAAATAAGCCCGTCCGTCTTCCGGTTCGCAGGCAATGCCCAGTTTGATAGGTTTGGTTTCGCCGGGTTCGATGGTGATATCTTCCAGTACGTAAAGGTCGAGTCCTGCATCGCCTTCATGGAAATGGCCGTGGTCAGAGTAGGTTTCGCGAGCAGCATCGTTCAAAGGCTTGATTTTAAGGTTCATGGTATATCCCTGTCTTTTGTTGTTTAAGAATGCGCGGCATAGTATCTTTTCAAACTTCAAAGAACAAGGAGTAGGTACATGTTGAAGTTGGCCATTTTCGGATCAGGCTCGGGCACCAACTGCCAAGCCATTATTGACGCGATTGACGCGGGCACTCTGGATGCAGAAATTAAGTGCGTACTGGCCGACAGCGAAGACGCCTATATTCTTGAACGCGCCCGCAAGCACAACATTCCGGCCATCTACTTCGACTGCGCGCCTTTCAAAACGAAGCTTGATGGCGAAGCAGAACAAAGCGTACTGAAGATTCTCGAGGAGCATGACGTTAATTTTATCGCCTTGGCCGGATTCATGCGGATTGTGAAGGATGGTCTGCTCAATACTTTTGCCGGACGAATGATCAACATTCACCCCTCCCTGCTGCCCAGCTTCCCCGGACTCGACAGCAGCAAGCAGGCGCTTGACTATGGCGTCAAGTTTACCGGCTGCACCGTACACTTCGTGGATGCCGGCGTTGATACGGGCACGATCATCAACCAAAGGTGCATTGCGATTGAGGAGGACGACACGCTCGAAACCATGATGAAAAAATTGCACGCACAGGAGCACATTGCCTATCCCGAAGCCCTGCAGTGGATTGCTGAAGGGCGTGTTGCGTTGAAGTAGCGCAAGCGTCTCGCTTGCTTAAACGAGCAGGAAGCTCGTTACTACACGATCGTTTACATCCAATTGCGGCGGCGGAAAACCAGGCCTGCGGTTGGTGCCGGAGGAGGGACTCGAACCCACAAGGATTTCTCCGCGGGATTTTGAATCCCGTGCGTCTACCAATTTCGCCACTCCGGCATGAGCAGGAAAGACGAAGAAGATACCAAAACGGTGGAGTTTGGCAATAGCTTTTCAAGGGTGAATTAGTATTCACCCTTGAATTGCCTAGACTCCGTTAAAGGAGTTCATCGTAGGACCCGTTTTCTCGGAGAGCAACGACCATTTTCTTAATGTCCTGAGCCCGCTCTTTCGGACAGACAAGCGTTACCCCTTCAGCCTGTACTACAATTAAATCTTCCACGCCGATCACCGCAGTAAGATGGTCTTTTGATAAAATAATATTATTTGAGGCATCCAGCGTTTGAACCTGTCCGATATTGGTATTTCCAGTGGCATCCTGCTCAAAATGGTTTTCCAGCGCAGGCCAGGCGCCGACGTCGTCCCAATAGAAGGTTCCACAGGCCATAATGATGTTATCGGCCTTTTCCATTAATGCGTAGTCTACTGATATTTTATCCAGATCTGGATAGGTGGTATCCATGCCTTCTATGATTTTTCCATCTGCAGCATAACCGGTTAATGTATCCATAAGTTTACGCATTTCAGGACAGTGTGCAGCAAAGGCTTTTTCCAATGATTGAACCGACCAAATAAACATGCCGGAATTCCAGTAAAAGCTTCCGGAATTGACGTATTTAGAAGCAGTCCCTTCATCAGGTTTTTCAACAAACCGCTGTGCTTTGCGGAACTCAACACCTTCAGCGGACTGGAAATTATCTCCGGATTCAATATAACCGAAGCCGGTTGAAGGATAGGTCGGTTCGATACCGATGGTTACTAGAATATCATTCTGAGCAGCAAGATCCATCCCGCCTTTAAGGGTCGCAGAAAACACATCTAGATCTCCCATCACCTGATCAGCAGTAAGGATTGCGAATACGCCATTTTTATCTTTGGCCTTAACCAAAGCCCCTCCGCATGCAACTGCAGCAGCTGTGTCGCGGCCAATTGGTTCCCCTACGATATTTTCCGGTGGAAGCAGAGGCGCCGCCGCCTGTGTTGCTTCAACGAGCTCGGCGTTGGTTACTACAAATACGTTTTCGGGGGGAACCAGCCCATCCAAGCGGTCTACAGCTTGTGCGATGAGCGGTTTATCGCCGACCAAGGCCAGTAGTTGTTTAGGACGTTTTGATGTGCTGAGCGGCCAAAAGCGCTCCCCCTTTCCACCCGCCATGATTACTGCATAACGACCTGCCATGAAAAACCTCTTTAAGTTTTAAGTGGTTAAGAAATGAGCCAGCTAAACTGATTTTACGGCCTGTACCATTTCACCAACAAATGCCGCTGCATCTGAACGACCTTCAGACGTATGTGGATTGTTGTGGAATGCATTTACAATGGCACTTCCAACAACGACGGCGTCTGAAAGCCGAGCCGCATCACGCGCCTGCTCGGGTGTTCCGATACCGAATCCCAACGCAACTGGAAGCCCCGAATGATCCTTGATCCGCTGCACCAGTGCACCAGCACCTTCTGCGATCTTGTCCTGTACTCCGGTTACTCCTTCCCGCGATACACAATAGATGAATCCATTGGCTTGTTTTACAATTTTCTGAATCCGCTCATCCGGTGTAGTAGGTGTAACGAGCTGAATGGAATTGACCGCATTTTGTTTTAGCGCATTGCGATAGGGTTTCGCTTCTTCCAGCGGAAGATCCAGTAGCAGAAAACCGTCAACACCCGCCTGTGCTGCCACTTCGATCGACTGGGCAAACCCTCGCGGAAGCAACGTGTTCATATAGGCATAATAGATGATCGGAAGCTCAGAACGCGTACGAATTTCAGCAATGCATTCCATGCATCCATCAAAGGTAGCTCCGGCAGCTAAAGCGCGAGCGGCTGCTTCCTGGTTCACTTTGCCGTCGGCTAGCGGATCTGAAAACGGAAGTGCAAGTTCCATAATATCAACACCGGCGTCTTCAAGACGAAGTACTTGATCTACAGTGTCCTTAAGGTTTGGGTCTCCAGCAGATAGATACCCGATAAATCCTTTTTTACCCTGTTTCTTTAATTCTTCAAATTTGCGATCAACTCTGGTCTTTTTCATTGGCATTCCTACATTGATATTGAAGTGCGAATTCTACGGAAAAATCCACTCATTGGAAGCACAACAATAAAAAAGGCAACGTATGAAATATAGTCATTCCTACAGTAGTAATAACTACCTTGATTTGTTAAAGATCAGGTTGCTTACTTTTACAGTTGAACAGGCATCCATCACATCAACAATACGCCTGCGCAGGGCTTCCTTATGAGGAAGGATATTTACAAAAAAGAGCGCGTTCTGTGCCTCCGAAACGTCCTTTAAACCAGCAACCTGAGAAACCAAATTATACAGGGTCCGGTCATTATAAGGAAAACGCATACCTTCAATATCGTATGCGTCTCTTCGGCGACCGCCTTGACAGGACTATGCGTCGGCGTTGCTGCGGGTTGATTTCCATCGCGCAGGCGTCCAGTCGGCGGCTTCGGCCTG
>JADGFE010000238.1 GCA_016744085.1 Kiritimatiellales bacterium | reverse complement strand
CCACCAAGGCGCACGCCCGACGTATGGAAAAAATATTTGACAAGCTTTACCCGCAGTTCAACGGTGAGCTGGCCAAAGTACTAGTATCAGACGATCCGCGTGTCTACGGCAAAGGCGGCCTGCTCGACCAGTTCACCAACAACGATATGCCGCGCATCGCCATCAGCGTGGGCATGCTCGATACCGGTATCGACGTGCGTGAGATCGTCAACCTCGTGTTCGCCAAGCCGGTCTATTCCTACACCAAATTCTGGCAGATGGTCGGACGCGGCACACGCTTGCTGGAAACCAGCAAGGCCAAGCCCTGGTGCCTTGAGAAAGATGTGTTCCTGATTCTCGACTGCTGGGACAACTTCGAATACTTCAAACTCAACCCTAAGGGCAAGGAGCTCAAGCAGCAACTGTCCCTACCAGTGAGACTGATTGGCCTGCGTATCGACAAAATAGAAAAAGCTAACGACAATGGCTATGACGATGTGGCTGTGCGGGAAATAGCAAAACTGCGCCTACAAATTGCTGCACTCCCAAAATCATCCATAGTAATTAAAGAAGCTGCTGCTGCTCTGGCGCAACAGGAAGACGAAAATTTTTGGATCAGTCTCACACATCAAAAGCTCGAATTCCTCCGTGCTGAAATCAAGCCCATGTTCCGTACTGTATCAGAAGCCGACTTCAAATCTATGCGCTTTGAGCGCGACCTGCTCGAATACTCACTGGCCATTTTAAATCTAGAGATTAATAAAGAAGGAAACGATGAGCAGAAGAAGAGTAAGGAGCAAGCCGATACTATCAAAGAAGGCATTATCGAACAGATCAGTGAACTACCGCTCTCGGTACCCTTTGTGAAGCAAGAAGAAACCCTTATCCGCGCTGCACAAACCATTCAATATTGGTCCAAGGCCGACGAAGACGCTTACGACGAAATGATTGTCAAACTCGGTCCTTTAATGAAGTTTAGGGAGCAAAGCACCGGACAGGGACAAGCTCTGCTTGATCTAGTGGACGAGCTGCACAAAAAGGAATGGGTAGAATTCGGCCCGCAACATGAAGCCGTAAGCATCACACGCTACCGCGAAATGGTTGAAGTCCTTATTGCCGAACTCACGGAACACAACCCCGTGTTGCAGAAAGTCAAAAACGGCGAAACTGTCAGCGCGACGGAAGCTAGCGAACTCGCCGAGCTGCTAAACGAAGAGCTCCCGCATATCACCGAAGACCTATTGCGTCAGGTCTACAAAAATAGAAAGGCACGTTTCATTCAATTTATTCGCCACATATTGGGCATTGAAGTGTTACAAAGTTTTCCGGATGAAGTCAGTGTGGCGTTTGAGCGGTTCATTCATGCTCACACGACACTTACCAGTAGCCAGATGGAATTCCTCAACCTGCTGAAGAACTTCATCATCGAACGTGAGAAGGTGGAGAAAAGAGATCTGATTAATGCCCCCTTCACGGTTATACACCCGAAAGGCATCCGCGGTGTATTTAGCCCGGCCGAAATCAACGAAATTCTGCAGCTGACTGAAAGGTTTGCTGCTTAATAAACAAGGTATCCCATGTTACAGAACAACCCCGAACTCAAAGGAAAAATCGACCAGCTTTGGAATAAATTCTGGAGCGGCGGCATCAGCAATCCCCTCACCGCCATCGAGCAAATTACCTATCTGTTGTTTATGAAACGCCTCGATGAGCTGGATTTGAATAAGCAGGCAGATGCTGAATTCACCGGGGACACCTACTTTTCCAAATTCGAAGGTACTTGGATTCCGCCTGAATATCGTGCTCGTCGGGATGAAAAAGATACTGAAGCTGACTGGGGAAAAAAATTAAGCGACGAAAAAAAATTCGCAATAAACAAAGTTACCCTGCGCTGGAGCGAATTTAAGCACATGCAGGCCGAAGAGATGCTGCAACATGTGCAAGGTAGAGTGTTCCCGTTCCTTAAAGACCTGAACGGTTCAGAGTCCAACTTCACTCATCACATGAAAAATGCGGTATTCATTATCCCTAAGCCATCCTTAATGGTAGAAGCGGTAAAGTCTATCGACGAAATTTTTGAAGTGATGGAAAGAGACTCGCGCGAAAATGGGCAAGCCTTTCAGGATATTCAAGGCGATGTTTACGAAATGCTCCTGTCCGAAATTGCTACTGCGGGCAAGAATGGTCAATTCCGTACCCCGCGCCACATTATTAAACTAATGGCAGACTTAGTGCAGCCACAATTGGGTCACAAAATTGCCGACCCAGCCTGTGGTTCTGGCGGCTTTTTGCTTGGAGCATATCAGTACATCGTCACCCAACTGGCGCTTCAAGGCTTAAATAAAAAAGAAAGAGAATCGCTAGAGGCTGATGAAGACGGTTTTATCCGTAACTCGGTCGCCGCCGCCCTCACTGAAAAAGCCCAAGCTATTTTGTCCGACTCACTCTGGGGCTACGACATTGACGCCACAATGGTGCGATTAGGGCTAATGAACCTAATGATGCACGGTATTGACGAGCCACATATCGACTATAAAGACACCCTCAGCAAAAGTTTTACTGAAGAATCTGAATACGACATCGTGTTAGCTAACCCTCCCTTTACTGGCAGTATAGATAAAGGCGATATCAACGAGAACTTGCAACTGAGCACCACTAAGACCGAGCTACTGTTTGTCGAAAACATCTATCGCCTTTTGAAAAAAGGCGGCACTGCCTGCGTGATCGTGCCGCAAGGGGTGTTATTCGGCTCCGGTAAAGCCTTTAAAGATTTGCGCCAAACGTTAGTTGAACGTTGCGATTTCAAAGCAGTGATCACGTTACCAAGCGGCGTATTCAAACCCTATGCCGGGGTTAGCACCGCCATTTTGTTGTTTACAAAGGTATGGGAGCCAAAAGATAAGGTCGACAAACCGGCTACTGAACATGTCTGGTTCTACGAAATGACTGCCGATGGCTATTCGCTGGACGACAGACGTAGCAAGCAGGAGGGTAACGGTGACCTGCAAGATATAATCGATAAATACCACGCCCGCAATGCAGAAGCCGGTCCAGACAACGCGAGCGACCGCACAGCCAAATATTTTAGCGTACCTCACAGCGAAATCGCTGATGATAAGAACAACTATGATCTTTCTCTCTCGCGCTATAAAGAAGACGTATTTGACGAGATGCACTACGACCCACCTGGAG
>JADGFE010000237.1 GCA_016744085.1 Kiritimatiellales bacterium | reverse complement strand
GCACATAGCTTCAGCCGTCTGATGGCTCTGCTACGTTCATATGCATGGGAAAAGTTCGATCTAAAGGAGCTTCTTCAATTCCATGGGACAGCAGGTGGCCTTCCACGAATGGTTGCAGAACCCGGACAGGCCTATTTCGTAGGTTTTGAGCCGAAATAGGGGAGATTCTGTGGGACAGCAATATTCAGAAATAGGAGAGATAGCACCTCAAAACGAAAAAGTCGGAATTCCAGCTTTCAAAAACAAGCGGACGTAACCTCGGTTTTCAAGGACTTACGCGAGTCCGTGCGCCTCTATGGGATGACTGTGAAAATAGGTTATGATCAAGAGTGGGCTATGCAAACAGTCGGTCAAGAATATGCTGAGCCGCTAGTTCTGCACCGCCGTCTTTAATCTGCTCGGGTGGTTCAGAAGCCATTTCGATATCCTGCAGTGCGCGTTTAAATCGGCCGGAGTAAAGCTCCGCGTTAGGGATAAAGGCCTGCTGACAAAAGCGCTCGATGGATGCAACGAGAACGGGGTATTCCTTAAAGTTTTTTCGGTCGGAATAGATGATCGGTTTATTGTTGGCGATGCATTCGGAAACGATGCCAAAACCAGGTTTTGTAATGACCACATCGCATGATGCCAGAATATCTGCGAACGATACAACGGATCGAGGAATACTATGAATATTGGAATCGGCCCACCTTAAAGGTTCAACGGAAAATAGTTCATAGTCTTTCAGCTGCGCTATGGTTTCGAGGGCTCCCTGATCGAGGTTTAGCGAAGAGAAGGAGAGGAGTGCCCAGCGCTTCTTGGAATCGCTCCCGGTTGTTGCTGTAATTAATTCGCGCCGCGTTGTTCCGGGTTTCGCCATCAGCGGAAGATCAACTTGGTTATTAAAGGCGGCCATGGGTTCGGCGAAAGGTTGACGCAACAGCAGATCAGTTTTTTCATACACCTGTCTGATCTTATCCATATAGGTTTTCCAGCGGGGATCATGGTCGATAAACTCGGAATAGATCCAGTCCCAGCCAAAATTGGCGCATGCAATATTTGGGATGCCGGCCTGTTGTGCTGCGGCAAGCGGAATGGCCGGAATGTCGGCAACGACAACTCCGATGTTTTCTTCCTGAATAAAAGCGACTTCCTGCTCAATCAGTTCGCTCTCTCTTGCATACACTTTTTCGATGGCGCTGATAGAAGCATCCAGATCAATGTTAATGGAATCTTTCTGGATGAGACCTACGTCGAAGGCTCCCTGACGAAGGTCAATTCCATCAGACAGTCGGCTCTTCATAAAGTCGATGGGAAGGTCAGTCTTGACGATGATCGGAACAGTCGGATTTGCTGCGCGCAATGCATTCAGTATATCGCAGGACCGCGTTCCGTGCCCATAGCCATGTGCGGTGATGTAGTAGGCAATTTTTTTCATGAAACCGCGATTCCAATACCGAGGGTTAGTGTCATGGCAATGGTGATGCCTACCTTTAAAAAGATAACACCTAACCGCGCAAGGACCGCTCCGGTTGCAACATGTGCCGCATGGGATGTTTTTTTCATCTTAGCGTGCTCAACGAGAAAAGCGCATCCGAAGCTTCCTGTCAACATGCCTAACAGGTTCCCGATAATAGGAACCGGAATCGCGCTCCCGAGTATCATACCAAGAAATCCGCCACCTAATGCCGCCCAGCCGGCAGCTTTGGAGCCACCCCGTTTTTGCACGCCCCAGGCGCTGGCAAGACCTTCAACGATTTCAACGCTGACGCATAGAATAAGAAATGCGATGAGCGTGCCGATGCCTGGAAATTCAGGCCAGCGGGACCAGGCAACCAATCCTGTTGCACCAAGCACTACCCAGGTTCCCGATAGAGAGAGGCAGGATAAAATAAAGCCAATTAAGCAAAGAAGCGATGCCAGAGAGTAAACTCCCATGGCACTGACGGATTGCCAGTCGACTTCCATAGATTAGCCTTGTGATGAAATCCACTGTGCCAGAAGACGGGCGCCAAACAGGGTTGCTCCTGCATCCTGGTGGGACTTAGCAGATTCAACCCATGCGGTTCCTGCAATATCCAGGTGGGCCCATGGAATATCGTCTGGAACAAATTCCTGAAGAAATGCCGCCGCCGTTGCCGTGCCAGCTCCGCCGGATTTTGAGAGATTTCCAAGATCGGCAAAATCGGATTTCATGTCGTCGGAATAGTCTTTGTAGAGCGGAAGCTCCCAAAGCCGCTCGCCGGCAGTTGCGCCTGATGAGATAAGACTCTTAATCAATTTGTCATCATTACCCAACACCGCTGCAGCAGAGGATCCGAGTGCAATGATTACGGCTCCGGTTAGTGTCGCAAGGTCTACAATCGCTTTTGGTTTCATGTCGGCAGCAAGTCCAAGGGCATCGGCCAGTACAAGACGGCCTTCGGCATCCGTGTTCAGCACTTCAATAGTTTTTCCGTTATAGGCTTTAATGATATCGCCCGGGCGTGTGGCACGGGAGCCGGGCATGTTTTCTGCCGCACCCAGAATTCCAATAACCGGAGCTTTAACCTTCATACGCGCAATCATCTGCATCGCGGTCAGCACGGCCATTCCGCCGCACTTGTCGTATTTCATCCAACCCATGCCTTTGCCGGGTTTGAGGGAGATGCCGCCGGAGTCAAAGGTCACGGTTTTTCCGACGAGAACGATTGGCTTCGCTTTTGGATCTGTTCCCTTGTGTTTAAGAATAATCATGCGGGCATCTTCGGCGCTACCCTGAGCTACGGATAAAATACCGCCGCACCCTTTTTTGGTTAGCTCGGCTTTACCCATGATCTGGCAGGAAAGGCCGTTTTCTTTTGCCATACTTTTTGCCCAGTCGGCAATTTTGCCCGGAGGTGCTTCGTTCCCGGGAAGGTTGGCCACATCGGCTGTGCTCAGCAGGGCTGCCGCTTGTGCTTCGGCATGCTTGATGGCCGAACGGTCTTTTACTCCACCGCAAAAAACGAGAGAGCTCGCTGTAGTTTTTTTCGAATTACTCTTAAACGTGGAAAACTCATACGTACCCCAGGCGGCGCCCCGTCCAACCAATAGTTGATAATCGGACTCACTAAGTCCTTTGACTTTTATGGTTGCACCAACCGCAAAGGTTTTCAGCCCGGCGGCTTTACCGGTTTTAACTGCGGCGGCGGCGGCCTGTTCCATAAGTCCGTTA
>JADGFE010000051.1 GCA_016744085.1 Kiritimatiellales bacterium | reverse complement strand
CCCTATCAACTTTTAACCCGCCCTCGCCATGAAATGATCGAGATAAAGCATCGGAGTAAATATCGTGCAAAAGTAGCTTAAGGAAGTGCCATTCGGGTCTGATGGGGTTAAGTTCGGGGGGTCTTTTCTGCGTTCGTAAAATGCGCTGGAGTAAGAAAATCGGAATTACGATCATGCCTGTTCGCTCGATCCGTGCTGATGCGTTTGGTGTGCCTACACCTATTCAAGCCAAAGTCCCGAAGTCAGAACCTGTGGTTCAAAAGGTTGTTTCGGCCAAGGTTTCGGCAAAGCAGCAAGTCGAGGGGTTGAAGAAATCATGCAGCAATTGCTTCTATGACTCGTGATACATTTTGATGGGGTATTGGTTTCGCTGAAGCGGAAGGCCCTGATGGGTTTCGACGCATTCTTTGCATTGATTATTAAATAACGCTGATGATGTCGGTGGGGCTACAGCCATGTGTTGCTGTCCCGCGCCTTTTTAGTGTCAGCTAGCCCTGTGTTTTCTTTGGGTTTCGGCGGACATTCTTTCTGGGTCCGTCCGCTTTGGTGTGGAGTTTGCTGGCTTCGCCGGGGGCTAGGCGCCAGGTGGTCTGCTCGCGAATCTTGGTGACGTGCTTCTTTTTGTCCGGTGTGTGCTTGGATTTTACGTTACCGGAATAGTGTTTGATCTGCTCGCTGTGAAAGGGGTGATCTTCTACTGCTTCCATTTCCTCGCCGAGATGCACGAGGATCTCGCGCAGATAACTTTTTTCGGTGGGATCGCAAAAACTGATAGCAATGCCTGATGCACCGGCGCGGGCGGTGCGGCCGATGCGGTGCACATAGGTTTCGGTCTCATTGGGCAGATCAAAATTTATGATGTGCGATATGTTTTCAATATCGATACCACGGGCAGCGAGGTCGGTGGCGATCAGGATTGGTGTTTCGCCGGAGCGGAAGGCCGCGAGAATATCCTGTCGGTGGCTCTGTTCCTTTTCGCCGTGCAACACATCGGCCGGCAGATCGGTTTTCTTTATTCGTTCGGTCAGCTTGTCGGCCCCGCGACGGGTACGGCAGAAAACGAGCACGCGGTCATATTCAAGGTGGCGGAGCATCCATTCGAGCAGAGCAAACTTATTGTTCTTTTCCACATAGTAGAGCTGCTTCTGAATATTTTCGGCGGCGGCGGAAATCGGATCGCTGGAAATATGCATCGGTTTGCGCAAAATGCCGGTAGCTAACGAGAGCGCTGCAGCAGGCATGGTAGCGGAAAAGAAGAGGGCCTGACGGGTTTGCGGCAGCATGGGGGCGATTTTGCGGATATCGGGCGCAAAGCCCATATCGAGCATGCGGTCGGCTTCGTCGACCACAAAAATTTCGATTTGGTCGAGCTTGAGTGTTTTGCGTTCGATCAGGTCCAGCATGCGGCCGGGGGTGGCGACGAGAATGTCGACGCCTTCGCGCAAGGTTAGAATCTGGTGTTCGTACTCCGCTCCGCCATGCACGAGCAGGGTGATGAGCTCGGTGAGGGCGGCAAAGGCTTTAATATTTTCTTCCAGCTGGATAGCCAGTTCGCGGGTAGGGGAGAGGATTAGGGATCGTACCCGGATCTCGCGGGCGGCGGTCCACGATTCTTCCAGTTTTTGAATAAGGGGCAGAGCAAATGCGGCGGTTTTGCCGGTTCCGGTGCGGGCACAGCCAATGATATCGCGCCCGGTCTGGATGGCCGGAATGGCTTCGGCCTGGATCGGGGTCGGTTCGGTATAGCCCGCATCGTCAATCGCGCGTAGGATTAGTTCGTTTTGAATGAGGTCGGAAAATTGCATGGGAAGGAACGTACCTTTCGGCAGAGAGATAGGCAAAATGATTTGGTGGCAGAATAATTCGGTGCAAATGGGTATTGCGGTTGAATAGTTATTGAGAAACGGTTTAATTAAGCATTACGCAATACAGTGAGGGTTGAGGAAATGAAAATATTGGTGGCACGGATCCCGGAGGAAGGGTCCAGTTTTGAGGGGGATGATCCCGGTTCTGTTATGCAGGTGGAGGGCGATACTTTTATTCGCGAATCGGGGGATGTACACTATTCATTGTATGTCCAGCATGTTTGCGAGGAGTTGGTGGTTCGGGGAAACCTGTCGGTGGAGTTGGGCTTGCAGTGTGCAAGATGTTCGGATTTTTTCTCGACAACGGTAGGGGTTTCCGATTTTCTACGCGCTTATCCCGCACCTGACGGCACTGACTCAGTGGATATTACGGAAGATTTGCGGGAAGATATTCTGTTAAATGTTCCGGGATTTCCGGTTTGTAGCGAGGGGTGCAAAGGAGTTTGTGCTCAGTGTGGGGCCGATTTAAATAAGAGCTCCTGTGAATGTGAGACGGAAGATGGTCCAAACCCGTGGACGGCGTTGGACGGATTAAATTTATAGCATGTAAGGAGGATTGCCATGGCAGTTCCAAAGAGAAAAACTTCGAAAAGTAAAACCGCGAGCCGCAAGGTTCAAAATATGAAGAAGCCCGTTTCCCGTGCATCTTCTTGCTCGCAGTGCGGTGCTCCCGCACTGCCTCATCACGCTTGTATTAGCTGCGGCTATTATGGCGGACGCCAGGTGCTTACGGTTGCTACTGAAGAGTAGAAACCTATGCGTATCTCGATAGATGCGATGGGGGGCGATTACGCTCCTCTCGAAATTGTTGCTGGAACGCTTCAGGCCGCTGAAAAACTTCAGGGGCTTGAAAAGCTTTTTCTGGTTGGCGATGAAACCAAAATCAAGGCCGAACTTGCCAAGCATAAGGGTAAGGTTCCTGCGTGCATTGAAATCGTGCATTGTACCGAAGTCGTGGAAATGGGTGATTCTCCTGCTGTAGCGATTCGGCGCAAGAAGGATTCGTCCATTGCGCGTGCCGTTGAGTTGGTAAAAGATGGAAAGGCCGATGCTATCTTTTCTGCGGGCAACACGGGAGCTGCCGTTGCGGCGGCTACGTTAAAGCTGCGGACATTGGAAGGGGTTGATCGTCCTGCGATTGCTACGCTGCTACCGACTCCGAAAGGCCCTTTTATTTTACTTGATGCTGGAGCAAATCCCGACAGTACGCCTGAAATGATTCAGCAGTATGCCGTTATGGGAAGTATCTATTCCCGGGAAATTCTGAGTGTTTCAAATCCAAGCGTTGGGCTTCTTAGTATTGGTGAAGAAGCGGCGAAGGGCAATGAAACCACCAAGAAAACCTTTAGCCTGCTTGAAAAAACGCATCTTAATTTTATTGGAAATGTAGAGAGCCGCGATCTCTATGGCGGCAGGGTCAGCGTTGCGGTTTGTGATGGTTTTGTTGGTAACGTTGTGCTGAAAACCAGTGAAGCTGTTGCCAGTATGATTTCCAATTGGCTTAAAGCCATGTTTCGTGCAAATCCATTGCGTATTCTTGGTTATCTTTTTTCCCGTGGTGTGTTTAAGGAAATGCGTTCTCATGCGGATCCTTCAAGCTACGGCGGTGCTCCATTGCTGGGTGCGAACGGTATTGTTATTATTGGGCATGGATCGTCGAACGCTTTTGCCACATTCAATGCGATTCGAGTGGCTTCTGAAGCAATTGATCATGATGTAAACCATTTGATTGAAGCTGAACTAAAGAGTATAAACTCCGAAACCTAGCATTTTTACGGAACGCTTGCATGGACTCCAAACGCACAGTTTCAATTATTGGAACAGGATCGTATGTACCTGAAAAGGTGCTGACGAATAAAGACCTCGAAAGCGTCGTCGAAACCTCCGATGAGTGGATTTATTCTCGAACCGGCATGCGCGAACGCCATATTGCGGCTGAAGATCAGGCTGCATCGGATTTGGGATCGGAGGCGGCAATAAAGGCCTTAGTCGATGCGAGAATTGGCGCCGAAGAAATTGATTTAATCATTGTTGCAACGCTCTCTCCCGATATGTTTTTCCCGAGCACCGCTTGTTTTGTACAGGAAAAAATCGGTGCAAAAAATGCCTTCTGCTACGACCTTGGAGCGGCTTGCTCCGGCTTTCTTTATGCCATGGATGTGGCCAAGAGTCAGATTGCGTGTGGGGCTGTTGAAACGGCTTTAGTCATCGGCTCTGAAAAAATGAGCACCTTTATTGATTGGGAAGATCGTGGCACTTGCATTCTCTTTGGAGATGGTGCCGGCGCAGCCGTGCTACAGGCTGGTGGTGAAGGGCGCGGCATCATGGAATCTTCCATGGGATCGGACGGATCGCTGGCTCATTTGCTTGCGACGCCCGGTGGCGGAAGCCGAAATCCAATTTCGCATGAAATGATCGATCAAAAACAGCACTTCCTCAAGATGGAAGGCCGCGATGTGTTCAAGCACGCAGTCGTGCGGATGTCAGAGGCTGTTCTTGATGTTATGGAAAAGAATGGAATTTCTGCAGACGATGTAAGTTGCTTCATTCCGCATCAGGCCAATATTCGGATTATCGATGCCATTTCCAAACGACTCGGTGTCGCTGACCGCATGTTTTCAAACGTAGATAAATATGCCAATACCTCTTCGGCGGCCCTTGCCATTGCATTGGACGAAGCAGCAAGGGGTGGAACGATCAAAAAAGGCGATCTGGTTGTGCTAACGGTATTCGGTGGTGGTTTCACCTGGGGTGCCAACGTTATAGAATGGGGTAAGTAATGAAGAGAGCAATCGTATTTCCCGGTCAGGGATCACAAGTTGTGGGAATGGGCAAGGATTTGGCAGAGGCCATTCCGGAATGCAAAGCTTTATTTGATCGGGCCAACGAAATTCTAGGTTATGATCTGACCGCAATCTGTTTTGAGGGGCCGCAGGAAGAGCTGAATAAATCCAACAATGCCCAGCTCGGAATTTTTGTAGCCAGCGCCGCTGCCTTTAAGGCGTTACAACTAAAGCAGGCTGAACTCGATTTCGACATTCTCGCCGGGCATAGCCTCGGGGAGTGGACGGCCCTTTATGTTGCCGGCGTTGTCAGCTTTGAAGACACAATTAAAATTCTGAAAGCCCGTGGCGAATATATGCAGGCGGCTTGTGAAGAAAATCCGGGAGCCATGCTTGCGGTCATGAATGTAGATGGCGACGCCCTTGTGAAAGTTGCTGAAGAAGCCGGCTGCCATGTAGCTAATTTTAATTCGCTGGCGCAGACTGTACTTTCCGGAACTACGGAATCCATTGAGCAGGCAGAAATTCTCTGCAAAGAAGCGGGGGCCAAGCGCGCAATCCGCCTGCCGGTTGCCGGAGCATTCCATTCCCCGCTTATGCAGCCTGCCGCAGATAAGATGGATGCATTTTTGGCGAAGATTAATTTTGAAGATGAAAAGGTTCCTGTACTTTCAAATGTGACAGCGCGGTTTCATGAAAATGGCACCGTTAAGCGGGATATGATCAATCAGATTACTTCCTCTGTACAATGGGTATCCATTGTGCAAAAGCTTGCTGCTGATGGTGTTGATGAGATTGTTGAGTGCGGGCCAGGCAAGGTTTTGGCAGGACTCATAAAGCGTATTGACAAGACCGTGGCAGTCCGTAACATCGGCCAATTAACAGATATGGAAAATCAATAGGGGATTTCAATGTTTGAACTTAACGACAAAGTAGCCATGGTCACCGGCGCTGCGCGCGGACTGGGGCAGGCGATTGCTGTAAAAATGGCTGAAGCCGGTGCGGATATTGCGCTGTGCGATCTCAATGCCGAATGGCTCGAAGAAACGGCTGGAAAAGTGAAAGCATTAGGCCGTCGTGTTGAATGCTATGCCGTAAATGTGGCCGAAGGCGAGAGCGTCACAGCCGGTGTTAAAGCCATTGAAAAAGATTTTGGAAAGATTGATGTTCTCATCAATAACGCTGGTATCACAAAAGACGGTTTGCTCATGCGTATGAGTGAGGATGATTGGGATGCGGTATTGAATGTGAATCTTAAAGGCGTATTTCTCTGCACCAAGGCTGTCACGCGCGGCATGATGAAGAAGCGTTCAGGAACCATCGTGAACATTGCTTCTGTGATCGGTCTGATGGGCAATGCTGGGCAGGCTAACTATGCGGCCTCAAAAGGTGGCGTGATTTCGTTCAGTAAGACGGTTGCAAAGGAGCTTGCTTCCCGCAACGTTCGTTGCAATGCGGTTGCCCCCGGATTTATCCGTACGGCTATGACCGATGCGCTGGATGAAGAAGTGCAGAATAAGATGAAAGAAATCATTCCGCTATCTCGTTTCGGTGAGCCGGAAGATGTGGCGAATGTAGTATTGTTTTTGGCAAGTGATGCCTCTGCTTATGTTACGGGGCAAGTCCTCTCGACATGCGGCGGCATGGTAATGTAACGTTTGTAAGTGTAAACACTAGGAAAAGGAGATTAGATATGGCATTGGCAGATAAAGTAAAAGATATCATTGTTGAGCAGCTCGGCGTTAACGCTGACCAGGTTAAAACCGAAGCTTCTTTCATCGAAGATCTCGGCGCTGATTCCCTCGACACAGTAGAGCTGGTTATGGCTTTCGAAGAAGAGTTTGGTGCTGAAATTCCAGATGAAGATGCTGAAAAGCTGACTTCTGTTGGTGGCGTAATCAGTTACCTGACAGAAAAAGGTTTCGAGTAAACCAGATCGTTGATTTTCCAATGGCCGGAACTACTCGATAATGGGTGTTTCGGCCATTTGAACATGTAATAGATACGAGGGTCGGGAAATGAGTAAACGTGAAGTTGTAATAACTGGTCTCGGGGTAGTTTCGCCTGTTTCAAGCGAACTCAACGAATTTTGGGAAGGTATTAAGAGCGGTAAATCCGGGATTGAAAAAGTTCAAGCCATGGAAGATATCGAAGAATACCCCGTTCATATTGGCGGCGAAATCCGCGATCTTGACGTTGATCGTTTTCTCGACAAAAAAGAAGTTCGTAAAATGGACCCGTTCGCGGTTTGGGGTGTTGCCGCTGCTGTTATGGCGGTCGAGGATTCCGGCTTGGATCTTGATGCTGTTGATCTTGAACGCGTGGGTGTGATTGCCAGTTCCGGTATTGGCGGCATGCAGTTTATGACGGAACAGTGCACCAGAGCCGTTAAAGGTGGACCGCGCCGAATATCTCCTCAGCTTATTCCGCAGATGATTGTGAATATTCTTTCGGGTTATGTATCCATTAAATATGGCTTTAAAGGGCCGAACTTCTGTGTGACCAGCGCCTGTGCTTCCGGCACGCACTCCATTGGTGAGGCGATGCGCATCATTCAATATGGCGATGCCGATGTTATGGTTGCCGGCGGTGCTGAAGCCTCGATTGCGATGCTGGGTGTCGGTGGTTTTGCCGCTCTTCGGGCGACGAGCCGTCGTAACGATGATCCGCAAGGAGCATCTCGTCCGTTTGATAAAGAGCGCGATGGTTTTGTAATGTCTGAAGGGGCCGGTATGCTGATTCTGGAAGAAAGAGAGCATGCACTGAAACGCGGCGCTAGAATTTATTGCGACCTGTCCGGCTATGGCCGTACTGGCGATGCTTACCATATTACGGCACCGGATTCTTCAGCTAATGAAGCGGCTCGCGGAATGCGGCTTGCCTACGAGGACGCAGGGCTGAAGGCAGAAGACGTAGACTATATTAATGCTCATGGAACCAGTACGCCGTTGAATGACAAGGGTGAAACGCTGGCGATTAAAAAAGCGCTTGGCGAAGAGCTGGCCTATAAAGTGGCGGTTAGTTCAACGAAGTCGATGACGGGTCATATGCTGGGTGCTGCAGGCGGAGTTGAGGCCGCAATCTGTGCACTGGCAATCCGCGACAGTATTGCTCCGCCTACCATCAACTACACCACGCCGGACCCTGATTGTGATTTGGACTACGTTCCGAATGTTGCTCGGGAAATGAATATCGATGTTGCGCTAAGCAACTCGCTTGGATTCGGTGGTCACAACGCCACACTCTGCTTTACGAAAACAAAGTAGATCGTGAGTGTTCCATAATTCGAAGGCGTTCCGCTTATGCGGAGCGCCTTTTGTTTTTTACCGCTTCCAATGAAAGGCAGAAAACGGCATGTTTTTCTGATTCTGAAATTGGAAAAATCCCTTTGATTGGAAAATGCTATGAGAAACTTGGAAGATAAAATTCTGACGCGTGCAGAAATGGTGAAAGAGCGGGCCCGCCTGAAAGAGCAAGGTAAAGTGGTTTCTTTCACCAACGGATGTTTTGATATTCTGCATCCCGGCCATGTGACTTATATGCAGTTTGCTCGGGAGCAGGGTGATGTTCTGATATTAGGGATGAATTCCGATGCTTCGGTAAAGCGCAATAAAGGGGACGACCGTCCTATCGTTTGTGAAGAGGACCGGGCCAGAGTTGTGGCAGGGTTGGAGTGCATCGACTATGTGGTTCTTTTCGATGAAGATGAACCGCGTGAACTGATTGCTGAAATTCTTCCCGACGTATTGGTGAAGGGGGAGGACTGGGCGCACTATGTTTCCGGTCGTGAAGAGGTCGAAGAGGCTGGCGGAAAGGTTGTGTTGGCCAAAATGGTCGAAGGCCGTTCCACAACCAACGTGATTGAACGTATTTTAGAAGTCTATGGCAAGCAGGGATAGGTGGAACCACGGATGAACACTGATGGACACGGATTAGAGTGCGAGGACGAAACTCGCGAAATAATCGGTTGCTCAATGGAGGTGTTGAACGGGCTGGGGCATGGTTTGTTGGAGAAACCGTATGAAAATGCGCTGGTTGTGGAGTTTAAAGTGCGCAAGTTTAACTATCTGCAACAGCCCCGCTATGATGTGATGTATAAGGACGTGGTTGTTGGGGAATATATTCCCGATTTAATCGTATTTGATAAGGTCGTTGTTGATACGAAGGTCATAGATCATATTACTGATCATGAAATTGGGCAGATGTTGAACTATCTCAAGGTGACTGGGTTTAAGGTTGGCTTAATTATTAATTTTAAAAAAGCACGGTTAGAATGGAAGCGAATTGTTCTCTGAAGATCAGTGTCCATCGGTGTTAATCCGTGGTTCAAAAAGGCCGTATTATGAGTATTAAATATATCGTTACAGGTGGTGCCGGATTTATCGGTAGTAATATTGTGAAGGAACTGAATGCCCGGGGCGAAGATGACATCCTGATTGTCGATTCGCTTGGCATGGGTGAGAAGTGGAAGAATCTTGTTGGTCTTCAGTATGAGGATTATCTGGATAAGGGCGATCTCTTTACCGTATTGGCCGATGGGCTGTTGAACGATGTTGAGGCCGTTTATCACCTCGGTGCGTGTAGCGCAACGACGGAAATGGATTCTGATTATTTGGCCGAGAATAATTATGGTTACACTCGCGCTCTGTGTGAAGAGTGTCTTACGCACGACGTTCGTTTTGTTTATGCCTCCAGTGCTGCGACGTATGGGGATGGTAACCTCGGCTATTCAGATGCCGACTCGGAAACTCCAAAATTTAAACCATTAAATATGTATGGCTACTCGAAGCATATGTTTGATCTGTGGGTGTTGAAAAATGGCCTTATCGATAAGATTGCCGGCATGAAATATTTTAATGTATACGGCCCGGGCGAGGCGCACAAAGATGACATGCGATCCGTGGTTCATAAATCCTATTACCAAATTCTGGAAACGGGTGAGGTGAAGTTGTTTAAATCGCACCGTCCGGATTACAAGGATGGTGAGCAGGTGCGCGACTTTGTATATGTGAAAGATGCGGTTAAAGAAACGTTGTGGTTTGGTGAGAATAGAGCGGTTGGTGGAGTTTTCAATTGTGGAACCGGAACACCCCGTACCTGGGTTGATCTGGTTTCCTCTGTCTTTAAAGCAATGGGGCGAGAACCGAATATTACATTCATTGATATGCCGGACCAGCTGCAGGGGAAATACCAATACCATACTCAGGCCGATCTGACTAAACTGCGTGCGACGGGTTATGACTCCGATTTCATTGCGCTTGAAGATGGTGTTGCTGATTATGTTCAAAACTACCTTATGAAGGAATAATGGCGCTAAGTATTGCCGAGATGATTTTGCTGGGGTTACTGGCGGATTGGGTTTTCCGGAAGATGCATCTGCCGGGGTTACTTGGCATGTTGTTTCTTGGTGTTCTCTTTGGGCCTTATGTTTTAGACTTGATGGAGCCGGGTTTTCTGGAGGCTTCATTGGACCTTAGAATGATTGCCTTGATCATTATCCTGCTGCGCGCGGGTTTTGAGCTGAGCCGGGAAGCGTTGCATAAGGTGGGTCTTCAAGCTTTGGTGATGTCTTTTGTTCCTGGAATTTTTGAAGGCTCCACGATTGCTTTGCTGGGGCCAAAGTTTCTTCCGCTCACCCATCTTGAGTCTGCCATGTTGGGGTTTATTATTGCTGCAGTTTCGCCAGCGGTTGTGGTTCCGATGATGATCGGTTTGATCAAACGCCGTATGGGGGCAAAGAAAGGGATTCCCTCCATGATCCTCGCAGCGGCATCGCTTGATGATGTGGTTGCCATTGTAATCTTTTCTGTTTTCCTCGGCGTCTATACCGGGGGCTCCGAGCATGTATGGATTAAGTTTGCAGGCATTCCTATTTCCATTGTTGCGGGCATTGCCGGAGGGCTGTTGATTGGCTGGTTATTGCTGAAATTATTTGAAAAATTTAATCCTCGAGCAACAAAACGTACGATGATCGTGATTGGAATTTCAATACTGCTGGTTCGTATGGGGGATCTACTTGATGGGGTGGGGATTCCTTTTGCCGCGTTGCTGGCGGTGATGGCGACTGGTTTTATGATTTTGGAAAAACGTGAGCAGATGGCGCATGAAATTTCCTCGAAACTGGGAAAACTTTGGGTTTTTGCATCAATCATGCTTTTTGTTCTCGTGGGTGCTCAGGTGGATGTATCACTTGCATGGGAAACTGGACTCGCGGGGATAGGACTGCTTGCATGCGGATTACTTGCCCGAAGTTGTGGTGTTCTGCTTTCTCTCCTTGGTAGTTCTCTAAATAATCGGGAACGGTTATTTGCCGTGGTAGCCTATTGGCCGAAGGCAACGGTTCAGGCTGCCATGGGAGCAGTACCATTAATGGCAATGCGGGCGGGAGGAATGTCGCTGGATCCCGGGAATGTAATACTGGCGGTGTCTGTTTTAAGCATTGTCATAACAGCTCCGCTTGGGGCGATGGCGATTAAGCTCGTTGGAGAGCATGCTCTCCAGCCCGAGCCGGAATCAGACCGATCTGCAATAGATGCGGTAGCAGCCAGTCGGTAGTCTAGTGGATAACGTAGTGGCTTGCCGGAAGGGGATCTTCGGCAATAAAAGTTGATCGCCAAGCAAGGTGATCAGCGTGAACAGAGCCACAAACAGAAGGAATAAGACCGCAACTCCCCAGAAATTTTTATCATGCGCCAGTGGCTTGAAAAACGTACTCTCTTCACTCCTTTATCATGCATCACATCTATTCGGTACTTGAATGTTAATATAGTATTAATTTTGTCCTCTTTTTCGATTTACTTGGACGACAATGAGATGCGGGTGTTCAGTTATTAGAATGGCTTACTTCGGGTAAATTGGTACATGCCTGCCGGTGCGTTAGGAATAACCCTGTTGTGGATGCTGAATTGCAGGGAATACGGGGCATAAATGATATTTTTAACCTTTATTGGCTTGTATTGTTTATTAGGGAATATAGGTTGTTACGGATCGTAAAAACTGTGCTCCAGCCTTGCCGTGTAGGGGCTTTCGGGCAATGTGTAAATGGCTGAATGGCTGTTTTTTAGATTTTGATTGAGGTAGTGAGGGATAGAACTATGAATTTTTTCCACCGTTATTGCGGAATTGCACTTAAAGCATCGTTACTGGTAGTGTTTCTGAGTGCCGGAACGTCAGCTGCTCAAGACTTTTCTTCGATGGGGATATCCGATGTTGTTGCTAGTGCGGACCGCATGTTGCAACGAGGGGATTATGGCGCGGCGATTCCTGCTCTTGAGGAAGTGATCAGTCGTACAGCTCTCCTGACCGATTCTCAGGGTATGGATACAGCACAAACCTGCCGCTTTCAGCTTGCCCGCGCGCACTATCAAACGGGAAATGTTGCTTCCGGCATGACCGTGTTGGACGAATATCTTGCAAATGAGCCACGCACAAAGGAGCGCATTGCTCTACGCATGATGGCCCAAGGATTCTTTGATACGCAGGAGTGGGACAAAGTAGAAAATATTGCTGTCCGCCTACTTGAATTTCCTGACTTGGAAAAAGAAGATATCTACAATGCAAATCTACTGCTTGGTCAGGCTCTCTTCCGTTTAGAAAAATGGCAGGAAGCAGTTGAACCTTTGGCTAATGCCGCTAAGACAGCTAAAGACCAACGCATTAAATCGCTTTGTCAGATCATGATCGTTCGTGCGTTAGTGGAGGCTGAAAACTGGCGCGAATTATTCGGCTGGATTCCACGAATTTACCGAACCGATTCAAAATATGATATTACACTAAACCTAACCCTCATGAAGGCGGGAAAGGTTCGTTTTGAGGACGACGACTACCTTAACGCATTGTTACTTTATCGAATGGTCCTTCCGCGTGAAGAGTTGCTTGAATTTTCCGGAGAGTACGAAAAAAAGTTGACGGCAAAACTCAACAAGGACATGAAGGTAGGTATTCCAGAGGCCGAAGTTGAGGAGCGTCAGAATGAGATCAAGGATCTCAAAACATCGATAAAAACTCTAAGCGAGTTGCCGGCATACGAAGAGGAGGTAACCTTCCGGATCGGACAGATTTACGCCGAAGTTAAACGGTATTGGGAAAGTTACGTTTTATTCGACAAGCTTTACAATTCCGATCGTAACAGTGAAATCGGAGAGGCTTCCATTTTGCAGTCTGTGCTGATTCTTTATGATGTAGGTGAAAACAATCGTGCTGAAGAGCGCATTCTTCAATATTTGGATGAAAAGCCCGACGGTCTTTATGCGCGTACTTTGCTCAATATGATGGTGCGCGATAATCTGGTTAGGCAGGAATTTTCTAATGTGGTTGGACTACGAACCAGTGTGGAAGGCCTTCCAGCGGCTGGAAGCGACGATGAAAAGACTCTTCAGTCTGACCTTTATTTCATGCTAGCATTCGGCTACTTCCAGTCCAAAGACTACAAGTTAGCCGGCGAACAGTTTTCTGTGATTCTCGACAGTTTCACTGATAGTAATCATGCGGCAGATTCCCTTTATTATCGTGGTATGACTTTTATGCTACAAGGGGACTACGTTAATGCCTTAACTGATTTTAAAGCCTATCAGGCTGAAAATGAGTTTGGAGAACATCTTTCTGCATCGTTGTTCCGCGAAGCGGTCTGCGAATTCGGTCTTGAAAATATTCCTTCGGCAGAAGCTGTTTTCACCCGTTTTATCGATAAATTCTCTGACGATGTTCTGGTTTCAGAAGCCTACAGTATGCGTGGAGACATTGAAGCTGCTAAAGAAGCAACTTATGAGGATCCTCATACGCTTGACCGTGCACTTGCTGACTATAGAAAAGGAATTGATAAAGCATTTTCAGCACAACAAGCATCCTATGCAGCATTTCAGGCTGCCAAGGTATACAAGCTTGAATTCAAATGGCAGGAAATCATCGACTTGATGCAGTACTATATGGATCGCTGGGAAGAAAAAGCAAATGTGGCGGAGTCGGTTTTCTGGATTGGACAATCCCAAATCGAGCTTGATCAGGTAGATGATGCTGTTACTGCATACCTCGATGCGATTGAGCGCTTTGGTAATGATCCGCTTCAGCAGGGTGTTGATAAGATTATTTTGGAATTGGTTAAAATTTCAGGATATCACCTCTCGGATGAAGATCGGGATGGCTTAGCTGTAAAGGTTAAGCTGAAATTGACATCGATTGATGAGCGGATGGAAGTGCTTCGACTTCGTCTTCAGGTTACTCAGGCCCTGCTAGAGGGAGATGATATTGCTGCTGCATTAGGAGCGGAACTCCTAGAATCGAACATCAAACTAGCGTTAACCACTCCGGCTTCGTTGTCTCTCATGTGCGATGCGGCTATTGATACAGGTAATATCAAGGAGATGGATCGTCTGTTTGAGTACTTTAACAGCAACTATGAAGAATCTGATCTCCTATGGCATGCTTACAGAGCTAAAACCCACAAACTTTTGACTGAAGAAGATTTTTGGGGTGTATTGGCCTCCATTGATGAGGCACAAGGCCTGTTTGGAGCAGAAGCCTTTATGGCCTGGGCCCAGATCATTAAGGCGGATACGCAGTTCAAGATGGAAAAATTTAAAGAGGCCGAGAAGGAATTTAATATGATTCTCGGTGTTCCGGAATGGCGGGGGCCGGTATTTGCTGAAGCCATGTACGGAATGGGCCGCTGCCGATTGGCCCTTGGTGATTTAGAAACTGCCCATTCATTTTTCCAACGTACTTATCTTCTGTTTAAAAGCTATGCAGATGGCGAGTGGGCTGCGAAAGGCTATCTCGCAGCTGCGGATGTACTCATAAAACTTGGGCGGGAAGAGGATGCAGTGAAAACACTGCAAGCGATGTTGGAAGATGAATACACTAATACCAGTCCGCTGGCAGAGCAGGTACGGGAACAGCTCAAGAAATACGGAGGACAATAATGAACAAATCTATTTTAATCTACGTACTCACAGGAATCCTTGCGGCCTCTATTCCGGCAGAAGCCGCTTTTAAGGCCACGCTGATAATGCCGGGTGATAAGTCCTGGGAAGGCTCAATTATCGCTCGTGATGGCGACTGGATTGAGTTTTCAACCGGAAAATCACCGCGGCCAATCCGACTTGGTGCCAGCACGATTAAAGAACTGGTATTTGACGTGAAGCTTGATGCTGAGAAATTGGCAGAAATGAACAGGAATCGTGAGTATGAACGTGTAATCGCTGCATTAGACCGCGCAATGGCACCTTATGTTGAATACAGTGATATTCCTTCGAATCTGACAAAATACAATGCTCTTTTAATGGAGCTATATTATAAAACCGGTGACTTTGAGAAATCACTAGAGGTTTCCTGCAAGATTGCAGGTGATGACCGAGATCTTGATCTGCAGGAAAAAAGCCGGATTTATCAGGCATTGGCATTAATTGATTCCGGCCGTTCTGATGAAGCAGAAGCCTTGTTGAGTGAATATGGATGGGATCAAGGTTTGGATAATGACGCTGCCCCGGAAAAACTCTACATAACGGCAAAACTAATGGTGCTTAAAGAGCAGTACAGTAATGCTATGGAGCTCGTTGCAAAAGTGATTGCTTTTAATAGTCAGAATCCTGATTGGATGCAACCTGCTGAGCTTCTATGTGCTCAGGTTTACGCAGAATTGGGTATGTATGATTCGGCTGAAGAAGTGATTCGCCAAATTTCACTATTGTATAAAAATACAAATGAAGATGATCAGGCGCAAAAATTGAAAATTCGAATTGAACAATTGCGAGCAGAACAGGAGCTCAAAAAAAGTATTGAACCTGAAAACGTTTAACCGACAGGAGAAGGAGTAATAAAATGATAAAAAAAATAATTAAAATGGCATTTTGCTTAAGTTTGGTTATTGGCCCCGTTGCCTTTGCCCAGGAAGCAGCACCCGCAGCAAATACTGTTGAACAAACCACTTTGTGGCAGATGATCAAACAAGGTGGCTGGGCTATGTGGCCGCTTGGACTAATGTCTACAGCCATGGTCTATTTAATCGTGCAAAACGGGCTCGCTCTTCGGGAAAAGGTTCTGCTTCGTCCTGACATGCTTCCGGATTTCATCGCTTTGATGAAAGATAAGAAAATTATTGAAGCACATACCCTCTGTAAAGAGAATGAAACTCTATTTACCTATGTTTTTCAGGGAGGACTGGAGCGGTGCTCCACGACTCGCGAAATTAATTTCCTTAAAGTTAAGGAAGGGATTGAAGAAGCAAGTACGGAAGAAATAACGACTTACATGAAGCCGATTGACTATCTTTCAATTATTGGTGCAACGGCTCCCATGCTGGGTCTGTTGGGTACGGTTTCTGGTATGATTAAAGCCTTCCAGACCATTGGATCCAAAGGAATGGGTAAGCCGGAAGAGTTAGCTGGTAATATTGGTGAGGCTCTTGTAACCACCGCTACCGGTCTTTTGATTGCGATTCCATCCATGCTGTCCTATTACTATTTCCGTAACAGCTTTATTAAAACCACTGCTACCCTGGGCCGTAACATTGGCGGATTGCTGGATACGCTTGAAACCGGCGAACTTCCGCTCGGCTTCGAAGGTATTGGCGAATAAGTGGGCTGTTTAAAGCCTTTGTGTAGTTGAACCCTCCAAAGCGAGGTGTGGAATGAAAATTAAAGCGCCAGCCCGGGACGACGTGTCAATTGACATGAGTCCTATGATTGACTTGGTGTTCCTGTTGCTCATCTTCTTCATGGTGGCCTCGGTAGTCACGGAATTGGAAAAAGTGGAAGTTAAGATTCCTGAATCTTCCCACGCCAAAGTTCCGGAAGACACTAAAGGTCGCATGATGCTGTCGATCGATGCGAATAATCAGGTATATATCGGTACAGCTCCTGTCACAACGGAGGAGCTGAAAGTTGAGATCGATCGGGAACTCGAACTGAACCCTGAGCTGCGTATTCTTATTCGCGCCGATCAGCGCGTTGAGTATAAAACCTGTAAAGATCTCATGATCGCGTGTGGTGAGGTTGGTGCAACCGACCTCATCTATGCAACCTTCGAGGAATAACGATGAAACTTATTGAAGATATGATGAATAAGAAGGCGGAGCTTGAAATTACTCCGTTGATTGATGTGGTTTTCCTGCTCCTCATCTACTTCATGGTTACGGCTTCATTAATTAAAAAGGAAGCAGACCTCTCCTTCATGCTTCCTGCCAAAGTGGAAGTGTCCGAGCCGCTCGAACTTCCCATTGAGGTATTAATTGAAGTGACTGAGCTAGGTGACATCATGATCGAGGGTATGATCTTCGGTAAAGATGAAATTAAACTTGATGATCTGATCGGCCAGCTACTATCGCTGAAAGAAGCTGCTGATTCCTCTGGTAGTGAGCTGATTGTAAATATTCTTCCAGCCGACAAAGCATTACATGGCCGTATTATACGGGTTATGGATGCCTGTGCTGCGGCTGACGTAAAGAATATGTCCTTCAGTATGTCTATGTAGTCGAACGGAGTGCTTATTTAAGCACTCCGTTTTTATATCTAGCCACGAATGAAGGGATTTGCCTACTGGCTGGGTCCTTTTTTTAGTAAATAAATCCAAAGGTTAGATATGTTCCTGAATGCGTTGGCTAATCAACGAGACGCTTGATCATTACCCACATGCCCGTTCCATCCCAGTAGAGCGTCTTGATCCGATTCCGGCGCTTGTTGGTAAAAACATACAGCGCCCCTGAACACGGATCCTCCTTCAG
>JADGFE010000050.1 GCA_016744085.1 Kiritimatiellales bacterium | reverse complement strand
TGTCATATTACTTGTATGCCATCCTGATTTCAGGCCATTTCAAACTTTCAGGCAAAGCGAAAACCTCACGTGCACCCACTGATTTGGCGGAAGACCCAGTTTTATATCGTTAAAGATGAAGACCCAAAACAGAATCTTGATGGAGACCGCCCCGGCGAAGCCTTTCTGTAATGACTATGGAAACCCTGCAAAGTATTCCTCCAATGACCTGGATGATCATCGTTTCGGCGGTAATCATCACCGTCGCCGTTTTGTTCTCTAAGGCAATTAAAGCCCTGCTCAAAATGGCGGTCATTCTCGTGATGATTACCTTTGTGGTCTATTTCCTCGTCCAAGCCGGCATTATCGAACTTCCAGGTTTTGGAAAATAATATGAAACGAATCCTGCTCCTCATTCTCGCATTAACGGCCTCCCTGCATGCCGATGACAGCATCTTGCTGCAACGTATCATTGAGCTGGAAACCCGGATGGCCGAACTAGAAGAAAAACTTGCCCCCGTGCTGGAAGAAGAGCGGGTGAAAGAAATCGTGGTGCAGCAAAAGTCCCTTGCCCGCGACCGCATGTTGCTGGATGCGGAATATCTTTCCCGGCTAGACCTGAATGCCATCGAAAAGGCCTACCAGATTGCCAATCAGGATTGGATAAATCCCGAAGCAAAAAAGGCCGTGCTATTTTTGACTACCCGATTCCCGAAGGCGAATCGGACCGGTTGTGCCGTACTCAGTTTTGCCCAGGCAAATAAGAACGATGATCAACTTACCTACCTGAAAAACGCGATCGAGAAATACAGTGGATGCTTTTATGCAAACGGAGTACAAGTTGGTGCTTATGCTCGGCTATATCTTGGCATGCGCTATAAAAAGGAAGGAAAGGATACGAAAGCCGAAGCACTATTCGAAGAAGTCCGCTCCAGCTACGCCAACGCCGTCGACCACAAAGGCCTGCTCCTGACCTCACATCTTGAAGGGTTGGATGAATAGAAGCCCTTAGGGGAATGGAAGATTTCAAGATACCGGGAAGAAACGTGGCCTTTACTTCGTAAAGAACCACGTCCTACACCACTGGATTGATCAGTTGGAGTTTGGTGAAAAAAGCAGCGGTGCAGAATGTGCCTCTCCGCGAAGCGGAGGGCGCGTTTCCGGCAGGCAAATGGGATTTCAAGATTTTCCGAACCCCTAAGGCACTTTAAGATGACCACTATTATGGTTCATCCCCAAACTCCGTGTATAGATAAAGTGCTTCAACTTTGTCTCTCGCCCACTGATTTTTGCGCAGGAATTTCAAGCTGGATTTAATGCTGGGTTCCCAGTTAAAGCAGCGGATGTCGATTTCCCGCCCCAGTTCATCCCAGCCATAGTGATCGACCAGCTGAGTTAAAAGGTTTTCCAGCGTGATGCCATGTAGTGGATTATTCGGTTGTTCATTCATAGGCAAGCATGGTGCAGGATTCCCGTTGAAAGAACCAGCCAAACCGCTAGGATGCGCGCTTAGTTTGAATTACGAATTACTCGTTAAGGATTAACATCATGGCTTGGACAGGAAAAATTATTGGCGGAGTGCTCGGCTCCTTAGTAGGGCCTTTGGGAACTGTGATCGGTGTTGGAATCGGACACCAGTTTGATAAAGGCGCTAACCGGGTTCGCGAAACCGCGCAAACCTTTCAGGTGGCCTTCTTTGGTTGCCTGGCCAAAATGGCAAAAGCAGATGGAGCCATCACGCAGCCGGAAATTGATGCGGTTGAACAGATCATGCAACGTTTCGGTTATGCTGGACAGATGCGCGAAGCTGCTGTCGAAATTTTCCGGAAGGCCAAGGACGATCCGCACACTGCGGCCGACTACATGAACCAACTCGCCGGCGTTATTCAGGCGAACCACCAGATTGCCATGACGTTTATTGCGGCACTGCATGCTGTGGCATCAGCCGACGGGGTAATTCATCCCAACGAACGCGAAATTCTGCTTCAGGCGGAACGGGCATTTCGTCTGCAGCCGGGAACGATCGATGCCATGCTGGGCGGGGTTCGTGGTAATACCATCAACGCACTGGAAAATGCCTATAAGGTTTTGGAAGTTTCTCCCGATGCATCCGATGCCGAAATCAAAAAACTCTATCGTCAGAAATGTGTCGAGTTTCATCCCGATAAGCTGGCTTCAAAAGGGTTGCCGGATGAATTCATGACCTATGCCCACGATCAGCTGGCCAAAGTGAATGAAGCTTACGATACGATTAAAAAAGAACGAAACCTGTAGGTGGGGGCGATGCGGGGTCTCCGCCCTACGCTAAAAAATATCTTTTCTGCGTCTCAGCTCAGCAAAAGCTTCCCGCGAATCAACCTGAAGGAAGGGATTTGTTTTTTTCTCCTCTTCAAGCGTAACGAAGATGGCCGATTTCGGGTCGGTTTTGTAGCGCTCCAGCCGTGCTTGCATCGCGGCATTGTCCGGATCGACCGACAGCGAAAATTTCATGTTGGCTTCCAGATAATCGTGCCCACCGAAAACAATCGTCTCATCCGGTAGCAGTTTAATTTTTTCCAGACTTTGAAAATAGCACTCTGGCGTTCCGTCCATCAGTCGCCCGCATCCACCGCCGATAATCGTATCGCCAGTAAAACAAATTCCAAGGATTGGAAAATAATAGGATTTGCAAACGGCCAGATGCCCCGGCGTTGCAAACGATCGGCACACCGTTCCAAGGATTGGAAACTCGCGGCTTTCCACCCCCGGGCTGGTTGACTGCACGCCCAGCCGATCCTGAATGGCGCGACAACCACCGGAATGATCTCCGTGGCCATGAGTGATTAGCACATTGGTCAGCTGAAGGTTTTCATTTTCCAGGGTTTGAAAAATCGGATGGGCTTCTCCTGCATCGATCAGGATGGCCTGCCCATTGTGACTCAGCAGAAAGTTAAAAGTTTCATAGGTGCCGGGCAGCACCTGAAAAGCCAACAGTTCATATTCTCCGAAACTGAAGCGCGCCTTAATCATAGAATACCGCCAGCCAAATGGTTTTTTCAGAAGCCGCCGTTTTCTCAACGCGATGCCGTTGATGCGCTGGAATCAGAATATGGTCGCCCGCTTTCAGATCAACTTTCCGCTCTTCGAATTCAAGAGTAGCGGTTCCAGAAACGAGCAGTACCCATTCATTTTGTTCCTGATCATACCAGAAACCGTCCGCCGAAGTGTGGCCATCGGATACAATGCGTTCGATCCGAATATGGGAACTTTCAGCCAGCACTTCAATAAGCTCTTCAGGGAGCTTCTCCGGAATTTCCGAGAACAGATTCATTCCTCACCAAGCAGGATGCGCAGAACGGTGTTCGCCTGAATATGCGCGGCAATGCCGACGCGCGGAGCCATCAGGCCGCAGCCGGGAGCGGCACCGGTTTCGCAATCGCCGACAATATAAATGCGATCGCCCATCTTCCGCACCCCGATCGTTTCGCTGGCGCCATAACCGGCCATACCCGAAGCGGCGACTAGCGGGGCCCCTTTAACGTGCTGCATCAGCATGGCCTTCTGGTCCGGGCGGTCAAAGGCTTCAACCATAACGTCCACTTCACCAAATAACTCCGAGATATTATCCGGCGTAATTTTCACGCAGTGCGTCTCGTAGGTAACATAGGGATTAATCCGCTTAAGATTGGCTTCCAGCGCTTCCGCCTTCGTCATGCCCAGCTGATCGATAAAATATTGCTGCCGGTTCAGGTTACTGGGTTCCACGATATCAAAGTCTGCTAAAATAAGGCGCCCCACTCCAATGCGTGCGAGGGCAACTGCAATAGCGGAACCCAGGCCACCCAAGCCCGCAATCCCTACAGTCGCATCCTTTATTTTTGCATGAACACCCGGTGTGTGGCGCGAGACCATTAAGGCCTCCAGTTCGTCGGCCGGGGGAATGGCTCCTCGCTCGATCAGGTTTATGCTATCGCCCTCCATCAATGTAATGTCTTCGTTCACGGCTGCGCCATTATAAACAAGCACATCTGCCGCTGGCTTCTCTGCATCTCGTAATTCGAACAGCATGATTGCTTCAGCAACCTCAATCGTACGTTCGTTCAAATGAATCTTCATTCCGGCCTCCACGAAAGTTTTTAAATCAGCCGGGACGATAGCATATCCCTTCCACATGAGAACCTCAGAGAACGGAATACCCGTAAAATGCTATCCCTGTTTTGGAATGAAACTTAAATTACGTAGGACTTGTCACGCCATTCCCTTTGGATCATTCTACGCCGCTTTAGGAGAAAATATGCTCACACGAACCAAACGGTTTTTTACAACCACACTACTTGGTGGGCTGATCGTTATCCTGCCCACCATCATTCTCGTACTGGCATTCAAATGGCTGTTCAGTCTTGTAAGCAATGCCATCCAACCATTGACCGAACTGGTGGTTGACAATCTGACGTTGCCGGATCAATACGATCATTTCATTGCGATGATCATTGTGCTCTCCATCATTGTGCTGGGCTGCTTCGTTGTGGGCCTATTCGTGAAAACCCGGCTCGGTCGCTGAAGTTATGAGGCGTTGGAAAACAGCCTCCTGAGCAAAACACCGGGCTATAAAATGATTAAGGAAACCGTGAACCAGTTTATCGGCAAAAAGGAATCCCCCTTTTCATCCGTCGCGCTGGTTCAGATTTTCCAGAACGAAACCAAAGTCACCGCCTTTATCACCGACCGACATAACGATGGAACTGTCACCGTATTCGTGCCCACCGGGCCTAACCCCACTTCCGGGTTTATCTATCATTTAAACGAACAATATGTGCATCCCGTTGAAACTTCGGTGGAAGATGCCATGCGCTCGGTCATTTCCTGTGGGGCAGGATCCGGACAATTAATTCAGGGATTAAGGAAGAATGATTAGAAAAGCTGCACTACTCGCACTATGTACACTCGCCGTATCGAGCACCTTTGCACAGGCACCATGGTCTTCGGCCAATGAACTGATTCTGGGGCATAAGTTTAATCCGCAATGGTCGGCCTTTTCCACCTCTCGCCTTCAGTTTGGGCAGGACTTTAACAAGTTTAACCTGTGGTTTGCGGATGTTGGTTTTCACTATAAATTCCACAAAAATTTCAATGTTGGTGCGGCCTATCGCTATCTCGAATACCGTATTTCCGATGACTGGAAATCGGAAAATCGTGCCCTGATCCAGGGTCATTGGTTCGGAAAAATACAAGAGATCCGCCTGCGGAACCGCAGCCGAGCCGAGTTCCGGTTTTATGATTTCGACCGCGACAACGACATTCGCTTTCGCAATCAAACCCGCGCCGAATTTCCATGGGGCATAAAAGGCGTGAAGCCTTATATCGAAGATGAATTCTTCTATAGCAAGAATCAGAAAAAAATAAACCAGAACTGGCTCACCGGCGGGGTCTACTTTAAACCTGCGGAGAAAACCAAGATCCGCTTAGCCTACCGCTGGATTACCGTGCGCTCTTCAAAAACAACCCAGTGGCACAGCGCAAACCAGCTCTATTTTGCTCTTATTCAAGGGTTCTGATTCCAAAGCCTAATCCGGGAGCCGAAATAACAACCCTTACCACTCAGGACATTGCCGAAACTTATGGCGCCACGCGATTCTAGCTACGCGTAACCTGCAGACCGATTTCGGATAGGGCGAACTCAACAAAGCGAGCGCCTTCATTAGGAGGATTCTCTTCTAACCCTTGCCTGATTCTCAGCGCAGCATCAGCATTATTGGCAATCATAAAGAGATATCCGCCTCCACCGGCTCCGAGCAGTTTCCCGGCAGCCAGATCATCGCCGACCCGCTCAAAGATGTCCTGCACCGCCGGCGGGTTGGTTCCGGCATCCAGCTGTTTATTCAACTCCCAGCTTCGTCCCACAACGTCAACAAATGCATCAAAATCATCGCGCTGAATCGCGTCATGGCAGACTGTTGCCGCCCGTGCAATGTTATGTATGATTTCGAGCCGCGCGTTGGAATTCAGAAAAATCCCGCGGACAATTTCACTGAGAATATCATGAGCCACCCGTGTGATGCCGGTGTAGTATAGCAACATGCGCACTTTTTGCGGACCTTGGAAAAAACGGCCGGGCAACCAGCGCACCACGGGAACCTGTTCCAGGCCCGGAACGGTTTGCGACAGCTTGATGCCGGGGAATACGCCTCCCACCTGATCCTGCCATCCCCCGCCGCTGGTAAGCATCTGCTCCAGCGCAAGGGTACGCTGCGTAATCTCGACCTTATCCCATTTCAATCCGGCCAAGTCGGATAGTACGCCCAAAATCGTGGCCGCAAGTATACTGCTCGTACCTAGACCAGAGCCCTTCGGAATGGCCGCAAGCATCGAGAGCTCAACCCCTCCGCCCATCGCCATGAGCTGTTCTTCCAGCGAATTATATTTCCCCCCATTAAAGTCGGGATGAAAACCTGCCTGAGCAAAAGCCGCACGGGCCAGCGTGAAACCGCTACCCAACTTGTCATACGCCCGCACATCGTCATATGTCGTCAAGTGCTCGGCTAATCCCAAATCAATGGAACGAATCATCAACTTAGGTTCTGTCGTTTTCCGAGCGAACACCTGAATGGGCGGTTGCCCGTTTAACTCGACTGCAATGTTTAGAACCGATCCCCCATGCTCCAGACTATAGGGAGGGGTATCTGCCCACCCCCCTGCAAAGTCTAGACGTACCGGACATCTGCCCCAGACGATTTGGTCGTCGAGTAATGAACACGATGGCACTACGGGCTCTTTTTTATATCGATCAACAATCAGGTCTCGCAAAATATGAAATGCTTCCGACTCTCGTTGCTCCCACTGATCGTCCGCGCGTCTGCGCCGCACCGCTGCACGAAACATACGGTCGTGCAAGGCAATCAATGGATTGCGAAGGGAAGTAACATCTAATAGGTCCGGCAGCTCAAACCGGCTATCGGCATATAAATCAGCAGTGGCTTCAAGGTCGAGTTTATAGAAAACACTACGTTCTGCATGCCGAGCCATAACCGGTAAAGCTTCCTTACGCAATTCACGGCGGCGCTCATAGACTTTTTCCAGATTAGCCTGCTGCCCCAATTGCCGGGCCGACATGCGAGCCGATTGTAGCCATAGCTGCTTCCATGCATCAGACGCTTCCGGTTCAACAGCAAACATCCATTTAACAAATCCAGCTTCAAAGAATTCCAGTACGGGGAAAAGCGGAGCTACTTGCAAATCGGTTTGCGAATCAATCCCCGCCTCTTCCAGATTTATGCCACGCTTTTTTATCCATTGGGAAATAGATTGGTTAATCCACTGGGTAGTGTCATGCCCTACTTCCCCACGAAATGCATCCGAGTACCCATAAACCCGCAACCCGGTCTTGTCGCCCACTGGCACGAAGTCCAGGCACACGCCTTTTTCGAGTTCAAGCGCCCAATCATTTTCCGGCACGCCGGTGAGAATATTTTGAGATGCCATTTTCCAGCTTGCTGGAATATGACTGTTTTCCACCCAAAGCGATTCATTTTCCTGTCGGCGTAACGGCGCTTCAAATATACAATTTTGTACAAACTGACGCGGCTGAGCCAGCGTGGAAACCGCTCCCAACTTCGACTGGTCCGATATGATATTTTGCAGTTCATAAAGGGAGTGCAACATATCACCACAGGTTCCAAAATGATAAAATCCTGCATCCGGCAATGGGACGACCGCAGTCGTCAGACTTCCCACGTCAGCATCTTGTTCAACCGGGTCAGATCCAAGATTCAACGCCCAGCTTCCATAGAGATCGTACGTATCTGGAACTTTTTGGCTAAAGCTTTGTTTAGCCGCGTCCCATCCGCTCTTTTTCATCAGGCAATTCACAGCCTTTTCACTAAGCAGCCAGATGCCAACATCAATCAGAAACGCGCTGTTACGCGATTTTTTCCGAATTACGGTCGGAGTCGGCTTTTGTAAAAAGCTAACCAACTTTTCCGGCTTATTGGGATCGCAAAACATAACACCAAAGTTTTGTGCTTCTTCCGGCTTAACCCAGAGGCCAAAGAATACCACATCAGCATCTGGAATCGGGGGCAGGCCACCTTCAAGGCGCACCAACACGTCGCCACTGGCGACCATGACGCGCGCATTTTCAGAGGCCGCCTGTGCCATATTCTGAAGCGTCGGCTCAGCAAGATCCAACAAAGTCTGATCGAGCCGCTGGCCCAGAGACCACCGGAAAACCGGCATGGGGATGAAAAGTTTACCCGGAGCAGCGTAAGGCGGGAGGCGCCGACTCTCGCCACCACCATGAATAATAAGTTTCCCCGATTGAGCTAACCAATCTGAAAATGAATCCGCTCCGGAATCTTTCCAGGCCTGCTCCAGCACATAGGCCGTGCCGCCGCCGGAGCCCAACTGCTGGCCGGGGGGATCGAACGTGGAAAAGGCGCGTTCCGCCAGAGCGGGCTCGCAGTCGGACAGGTGGTTGCACATGTTCGGGGGCAGAGAAAGCAAGAGGTCAAAGGGGTTCGAAATTTTCATCCGGACAAGCTACCAAACCGCAGAAAAATTACAATCCCCGGAAAAGAAATCAACCCTCAGAACGGCAGAAACATCACCCAATATTTCATATAGAATACTATATATTTTCCCCGATTAATCCCCAATATAGGCAATTATCATATAGTTAACTATATGATAAAGCCGCTATTCTCGACGCCTCTTTTTCGGAAAAAAGGCTGCTAAAAATGAAAACCCACTTGACGCCGAGTGGTGTGCCATCATACATAGCACACCATGCTTCCGTTTAAAGTACAATTCACACCAGGCCGCCCAGTTTATGAGCAAGTGCTCTTCGCCGCCAAAAAAGCGATCGTTCGCGGTCAGCTTAAACCCGGCGATCCGTTTCCCTCCGTCCGGCTGCTCAGTCAGGAGCTACGGATCAATCCGAACACCGCCCAGAAAGTTTCTGCCCGCCTCCGGGAAGAGGGCCTAATTGAAGTCAAACCCGGCCTCGGCTCCGTTATCTCGGAATCCGCCCGTGCGCTCAAATCGCAGAAAAATGAGCTACTCGAACGCGAACTGGAGCGGCTGGTGGTGGAGGCCAAAAAGTTGAAACTGACGGAAGAGGATGTGCAAGAAGCGGTGCGACAGCATTGGGAAAATCTTTCATAGAAAACTTACGTGAAACTATGACAGAAAAAAACAGGACCCCGAATTGCTGCTGGTTTTGTTTTTCTGTCCCAAAATATTTCTGTCACTAAACCGAATGGGATCTGCCTGTAGGTTAGGTAGTACGAACAGAGGGAAATATTATGGGAAACATTATTCAAACAAATGGGCTAACGAAAAAGTTTAAAGGCAAGGCGGCGGTGGATAACCTGCATCTGGAAGTGCCAGAGGGGAGCATCTATGCTTTTCTGGGGCCAAACGGGGCGGGTAAGACCACCACCATCAAACTGCTGATGAATATTATCTTCCCGACCTCTGGAAGCTCAGAGGTTCTGGGAGTTCCCTCCACTAAAATTGGGTCGGAGCAGTTTCAGCAGATCGGCTATTTCCGACAAAGCATCTTTAACTCGTGGTCATATCGGTAATGCACGATTTCTTCCGACATGATGAGTTCGATAGCTTCCTCAATCACAGGAAGCGGCACAATAAACCATTCCGTTGCCAATGCAGATTTTATACCCGAATCCACTCTGGCATCTAACCTCACCGCATCAAACAGCGTGTGGAGAATCGATTCCAGTTTTTGAGCTTTCAGGTTATAGCAAAGGAACGTTTCGATGATCTTCACCGGATACGATAGAAACGTCGGTTCCTTGTGGGCATTCTTGATTCGATCTTCAACCGTTCCGGTGGTGAATCCTATTTTGTGGAGATCCTGAAACTCTTCGGCCTGCAAGTCGGGCATAAGTGATTTTAAAATGTAGATAAACCCAGTCTGACTGTCTCCCTCGCCAACTTGGTTAAGATCATCCATTAAACGATCATCATGCTCAGTAATGCGCCGCCCGTCTTTATATAGCTCAGTAGCTAGTGACCGCAAAAGCATATCCGATTCAGTTCCGTTTTCGAATATGCAGTGCAAACGCGCGTTTACCTTGCCGCCTTTCTTCTCTTTCTTCCCAACCTCTGCCACATATGCCACTACACCCTTTAGAACAAAGAACTGCCCCTTCTGGATCTGCTGTTCGTTGGCAAAGGGTAGGAGTTTTCTTTTGCCGCTTTTCAGGTCAGCGTGACATTGAAGGAAAAGAGGTTCAAATTCGTCGAACTGCTTACAGGGTTTGCGGCTCGCAACATATTCAGGCATGTCTATCGTCTGAGGAACATGTCGAATATTGAAAATACTGTCGGTATCGCCACCACCCAAGAGGTCTAAATCATCATCGCCAAGAATATCATCAATCGACTCAATTTTTTTTGAGACTGAAGCAGGTTGAATTCATCCAAATCCGCCAAGGCTTCCATTTTAACAGGATCTTTTCGCAATCCATTTAACCGCATGGCCAATTTAGCTTCCTGCATGTTCGCCAGATCGTTTTCTGGTTCCCGCTCATGACTGCGATAAAAATCGTTTATTTCAAAAAATGATTCAGAAAGCCGTTCATCCTCTGTCATAGCGGCCCCCTGTTTAGGCTTAACATCCAACAAGCCTAAATCATCATCGTCGATCAACTCCTTTAGCTTATCGATATCCATTGCTTAAAGCCCCTTCTGACGTCGCTGATGCTTAATATAGGCTAATGCCTCAGCCATTCGGTGTTCTTGAGCGTCAGGAGCCTTTAAAGCAGGTTCACGCTTATGGGTTTTCACAAATGCCTTAATTTTCTTCCAGAGGTGGACCGCTTCATCTTCCGTCATCTGAATGCGGGTCATTTCGATGCATTCCATGATTGCTTTAAAGACATCGGCGTTCACCGTTTTAGAAAGGATTTCAAATGCCTTCTGGAAGGGGTTAATACTGTCGATGAGATCGATATTCAGGTCATCGATATTAACAAACTTACCCGCCATCCGAATAAAGCGTTTATCGCCCGTCTCTTTAATCTCACCATTTTTAAGTACAGCATCCACCACCACATGTTGACGAATTTCTTCGCATTCTTCATCGCTCAGATCTGGATATTTGGTGCGGATTATTTTTGGGATAAGAATTTTGTTAACGACTTCAGGATCGATGTTTCCTGTCATCGTTTTTTGCAGGGTGTTGTCACTAAGGATCGTTGCCTTAAGATCATTCAGATCCGATTCTACAATGTCCTTAACGCGCTTAGAGCTTGGCTCCTTGAACCCCTTAATCTTTAGCTCATTTTTTGTACTAGGCGTATCGTCATCATCTTTACGCGCCTTAAATTTAAAACTGGGAGCCAACACCTGTTCCATAAGCAACGAACACGAAATAGCCTTCAGCATATTATTTACTGATAGTGTTACCTGTTCATCCGCCGCATCGGGTTGGGCAATAAGATTTGTAAATTGAGCATGAACCTTGTTTTCACTGTCACGGGTGCAACGCCCAATAATCTGCACCACCTCAGTTAACGATCCACGATAGCCCACCGTCAACGCATGTTCACAGAACACCCAATCAAAGCCTTCCTTTGCCATACCCAAAGCAATGATCAAATCCATATCTTCAGGGGTTTTTATCTGCCGTAAATAACCGATCACTTTATCGCGTTCGACATCGTCTAAAACCAAGTCAGCCACCTTTAAGAGCTTTCCATCCGACTTGCGCTTTATGGTCATGATGCGGGTGTCTGGATCGGTCTCCACCACTTCACCAATTGAATCGATAATATAATCCACTTCAGCATACTTATCTTTGGTCGATTCCCCTGAATTCACATTTGGAATATGCAGGATGGTTTTTTTGTCCGTATCCAATATCTCATTGATGGCCGTGGTATATTTCCCCTGATAAAAATGGTAGCCAATACCTAGCGATTTTAAATGCTCATACCCGTTAAGCTGTTCATAATAATTGTACACCACATGCGTAAAACGTGATTCATCCTCCGGCGCAAGAATTGGGACGCTATCGCCTCTAAAATAAGAACCGGTCATGGCAATGACATGGGCTGAAGATTCCGTCAATATATCACGAAGAACCTCACCTAACCGATTGTCAGCATCACGCGATACATGATGAAACTCATCGATAGCTATGAGTAAGTTATCAAGTTGCGACGTTTCAATTTCCTCAAACGCATTACGTAGTGTTGCATGCGCACAAACCAAAACCTGATCGTCACTTTCAAGGAATTCCAAAAATGCTTGTGATTTTCGCTCTTCCCCTCCTGGGGAGCAAAGATCCCACTTAGGGTTTAATTCCCAATCGGTGAAGAATCCATACTTCGAAAGCTTGGTGGATACAAACGAAGCTCCGATAGATCGTTCCGGCACCGCCACAATCGTTTTCTTCACGCCCTGATTGTGCATCTTATCCAATGCCAAAAACATAAGAGCGCGTGACTTACCCGATGCAGGAGGGGCTTTGATTAAAAGATGTTGCGCATCCCTTGCCGCATAAGCACGAGCCTGCATTTCACGCATACCCATTTCATCGGTGTTTGTGCTTTGTCCGGTCTGTCCGTAGGTTACTTCAACTAGGTTCGGCATATGGTTTCCTTACTGTGATTACGATTGGTTACTATCTGAGGAATTATCCGAAGCAAAATCAAACTCAAGGGAATTTGCCATATGCTTTTTCATTCTCCTGAACTTCTTGCCCTGCGGTGTTTCTTTGGTGACATCTTCGTCATGAATATTTTTGATTAAGTCCGTGCTGTAGCCTGTAACCTTTTCAACACCCTGATCATCAAGTTTTCTTGCAATAGTTAATACGCAATCAATGCATGTTCCGTTCTTGAACGGGACTTTCCCGTCAACGACGTCCTTTTTGAAGTCAGAATCTTTAATCGAAAAGATGATTCGCTCTCCTCGATAAAGCCCAACCCATTTATAGTTTTTCTGAACATCCTTCAGCACGGGAGATATGATTTCAATAAGGGCATCCTCATCAATAATGGGTTCAAGCTTATCTGAGGAAACAATGAACTTATCGAAATCGATACGGACAACGGGGACAGGCGGTCTAACGGGAGTGTTGTTGGCATCAACTCCATTTAGCTCCAAAGATAACACCTTTCGACATTTAATAAGGTTCTCGTAGAAGTTGGATCGCCTCTTTCGAATAGCCGTGTTTTCAATGATGGCCGTTGTAGTTGATTCAGTTGAGTGAATGGTAGATGTCACCGAGTCGGTTTTCCCCATCTCCTGTTGCATCTGTTCTATTTGAAGCTTTAGAGCTTTCTTCTGTAGGGTGTTTAACTCTCTGTCCGTAGTGATGTGGTTTGATATGACGTTGATAAGCACACCTATGAAAATAGCAGATATGACCGGATTCTTCTTTGCGATAACTTTGATCCGGTCAATCAATCCTCCTTCTGCATAAGCTTCGGATTCGAGTTCTAGTGACGTTATCCCTAATTCGTCTGCAATTTCCTTAATTAGCCCAAGAAGTTCTGCCTCGCACTTATTGCGGATAAAGGCATCCATTGAATGGGAGTCATCATCAAAGTAGTAGTGAAGCTCTATTTTTTCCGCATGATTTCTAGAGATTACGTCCATGAAATGACTCCATTAAAACTTAGCACTTGTGGTGTTTGTGCTTTGTCCGGTTTGTCCGGTTTGTCCGTAGGTTACTTCAACTAAGTTTGGCATATGATACTACTAAAATATTTTAGAATTCAGAAAAATGCTCTTCCTGAAATTTCCCTGTTTTAAAAAAACCTAAATGAGAATTTGTTTCCTCATACATGCTTCGCTGATCGTCTGGCCAGTTTTCACATTCAAGCAGGGCAAAGTCTTCGGATAATGTCTCAAAATACTTAGGAGGCTCCATTGCAATTCCTACCACGACTTTCAATTGGTCAAATCTGTTTTTGGCAGAACCACATGCAACATTAAGTAAATCTCGTCTCATATCTAGATACTTGTCGTAAGTGATCCCCTTGTAAGGAGCTACTTGCAAAAAAACATAAGCTTTTTCAGGAGTAAGCGAAGGTAGGTAGGTTAATTGTCTCATTATACCGTCACCTGATGGCACTGGAAATGTATCAGACGCTTCCATCATTTTCTTAGCTAAGAATCGGCGGAAAAGTCGGGGTTCTTTGGCCATTTCATGAATTCCGCTTTTTTCAAAGAAACCATCCCTATTTCCAAGCAAGGTTCCCGCGAGTGCATTCTGGCTTGTTTTTTGGATTAAATGATCCCAGAAATATGAAACCTTATCTGCTTCTTTTTTATTCAGGTATTCTTCTCGTTTTTCGAACTCTTCCCAATCCCCTTCTGCAATGTGAAAAAAGTCAACTTCCTCATCTTTCACGCCAATAAAATGTCGATTACTGGCTTCATCAAAATTCATATAGTAATGAGCCAGTAAATCCTCTTCTGCGCAGTAGCTTATGCCTTTGTATCGTTTTACGGCATCAACCTTAGCGGTTAAATAGGCTGAAAAATCCGAAACAGTATCAAGCTCACCCAATAAAATGGATAGGTTTGCGCTGTCGAAAACATGAACAGGATTGTCTCGTTCCAAATTCACAAAAAAAGGAGGCAGTTGGTCATCTGGAATCGAGCGTCCGTAACTTATAGCCAAACTTCCGGAAATATTCTCGTCGGAAAAATTCTCGCAGGCCTCTTTCGCGCCATGAGCTACAATAATTTTATGAACGATCAAGTTATCAGTACAAATTGGAACAGGTAGCTCGCGCTGTATCTTTTCATCCAAATAAATTGTTCGTCCATTGCGGATATAACGCTCCGCTCCAATCGCTGTTTTTATTTGTTTATCAATAGATTTACGCTTCCACCGTTTCCAGTGAACCATAAAGTCATCATTAATTTCTCGTGATTCAAGGGCCGTATTATTCCTGTCAAAAAAAAGAAAAACCTCATTCCTGAAAATGGCAATAAGATCACACATCTCATGGGCATCATCCTTAAATGGGTTCGGAAAGCTCCATAGTTTAAGAAAAGTATTCTCGCACAACTCCGCAAGCAGGCTCTCCGTGGGAGTAATACCTTCTGATTTCTTTATTGTTTCCATATGTAAATTTCCGCCGACGCGATTTTTCCTCATCCAAACTCAATTAACTCAATCGATCTTTTGTACCGAATTTGCCAACCGTCGTTCGTGTCCACGCGGGGTTGTATAAAAGCGTTCCTCAACCCCGTACAGCAGAGTTTTCAGTTCATTGTCAGATGAAATTTCAAACTGCTCACTGCTACTGTCATACGTTAAGGTATTATCGCTGTAGTCATGAATATAGGCGAGCATCTCTCCTTTGTCCTCATCAGCCATTTCGCTTAGAGTTGCCAGTGCCAACCCAATTCGTTGTCGATTCGGCTTTGATACCTTGTTCAGATCATACCCATTTCCCAAAGAAACAAATGACTGGGTTAAAAACTCGTTTACCTGTTCATTCGTTGCTTCCTTGAAGAGCAAGTCCATTCCCCTGAAGATTGAAGTGATCGATGATAGTTTCTTAAAAATCAACTGATCAGTTGCAGTGAGGTAGATGGCGTCTGGTTCATCTTTAATCACCAATTGGTTCTTACTTTCAGCTACGCTTGCAACATCACCGAAAGCGATGGTTTTTCGGTTCACAAAAAGAGATGGCGTTACTTTCTGGAAGTAATAATTTTCACCTTGCACCGCACATAAATAATTAATATCGGCGAACTTTACTTTCTCCAGATTATCGAAATCCGCTGATGTCGATTCGTCTGTTAACAATGGCAGGCAGAAACTTTTAGACTTAAACTCCTCAACCATAAACCATGAGTCGGAGTCCAAGTTGTGATCAGGAGCATAGGGGACGTAACTCGCATTATCACCATGAGTATCAAACAAGGTTGTGTCAGATAATAATTTAAACGTCTTTTTGTGGGCATGTCCTTTGATGTGAGCTAGTACGTAATTCATGCTTATCCTCTCTCGATGAAAGTATAATTGTTAATGCGACTGACCGACGCAATCTGCACGTCTGGCGGTGTTTTATATTTCTTACGGCTGATCAAAAAAAGAGTTGCACCCTTTTTCGTTGTGACACTGTAAAACTCAAATCGAAAAATCAGGAAAAGGGGATTGAAATAAAGAGCCTGCGACAAGAAGGTAAAAACGAATAGGATGCCGTATACAAACAAAAGGGTTTCACAATTCCCGATACTCAAAGCGACAAAGAAGTAGCCTAGATAACTCGGCAAAAAACTATTATTGGCATGTTCGATTGCAACAATGTCGCCGTCTTTAAACTCATCCTTCCCAAGCCATCTGCTCAGAAATATGCTAAGCCATGTCAAGAGTAACGGTATACTGAGATACAGAATATAGGATAGCCAACTTGGTACATCTGCTGATGCCAACCATGATAACCGCCCCCGCGCAACAAAAGCCTTCAGTGCTTCCACCTGATTGGGGAAAAAATGAGCGAATGTATATCCCTTTTGAATAAAGAAGATCAACACCAACAACGATGTAGCGTTAAAGGTCAGCAAAAGCCGAAACAGCACATTCATTTTTGTGCCTCCTCCGCCACCATCTCTTCATACAGTTTAAAGAGGTGTTCTAGACGTTCTTCGTCGGAGGTGAAGGGTTTGGTGCGGTAAAGGCGATCAACGGCTAGATCAAGCTGATGATGGGCTTCCCGTAAACCATCTGGCATCTTGTCGGGATCATAGAGTTGAGCCATCTTTTTTTCAGGATGATTTTCGCGTTCTTCCAGTACTTTCATTGCATATTCAGTAATGATTTGTTTTTTCTGATCGGTTAGGTCAGGAATGGGGAATGTATTGTAGCAAAGCACGGATGAATAACGGATTCGAGTTTCAAGTCTCCCTGCTACAGCCCTAATCCACGTCATATGAATTCGTGATGATAATAGTCCAAACAAATAAGTATCAGGGTCGTAAATTGCGTTGTTTGGAGCAATGATAACATCGTTGATTCCAACAAAGCCTACAGGGATATATTCTCGTCGCTCTGATGTTACCGTAGGCATTAGAAGTGAATTTCTTTTAGCGAATTTCATTTCACGAAATTGATGGGGTTTATTTGCCAACTTGTGAGTTCCTGAATCGCTACTTCCTTCTCTGAATATTTTCGTTTGCTGAATGCGTTTTTGGATTGGCGGAATTGATTTAGCTAATTTCAAGTTAGAATCGTCAATCCACAAACACCATCGCTCAATCCCCTTGATGAACTCCTGTGCGCCTAGCACTTTTCGGATTAATACTTCCGCATGAGGATACTCAATTAATAGGGAATTTTTGTCTTCAGAATCCAGAATCAAGTTCCCTCCATCAATGGCCATATTTCCATAATGCATTTTGGGCAGTTCTGATATAGGAGAGGATTTGCGATCAATATATATATTGTTGGCTCCTGTTAAGTAGGCGTTGATGCTCTTAACGATTAGGATTTTATCCCTCCTGCTTCCCCTAAACTCCAAAGCTCATCGCAGAAGATAAAAAGCAGGAGGATAAAATTTTGTTGGACTGAGCCTC
>JADGFE010000049.1 GCA_016744085.1 Kiritimatiellales bacterium | reverse complement strand
ACGGGTTTCGAAGCTACGAAGTGCTGAAAATCGCCCTATTTCACACAACGGGAGGGTTGCCCGAGCCGGAATCGGCCCACCGATTCTGCGGATGAGGCCCTTTTAATATCAGATCATGGGTATTGTGATCCGCATAGACCCTTCCTTCTAGAATTAGCTGAACGATAATTCAGTATTTATTACTGCGCCTAATGAGACTCAGCAATATTGCTTGAGTGTGGCAAGAACATCTTCGCGTCGGACAGGTTTTGAAAGGTAGCCATTCATTCCCTTTTCCAGAAATTTTTCGCGATCGCCTTTCATGGCATGGGCTGTAATGGCCACAATGGGTGTGCGCTTTTCTTCATCCTCCTGAGCACGGATCATGGACGAGGCTTTGAGACCGTCCATGACGGGCATCTGGATATCCATGAAAATCATATCGAAATGCGGTCGTTCTTCCAGCGGCAGCACCAGCTTCAGCATAGAAAGAGCCTGCCTCCCATCTTCTGCAACATCAACACTGCACCCCATTTTCTCGAGTATTTTTACTAAAACAAGTTGATTCAATTTATTATCTTCAACAACTAGAACCTTCAGGTTCAAGGACTCCTGCTCAACAGCGACCTGCTTATTATCACTAACCTCGCTTGCCCTCTCTTCCATGTTTACGCTGATCGTGAAGCTAAACTCAGAACCTTTCTCCTGTTCGCTTTCTACGGTCAGTCGCCCCCCGAGTTGCTCAACCATCTTTTCAGAAATAGATAGTCCCAACCCGGTTCCGCCGTGTTCTCGTGTATGGGAGCCATCGGCCTGGGTAAATTCTTGAAAAATAATCTCCTGAGCTTCCTCTGAAATCCCAATACCGGTATCCGTTACTCGAAATTCAAGCGTGCATTCTTTGCCGGTTTTTTCTAGGCAGCACACGCCGATTTCTACATAGCCTTGCGGGGTAAACTTAACCGCGTTTGCCATTAGATTAATCAGTACCTGCCGCAGGGTTCCTTCATCGGTGCGTACCAGTGGAAGGTCGTTAGCACAGTCAACTTTTAGTGCGAGCCCTTTTTCCTGCATTGAAGGGATAAAGAAGGAGTGGAGTTCAGCGAACATTTTTTTCACATCAACCGTATCAATATTCAGGCTAAACTTACCCATTTCAATACGGGAGAGATCCAAGATGTTATTGATAATCTTGAGCAGGTTTTCAGACGATGCCGAAATTGTTTCAATATATTCACGTTGCTCAACGGAAAGCTCTGTGTCCTTCATTAATTGAGCCATGCCCAGCACGCCATTCATCGGAGTCCGTATTTCATGGCTCATATTGGCCAGAAACTCACTTTTGCTTCGACTGGATTTTTCCGCATCTTCCAGCGCGGAATTAAGCTCTAGGCCAAGGCGTTTCTGCTCTTCGCTCCGACGGCTCAGTTCTCCCAGCATATGATTGACACCACGTCCAAGCACTCCCAGCTCATCAAGTGATTTTGCGCGAGTAATCCGCTCCGCCAAATCACCCTTCTCAACACGCTTTAAGATCTGCACAATGGCAGCCAGCCGAGGAGCGGTCATAAAATGGATCAGCAAAGCACTCATGATGGTAATCATCAGAATGCAGAGCATAATGCCAATCGCAATCATAGACCCACTCCGAACCTTATGCCGCCCGGTGTTGATCGCGCTCATTTTAATATGAAGCTCGGCGTCCGGTTCCCCATCCGTATACAGCGGCATGGTAATATTCAAAAAGTCATGTTCATCGCCTTTGTCATACGCAATCACCAGCTCGAGAACCTGATTTAACGGCAATGATTCAGCATTGGAAATTCCATTCTCAACTACCGGATCCAATGCTTCGACTTGAGGATTCGTGCTGAAAAGAATCCGGCCATCCAACTGCATTATGAAGGCATGCAGAACCTCCTCACCAACCAGTCTGGAAAGAGCTTCACGGTCGCGGACCATCGTGCGGGGAAGAGCCCCTTCGTTCATCAGTTTTCCGGGAATTTGCGCCTGCAGATGCTGCCGCTCGTCAATTTCACTGGCAAACTTTTGAATGTAATACATCCCCAGAGTTGACAGAAGTATTGCGGTGATTAGGAAGATTGAAAGACTTAGTTTGAATGCGATTGAAAGAAAGAATAAGGGCCTTTCTCTCTGGCCGGATAGATTCTGGACTGCTGGACTCGCCATTTGTAACTAGAATAGGTGTTTTACTTTATTTCACAATGGTTAAAGCGGGAGAATTTTAGCCGGCAGACTGATTAGGATGACGCTCCGCCTGCACTCGTAACAGTTTATAACCTTCCAATAAAAACTTCGTGCGCTTCGGGGCTTCGTGGTTAACACTATTCCTGATGAGAGAAAAAGAAATATGGCCTGATTTTTGGCGTTATGAGTTGGACAGTGGCTTTGAGGCGCTGGCCGGGAAAACCGATGTCGATAATGATTTACTGAGCCTGAAGGTGGCCAGAGCAAATGAGCTGTGGTTTCACGTGCATGGCATGCCCGGCAGCCACGTGATCCTAAGACATCCGGAAGGCGACAGGCCTGATAATTCAATAATCCGGCAGGCCGCCGCCATCGCGGCCTGGCATTCCAAAGCCCGCAACGCGGGCAATGTTCCTGTAAAGTACACCGAGGCCAAGCATGTTGGAAAACCGCACGGGGCCAAGCCCGGAAGCGTAACCATCAAGCGCGAAAAAACCATTAAAGTCCGCCCTGCGCTACCGGAAAGTTGACCACCTATAAAACCGATGCTTCGATCTTGTTATATTCCGCGCTGCCGAACCCGATAATCAGCAGGAAGAGCATCGGCAGAAAAATCAGACCGATTGCAGTACCCGTTCCCCTACCAAAGTTTTTAGCCAGCTCAACCATGACCAGAACCCCAACGATCAGATTTACAAATGGGATAAACATCAGCAAAATCCACCAGATCGGCTTCCCGGCGATATCGATCAGCATACAGGAGTTATAAACTGGAATAATGGCCGCCCAGCCCGGCTTCCCGGCCTTTTCAAAAAGCTTCCATAGACCCACAATGACTACAGCCAGAAAAACCAGCTCAACAACAAGAATTCCTATCGGCAATCCAATTCCTTCATCATACATAACTCATTCTCCTTTGTAGGGTTAACGTGATTAATCCACCGAATTAGAAATCCAAAGCGCAAAAAAGGGATCGGAAAAAATCCAGAGCTTTGAGCTCATCCAGATCAGGCCCTTTGACTCCAACGCCTCAATACCGCGCTTGACCGATGCGGGCGATGTCGCCCCGCTCAACTGCATAAACTCATTAGAGGTATATTTATCTTCGCGATAACGCGCCAGTCCCATGGCTATTTTCTGTTGGTTATCGGTCAGCATATTCCACATGCCTTCGTAGCCCGATGCCCGTTCGTGCAATACACGTTGAAGCGTTTCTCCAAAGCGCTTCGCCGTCACCCGCTCCCCCTCTTCCAAATCGTTCCAGAGGTGATAGCACACATCCTGCACATCGCCCGGAATTGCATGCGACAGGTCAAAAATCGGTCCCCAAAGCTTCGGATCAACCGAGCGATCTGTTTCAGCAAACTTGGCTTCCAGCCATTCAATAAAGGCATCGTGCTCAAGACTGCCCACCTCCATCAGAGCCGCCGACTTAAAAAATGGACTGCGCTGCGAATAGAAAATCTCCATCAGCCGATTTTGATTACTCCCGGCAAAAACATACTGCACTTCCGGCTGCGCTTGTATTTCCGAACGCAGTGCTCCCAGAAACTGATCAGAATCCGGCAGGTCGAGCAACGACTGGAATTCATCAAAGAAAACCACAACCGGATTTTTCTTATGCAGGTCCGGCATCACACGAAGCAGATCTTCCACACTCGAAAGCGCCTCTGGACTTTTCCACTGCAGCCCAACACCGGCCACATTAAAGCCACTGAGCATAGGAAGTTTTTTACTGAACGGCTCCAGTGCACGGGCAATTTTTTCAACCGCCTTGGACTCAGTCTTTACCCCCCAGAAATCGACGCGCACAAACTGGCACTTCACCTTCTGGAAGGTATTGATCACCAGCGACGACTTTCCAGTTCTGCGTGGTCCGCGAATCAGCACGTTGCGACCTGCCTTATGATATTTCAGCAGTTCTTCACTCTCTTTGCGGGGCATATAGTCCACCCCATCTACAATTCCATCTATCTTGAACGGGTTCATGTCCGCTTTTGTATTAAACAAAACCGGATGTTGTCAACTCCGATATTTACCGCTTTTGTTTAAAACGAAAGCGGTAAGACCCGTTACGCAACTGGCGTTACGCCTCTTGCGTAATATTATTCCGCCGAATTAATTTAAATTTTAGATGCCTGCTGACGTTCTTCAGGGATGAAACCATCCATCCAGACCTATCTTATTCTTACGTTAACCCCTTATTTCCTGCATGCTGCAGACATGATGACCCCCGCCTATTATGACGGTAGCCTGAAGAAGGAGGCGGATACTTTTCTTGCGATCTGCCAAAATATACAGCTGCAGCACCCGCTTCAAAACAAGGCCGGCGATCTCATTTCAAAGCATCTGTACGAAGGTACACGCGGAGGACCGCACCTTCATTTTGAAATCCGCTACTACCGCCCGACCGACAACGGCACCGAAGAGTTCTACGGATTCCGGCAATCCGCCCCCGGCGCAGGCGACTGGCCGAACGGCCGATGGGATCCGGACCACGGCTATGGCTTCGGCCCCCCTGCAAGTCATGGCCTTGAACATTTATAATGTCCGACCTTAAAGACCCTATTATCTTTGCCGAATTCCACACGTTCCCCCATTGACCAACGTATGAATAAAGAATTATCCTGCGCTTACTAAATTTAGCGAGAGGATGAGACTATGATTACAATCAAGATTATTCGGAAAATCGGAAAAATGTTGCGCGGCGGTGCCGGTAAAAAAGAAATATTTCTCGGCGCGCTCTGTGGTGTGCTCATCGGTTTCAACCCTGTTGCCAGCCTGACACTGGCTCTCGCAATTCTTATTACCCTGCTGCTCAATGCCAATGTTGGCTTCGCACTGCTCGGTGCCGCTCTGGGTAAAATCATGAGCCTTATCCTTTCGGCAGCAAGCTTCCATACCGGCTACTTCATTATTCACAGCATGGGACTCGAAGGCCTCTTCAGCAAACTCAGCAACGCTCCCGTCACCGCCTTGATGGATCTGAATGTCTACGCCATGGTCGGCAGCCTTCCCTTTTCCATCATCATTGGCATCCTCTTCGCAAAATTCATCAGCGCAACGATCAATAAAATCCGCGAGCAAATGGTTAAAGCCGGCGGAAATGAAAAAGTCGGCAAAGCGGTCGGCAACAAGTTTTCCCGCTTTCTGATGTGGCTCGCTTTCGGAAAACAGAAAGTTTCCACTTCCGATGTACTGGCCAAGGAATCGCCTCTGCTCCGCAAATCCGGACTCATCCTTGTTGGAAGCGTGGCTGTCATCGGTCTGGTTCTTCAGTTTTTCCTGCTCGACGTTGTATTAAAGAAAGGCCTTCAGTCGGCCATCAGTGCTGAAACCGGTGCCGAAGTAAACATTGGTAAAGCCAACCTTTCCCTGGCCGGCGGAAAACTGGAAATCGAAGACCTGCAGGTTACCGATCCCGACAAACTTACCCATAACCTCATACAGCTCGATACCCTCTCCGCCGACGTTAGTGTCAGCGATCTGCTTCGAAAAAGCTATGCCATTGATCTGCTCGCCGGCTCCACATTGAAGCGCGACGTGCTTCGTAAATCGCCGGGAAAACTGATCGTGAAGGAAGACAAAGCGGATAAAGACGCTGAGAAAAAGGAAAAAGAAGACGCTGAAAAAGATAAAGGCGGCAAATCAATCGACGACTATCTTACGCAGGCCAAGACGGTAAAAAAATACGGTGAAAAAGCATATGAATTCCTTAAGAAGAGCCGGGATAACGCCGAAGCCGTTGCTAAAAATGAAAAGCCAAAACCCTCCAAGGAAAAGGCTGTTGCCGATGCAAAACGACTCGGCTATCTGAAAACCCGTGCTGATCTTGTTTCAACCCGTCCCGCTTGGACCGTGCATAAAATCGAAATTGATAACGTAGAGATCGGCTCCCACATGTCCCTGCAAAAAATTGCCGGCTCTGAGCTCTCCAGCCATCCCGAACTTAATGCCATGCCCACCAGCCTCGTAATGACCCCGGTCGGTGAAACAGAGCCCACCGCAAAAATTGTGCTGCATTTCGAAAACCTTGCGCTTCAGCATGAGATCAGCGCCAACATGAAAAATGTTTCGATCGGCGACTCCATCAAAACCGGCGACAGCCTGAAGATTGAAGACGGCAAGGTCGACATTACCGCAAATGGAAAGTTTTCTGCGGATACATTGGAGGTTCCCTTCTCGCTGCTCGTCCGTGACCTGAAGACCGACAATTCTACGCTGAATTCGCTCAAGCAGATCGAGCTGCCCGGAAAACTCTACGGCTCACTCCTCTCCCCACGCGTCAAAGTGGATCTCGGCGACAACCTGAAAAACGCCGTCGTCGGAGCCGCAAAAGACAAAGCCAAAGAAGAAGCCAAGAAAGCCGCCGAAAAGGAAATGAATAAAGCCCTCGAAAGCGACGAAGCCAAAGAACTGAAAGGCAAAGCCAACGACGCCCTAAAGAAACTTTTCTAGACCTGACTGTTTAGACAGGATCTACAGGATAAATTTTCGATCAGGTAAATCCTGGCACAAATCTACGGATGATCTACAAGCTGGTATCAGATTAAAAGTATCCGAGGTCAGGTGTTCTGATATTAGTCATTCTAGCCCAACAGGTAACTATTGAATGTTATATTTTATCCAACGGATTCAGGATATATTGATTTGACTTCAGAGGGACGAGTTTAAGTGGCCAACCGACCTATAAAAAGGTCAGGAGAGGTGCCTGTTATCGGCGCCTCCGCGGGCGGGCAAGCGGTCGCGACGAATCACCGCCCCGCCGAAAACTTGCGGTAGGGGCGGCTGTCCCGGCCGTCCGGCGCTCTGGGGTCAGAACACCCTACCTTTCCAGCTTCTGTTCAACCCACTCATAGATTGAAGGAAGCACGAATAGCGTAAGGAAAGTTGACGTCGTTAAACCGAACACGACCACCGCAGCGAGCGGACGCTGCACTTCGGCTCCGGCTCCGCGCGAAAGCAGTAATGGAGTGAGGCCGAGCAAGGTCGTCAGCGTGGTCATGATGACTGGGCGGAAACGAATCAGACTTCCGTTGACCACTGCATCATGAACGCTCTGCCCTTCTTTCCGCAGATCATTAAAGTCGGTCAGCAGTACCATCGCATCCTGCATAGCGATCCCAAACAGCGCAATGAAGCCGATGGATGCCGGAACCGATAAATATTGCCCGGTGAGCCAAAGACCAATCACGCCGCCAATCAAAGCCATCGGTACATTCAGAATAATCATGGCTGCATGCCGCATGGAATGGAACGCAATCCAGAGCAGAATAAAAATGGATACCACCACAATTGGAACAATAATTCCCAAACGCTTCATCGCATTTCGCTGTTGCTCAAACTGTCCGCCGTATTCAATAAAGACGCCTTCCGGCAAATCAATTTTTTCTGAAACGGCTGATTGAATATCGGCGACCACCGAACCCAGAGCACGGCCCTTAATGTTCCCGGTCACGAACCAGCGGCGCTGATTATGTTCGCGATTAATCTGCAACGGGCCATCGACCATTTTTATAGTTGCCAGTGTGTCCAGCGGAAGCAAAGCGCCATCGGCGGAGCGGATAAATAATTCGCCTAAAGCCTGCGGGGTATCGCGAAACTCAGCAGCGTAGCGAACATGGATTCCATAGCGCCGCGTATTTTGATAGAGCGTGTCGATCACCCGACCGCCGACAGCGGTTTCAACCATATTCAGTACGTCGTCGCCTTGCACACCATAACGCGCCAGTGCTTCATGATTTAAAATCACCTGCACCTGCGGCTGCCCATAACTTTGTTCAACGGTGAGATCAACGAGTCCTTCCACATCTTCGATAACCGTGCGCAACTGTTCGGCGGTTTCCCGAATGACGTCGAGATCTTCGCCATAGACCTTAATGGCCAACTGCGCACGAACACCGGAAAGCAGTTCATCGAACTGATGTTGAATCGGCTGACCCACATTGATCTGTACCCCAGGAAAGCCATCGAGTTTCTCCCGGATTCCCTGCGCGATATCATCCGTGTCCGCTCCGGCTTCTGGCTCAACATGCACTTCGGCAAAGTTGACGGGGTGCGGATGGCTGCCGGCCTCGGGTCGTCCGATACGGGTGATGATTTCATCGATCCCCTCGATGTCCATTATTTCATGAACAACACCCTCAACCGTTTCAGCCGCTTCATCGAGCGCAATTGAAGGGGCCATACTGACCGACACCATAATGGAGCCTTCTTCCAACACCGGGATAAATTCCGTGCCCAGCTTCCTAAGCCCCGAACCTGCTAATACAGCCAGAACAAGGACGGCAATAAAGACCGCCAGTTTTGCTTTCAAGGCACTTTCAAGCAATCGTCGATAGCCCTTTTTCAATCCCACGAAAAATCTGGATTCCGTATACGATTTCTCGTTCAGCAGGAAACTTGCCAATACCGGGGCAACTACCAACGCAAACGCTATGGATCCGCCAAGAGCCAGCATGACAGTATAGGCCAGAGGCTTGAACATTTTCCCTTCAACCGCATCCAGCGAAAGAATCGGTAGAAACACCACAATCACAATCATGATGGCAAAAGCAATCGGACGACCGACTTCGTTGGTCGCTTGTTGAATCAGCTGTAACCGATCCTTTTTCGAACCATGATTTAGTCCGAGGAAGCGGTGGATATTTTCGGTCACGACAATGGAGCCATCCACCAGCATTCCCAGCGCGATGGCAATGCCACCGAGCGACATCAGGTTCGCGGAGATACCAAACTCCCGCATTCCGATGAAAGCCACCAAGGCGCAAAATGGCATGGCCAGCGACACGATAAGCGCCGCACGGAAACAGCCCAGAAAAGCGAACAGCACAAGCAGCACAAGCACCATGCCTTGGATCAAAGCCAGGTTAACCGTGCGGGTCGAGTTGGCCACTAGGTCAGCCTGTTCATAGTAGGGAACCAGTCGCACCCCTGCCGGCAAACCCGCCTGAACCTGGTCCACTTTGTCGTAAAGCGCTTCAATGACTTCGGATGAGTTTGCACCGAACAGCTTCATGACGATGCCCGACACAACCTCTTCGCCGGCTCCGACTGTCACGACGCCGCGCCGCATGGCCTTGCCATACTCCACCTCAGCTACATCAGCAATGGAAACCGGCGTGCCATCATAAGTCTTCACAGTGATGCCCCGGATATCATCCAACCCGGTTAAGAATCCGACGCCGCGCACCAAATGTTCTTCGGAATTCATCTGCAGATACTGTCCGCCGACATTTCGGTTATTGGCCTGCACAGCCGTTACCACATCCTCAACCGCAAGGTTATATTGATGCAGTAGATAGGGATCGAGTTTGATCTGATATTGCAGCACATGACCGCCGGCACTCAGGATATCCGTCACGCCCGGCACGGTCTGCAGTTGTCGTTTCACAACCCAATCATTAACGTCTCGCAAATAGGTCAGCTTATCCAATCCGCCGGTATCAGCCCCCTCATCCATTTCGAGATAATAGAGGAAGATCTGACCCAGCCCGGTGGAGATCGGGCCTAGCGAAGGGGGCTCATCCATCGCCGGCAGATCCGCGGAAGCAGCGGCCAGCCTTTCCGCCACCAGTTGGCGGGCAAAATAAATATCGGTATCATCCGTGAAATAAACATAGATAACCGCCATGCCAAAAGCAGACGTCGACTTAATCAACGTAACATTGGGTAGACCATTCATAGCCGTTTCAATCGGATAGGTAATGAGCTGTTCAACCTCCTCCGGTGCCATCCCATCGGGCTCTGCAAAAATTGGAACCATGATCGGTGAGATATCGGGAAAGGCCTCCACATCCAGCTTTCGGTATTCGAAAATACCCAGCACAACCACCCCCAGCAAGGCCAACAGCACCAGTCCGCGGTTTTTCAAGGCACCACTTATTAATTTAGGAATCATAGCGCGCTCCTTAGTGTCCGTGGCCGGCGTGAGGGTTCATTCCGCTCGTGACCATCTGCGCTTTAAGCGCAAAGGCACCCGAGGCCACATATTTGGCTGACGGCTGAAGACCACTGATGACTTCAATATTCAAATCATCTGCCAGCCCTGTTGAAACGACTTCAGGAATAAAACCATTCGGACTTGGCACAAAGACCACGGTTTCCCCTTCCAACGTCTGGATGGCTTCGCGGGGAACCACCACTTTCGCATCGACCGATTTTACATTGATACGTGCCCGAACAAATGCACCCGGCGTAAAATCCTCACCTGCTCCCCTCAACACACACCGCGCAGTGAACGTACGGGTTTCGTGCGATACAAGAGGACTGATATAACGAATAATGCCCTGCGCTTCGTGACCATCGTGTGCAATAAACTGCACCGGCATACCTTTACGAAGCAGATGCTGATACTGAGGGAATACACTGATATCCGCCCAGACACTAGCCAGGTCGGCAACCTCAAACAGGATCCGGTCATCATCTGCCGTTTCTCCGGGGGCCAGATTCTTCGAGATGATAATTCCGTCACGCGGAGCAACTACCGCATAGACCGCCATAGTTTCGCGGTTTTCCAGTGATGCCAATTGATCACCCTTACCAACCTGATCACCAATCTCGGCATACACTTCGCGAACGATACTGGCATAGCGCGGAGAAATCGCTGCTGTGGTATCGCGGTTCAGTTTAATCTCAGCAGGAAATCCCGACATCATCGCCACTGTGCCCCCGCCGGCTTCCTGTATCTGTATCCCGCTTTTATCAAACATGTCCTGTGAGAGCCTGATGCCCTCGATTTCTCCATGGTCATGTCCTGCATGATCGTCGCCCGAATCATGATCCGAAACACCATCCCCATCATGGTCGTGTGGAACCGAAGCGGTGCCATGATCGTGACCTGCATGATCATCGTCTGCTTCCTGAACCGGTTTCCCGTCATGATCATGTGGCACCGGTTCCGCCGGACAACAGGCATCCCCCGGCTCGTGCTGACGTTCCAGCGGAGTAGCCGCCGGTGGCTCATTCAGCTCCTCCAGTCCAGGCAACGTAAACTTTCCGGATTTTTTTACTGCGCAGGATACACAGTCACAATCCCCTGAGACACAGCTCTGGGCTTCTACAATTAATACGCCTGCCAATAGCAGACAAAACAGGATTACTATTTTTTTCATGGTTACATTCCCTCTTTCATAAATTTATAAACTTCAGCACGGGCCTCATGGGCATCCCGCAAGGCTTCAATCTGGCGAACCCGGATTGAGGTCAGGTGATGCTGGGCATTAATCAGCTCAAACCAAGAAAATCGCCCGGCATCATAGCCGGCCCGACTCAATTCATAAGCCTGCTCCGCCTTCGGCATCAGCTTATCGCGGGTCATTTCCGCCTCCACCTTTGCTCCACTGTAGATTGCAATCAGCATGGAGAGTTCCTGCTGCAGCTTCCGGCTGATTTCCTGACGGCCGGCCTGCAGGGCATCTACCCCTTTCAAAATGGAACCCTGTTCAGCCTTACCCGCCTGAACAAAGTTGAGCGGTATGGAAGCGGAGACAACAAACGTATTCACATTTTCAGCCGCCTCATATTTATACCCAGCAGCCAGCGTGATATCAGTCGCGTCGCGTGCCTTAGCTCTAGCGGCCATCGCGTGCATCACATCGATCCGGTTATCCATCTGCTGCAGCGCCGGATGAGAATCCATAATTTCTGAATCGTTCAACGATTCGAGATCATAATACGCACCCACCAGCTCCGGCACCGTCGCTTCAGCAATGCCAATAAGAGAGGCCAGTTGAACCCTCGCCGCTTTCAAATCGCCAAAGCAACAGGTTTGCGAAAGGAGAATTTCTTCGAGCATAAGCTCAGCCTGGATCACTTCCAATTCTGAGCCCCCGCCAGCATGTTGTTTTCGTTTTGCCACTTCCACGAAGGCCAGGCCCAACTGTTCCTGTTCCGTACGAACCTTTCCGATTTCCTGCTGAGCGAATACGTCGATAAAGGCCAACCGGACTTCCGCCAGCAGGACCATTTCCTTTTCCACTTCCGCCTGAAAGGCAACTCCAATGGTTTTTTCGGCTACGGCGCGGTCATATTTCCGTTTGCCGCCGCGTTCGAAAGTCTGCTCCAGCATGACCTCGGATTCGGTCTGCCGAACTCCATCAAGATCCCAGCCAAACCCTTCGGCCTTAAAATTGAGGGACGGATTTTTCCACCGGCCAGCGGCGGATACCGCTCGTTCGGCCGTCTGGGTCTGCAGACGGGCCGCCCGCAGTTCTGGGGAATAGATGCGGGCCATTTCCAGCGCCTGACCTAGCGTTAGGGTTTCGGATTCCGCGAATCCGGAGGCGGACAGCATGCATCCACACAATACAACTATGATTCTTTTCATTTGATACTCCTGATTGATTGTTCTTCGTTCGTTTAGGGAAACGCGAAGAATCTCAAATCAGGAGTTGGATGGTCCGAAGCGAGGCAAGAATACCCGGAACAGAAAGGGGAGCCTGCTTCGTGAGCGGCTTTGAATCCGAAAAAACCATCAAAAGAATTGAAGCTGAGGGTGCTGCGATTGACGCTGTTACAACAGGTAATTCCAGCGGCATTTCAAGTGATTCACCGCAGGCATCCTGGTCACAGGAATGGCAAGCGCAGCATTGTGCGGCGCATAGTTCGGAGGCGGCGCTATCTGCGTGCGCATGCAAATCATGGCTTTGCGCATGCGTACACGGCATTGCCATGAGCATGAATGCAACTACCACCAAGATGTGCTTTAAAAACTTCATTCGGAGGGTAATGACCTCAAAACACGTGATCTGTTCAAGAAAAAACCGCCCTGCGATTCATAGGACGGTATTCTCATGCGAGGATCGGCTTACATTTCAATGACAGAAAAGTCGTCTTTGCCCACACCGCATTCGGGACATTCCCAATCATCGGGAATATCTTCAAACTGAGTTCCCGGCTTAATGCCGCTATCGGGATCGCCCACTTCAGGGTCGTAGATCCAACCACATACATCGCAAATATATTTCTTCATGTTCGCTAACTCCTTGTTCAAAATATTGGCGGCATCATTCCTGTCTTTGGCTTTCGCCGCAAGGTGATTTTTCCGCGAATTTAAGGTTCAGAAATATGGTTGATTCCTATTCCTCTTCTTTATTAAACATGGAACCCGGCACATGACATAGCGGACATGTTTCTGGTGGCTCTTCGCCTTCGTGAATATGACCGCAAACTGAGCAAACCCATTTCATTGTTAATCTCCTTTAATCAGCAAATTGTTCTGCATATTTACCCAAAGCCCGGCCTGCCTCACGACATTCTTCGAGTATTTCAGGAGTTGGAACATATTGCGCTCGGATAGGATCATGCATCAACTCAATCTTCATCTCTTTCATGATATTCTCCACCTCGGAAGCTCCCCCGCGTTTGCTCCATCCGTAGGAGCCGAAGGCAAAGCCTTTCTTGTTGGTAGGACGCAAACCAGACAGGTAGCACAAGGCTCCAGCCAGTTTAGGCATCAGCGAATTGTTAAGTGTGGGAGAACCAATGGCAACCGCCGCGCAGTCGAGCACTTCGGTAGCAATGTGCGTGGGATGCGTGGAGTCCACGTTGTAGAACCGAGCCTCAACATTACATTCCTGCGCGCCTTCCAGAATCGCCTCGGCCATTTTTTCGGTGCTATCCCACATGGTGGCATACATGACGATAATTTTGGCGGTTGGTTTGCAGACAACAAACTTTTTATACTCTTCCAGCACTTCCTTAATATGGCTGCGCCAAATCACGCCATGGCTCGGGGCAATCATTTCAATATCCAACTCCGCCGCACGCGCCAAGGTCTGGGCAATTGGACGGCCGTACAGCATCACGATATTGGCATAATAGGCCTTCGCCTCGTGCAAAATAACATCCAGCGGCTCTTCGTCGTCGAAGCGGAATGCGGTGGCGTAATGCTGACCAAAAGCATCCATCGAAAAGAGCAGTTTGTCTTCCGGCACATAGGTAAACATGGATTCCGGCCAATGCACCATTGGTGTATTGATGAACGAAAGCGTCCGTTTTCCTAGCGAAATCGTATCTCCGTCTTCCACCACGTGCCACTTCCAGGCTGAAGTATCAAAATGCTTTTCGAGGGTATCCTTGCACTTTTTATTGCAAATCATTTCCGCTTGAGGAGCCGCAGCCATCAGTCCGGGAAGACCGCCGGAATGGTCGGGTTCAGCATGATTACAGACCACGTAGTCAATTTTATCTAACTCGATCAGCGTCTGGATCCGATTCAGAAAGGCTTCGGTGAAACGCGCTTTTACACCGTCGATGATCACATTTTTTTCATCACGGATCAGATACGAGTTATAGGTTGATCCACTTTCGGTTTTATAGCCGTGGAAATCGCGGACGGTCCAGTCAATGCAACCGACCCAGTCGATGCCTTCTTTAAGTGTAGTATTCATTTAGTAGTTTTCCCCCATTTAGATTCTTTGGCCAGCTGTGCCAGCGAAGTTTGTTCAAAATAATCCCGCATCTGCCGAGCCAGCCCCGGCAGCAGTGTCCCCAAAACACAATTTGCACGCGGGCAGACCTCTTTCCCAAAAAGACACGGTTGGCACAACATGGGCCCTTCCATGACTTCATAAATCTCGAGCAAAGTGATTTCAACGGGAGCTTTAGCCAATCCCACACCGCCGGACGGCCCGCGGGTAGAAATAATCAACCCACCTTTAGTCAAACGTTGATGCACCTTGGCTAGATGGTGCTTTGAAGCTTCAAATGCGTCCGCAATTTCTGCTGTGGTTGACTGCTTATCCGGTTCGATCGCGAGATGCACCATCGAATGCAGCGCAAGTGCAGTCGCATCTGAAATTTTAATGATATCGGCCATATTATTGCCTTTTGTCCTTAACTGGTAATAGCGTACCTATTTACCTATTAGCCTCGATCAGTTCAATAAAAACCTACAAAAAACCCGCCAAATGCGAAAATGTTATTTCCCGCGCTTTGGTCGGGGAAGAGGCGTATACCTTTATCCAGCCAGAGAGATCACAAAAAACGTGCGACAGAAAAGGAAAACATAAGCCCATCCAATCAAAGCCGTCGTAAAGCCGAAAGCGACACGGAGTGAGGCTGGAGCTTGCGACAGCAATGACGCGAAGCGAAATGGCAACCGATAGATAATTTCCGAAGGAAATAGGGCGAAGCCCGGTTCATCATACGACATAGGCGGGAACACTCTACGATCAGAGCAAGGGAATCAGAACGATTCTGTACAGTTAAAGCGTGGAAATGCTCTACGATATGAACGCGGTCGGTAACAGCTCGCCCTCGTCACACGCACCTCCGAAGGCCTCCTGCGCCGCGTCCGCAACCTCTGCGTCAGCGCCCTGCTCGAGACCGTCCGCGACCATCAAAGAGAAGTTGGACTCGATCAAGTCAACCGCGTCCTCATGCAACCCCATTGGAGACGAGAACACGATGTCACCGCAAAATAAATGGTCAGCACAACAAATCCGTACCGCCCGCCGCGTCGCACTCGAACCGCTACTTGAGCAGATGGGATACCGACTCCAGCCCCTGGAAAACGGCAACATGGAAGTTCACGGACTTCCCAACCCCGTCATCATCAAAGCGCACTACTGGCACGCCCCCGAAGACGGAACCGGAGGCAACGCCATCGACCTGCTCACCCGGATCATAGGCATGGACTTCAACCAAGCCATGGAACAGCTCCAGTAGTTCAGCTAACCACCTACATCATAAACACTGTAAAATCATACGACCGCTCTGGCTCCACAGCCAAGGCGGTTAACTTTATCCGGCCAGAGACATCATAAGAAATCGTACGATAGAAAGGGGAAAGAAAAGTCCACCCAACCGAAACCATCGTAAAGTATCATACGACGAATACGGGAACACTTTACGATCAGAGCATGGGAATCAGAGGAGTTTTATACAGTCAAAGCGTGGTAACGCTCTACGATGTCAACGTGGTCGGCAACAGTTACAATGCGAACCCGGTTCGCGATTTAGATTCGAGAGTCTTTTCCTCGACTGTTATGCCGGGTAAGCCCAAGTCGGTTGGGAAATCTTTTTCTTCTTAGATAAATAATTCCTGTTCCAATAAAGAATAGTGCCACCGAGTTGGGTTCGGGAATTGCATATGTTTGTTCGTAATTTTGTACTCCGATTAATGTTTCTACACTAAATGAATCTAATTCAACTGTTCCTGTTACAACTTCTATACGGAGAACCCCTTGCTTGTCTTGCCATGGGACTGAAGGAAGATCTCCAAGAAAAAAACCACCCCCAGTAAATCCAGAACTAGATCCGTTAAATAATCCTGAACGAAGAACAGGCTCGGCAGTACTATTTTCAAATACAGAGAAAATCAGACTATCCCCACTGTCGAGGTCGTCACTTCCTAAATGGAAATGTGTATTGGCGTATTGAGCAGGAGGGTTGCCCAACGGAGCCGAGCTGTATATTGAAATTGCCTGAAACTCAAATTCAAATGATTGACCATGCGTTAAAATCAATCCACCACTAGCAGAATGGCCAAAAAACAGAACCGTCAGGAAAATCGCTGCACATCGTTTTATTAGCTTCATTTAAATCCTCATATATATTGCCGGATGTTAGTTTTATGGAGTTACATGTTTAAATGGGATGTCTCTTTGCGTTGTATCTGTTAGCCCAACCAAATATTCAAACCTAATAGGTTTCGCCTCGTTTCCGATTGATATTTCACCTAGTAGATAATCCCATACGTGGCCGTCTCTTCCTTTTTCGCGACCTGCCTCAAGTATATTGACTTTGTAACCCTCAGGTATTGTCGCAACTAATATCCCTTCATAATTTGGAGATTTAATTATACTGAGGCCATGTGTGCAGAATGCATAAGAACTCTTCCCTTCCCTGTTGTTTAGAAAAAGATGGCGGGTTGTTACGCATTCTTTCTTTGTGAACTCTGCATATGCAAAATCATCAAGTTTCCATGAATACGACACGCACCCCAGCAAACAACCGAGCATAAGCAACAAGAAAATATGTAGTTTTTTCATAAACCCATCCTCTCCTAATAAAGGTCTGGGATCCAACCCAAATGCGAGCCACCGCCGGAATAGGTATGTGGACTCCACTGTCCTCCAACACTCAACAACGGCGATGAAACCACCGACCCGATCAAGCGAAACGGGTTTGGTGTTGTGATAGCATTCAAGCCCACGATATTGGGCACTGCATCCACAGAAAAGGTTTGGAAACGCTCCAGCGATACCCCCATTTTGCTAAAGGCACGTTCAGTCGCCCATTTATTCACCGCCGCACCGTCCATAAACACATCCAGCCCAGACAGGTTCTGACTGGCGGCATGACGTATGGTCGTATGCGTCTCTTCCTCGACCCCGTAGGCAGTCAGGCCAATGCCTGATAACGTTCGGGGCATGGATACGAATGAAAATAATACGCAGGGTCGGGCTT
>JADGFE010000236.1 GCA_016744085.1 Kiritimatiellales bacterium | reverse complement strand
ATTACTTGTATGCCATCCTGATTTCAGGCCATTTCAAACTTTCAGGCAAAGCGAAAACCTCACGTGCACCCACTGATTTGGCGGAAGACCCTCTTTTAATTCGATTAAATTTAATTATAGGGGAATTTTTACCACAACCGCAGTGCGGTTCCAACCTCGGGGCGTACCTATCCTTGGAAAATGGAAAGCAACGGGTTAAAGTTTTTCAATGATGACTCTAACTACCAAACAATCTATCCTTCTTGGATTTCTGACTACCGTTCTGGGTAGTTTGATTGTTTGGCTTATGTTGGGTCATCCGGCTACGGGTATTGATGATGCCGATATCTTTTTTGTCTATGCTCGCAATTTTGCAGAAGGCCATGGGTTTGTTTACAACGTTGGCGGAGAAGCCGTGGAAGGTTTTACATCGATGCTGTGGACTTTGTTATGTGCCGCGACCGACCGATTATCCCTGCCGCTGGAAATAACGATGTACTTCCTGAATGTCGTCTTCGGAACAGTAACGCTGGTCGCCTGCATGCGGAGAACGAATCAACCGTTTCTAATGTTGTTGCTGCTGATCATGGCTCCGGCTTGGTTTGCCTGGTGTCAGGTCACGTTGATGGAGTCGGGGCTTTGGTGCATGCTGGTTACGTTGCTGGCGCTGGCTGTGGCAGAACAACGGAGGAATGCAGTGCTCGTTCTTTTACCGTTGCTTGTGCTAACGCGTCCGGAGTCGATGCTTTGGGGCGCTTGGTTGTTGGTTATTTATGCAATGGGTAACAAACGGAAAACTTCAATCCTTTCGATTTTCGTATTTATAACAACCATACTGGCACTCATCAGCTTCCGTCTCTGGTATTTCGGCTATCCTGTGCCTAATACCTACTATGCCAAGGTTTCTGCCAATCTGTTTTCCAACCTCATAAATGGGGTTGCCTATTTTGGGGGCTATTTAACAACCAGTGCATTTGTGATTTTTGCTCTATTCCTCTGGGGCCGTGTTTTGAAAAAGGGACTGTCCTGGAAGGTTGCCGAGTTCAGCTCATCGACCCGTATTGCACTTTGTCTACTGCCCGGTTTAGGCATTCCAATTTTGGTAGGAGGGGATCATTTCGGGGCTGCGCGGTTTTATCAGCCCCTCTGGCCATTGCTCTGTCTGCTGGCTACGAAAGAGGGCGGCGAGATGCTGGCACACATGGAAAAACGTCGTGTTTTTTCCATACTCGGGCTACTCCTTATTCTGAGCTGGATTATCTTCCCTATGACAGCAAGGTTGCAGCATGAATTCAGAATTTCGGGGGAGGGGCGTGCGAAGGGGGTGGCTCTGGAGAAAATGTTTCAGGATCAGATCTATTGGCCGACGGTTGCAGTCATTACAGCCGGAGGAACCAAGCTAACTTATTCCGGAACGGTATTGGATTTGATGGGGCTGAATTCAACTGAGATGGCCCACGCCGCGGGCGGGCGCGAAGGGTTTAAAAATCACACGGCTTTTAATCGGAATCTGTTTTATGAATGGAGTCCGGACATCCTGTTATGTGGCAACTCGTATGAGTTTGATTCATTAGTACTGAACGGTCTGCACGACGAATCCCGTTTTGCAGCACTTTATAGCAAGTCCACATTGCATAGAAATGGAACCGCTTTAGAAGCCTATTACCGAAATGAGTTCCTGATGCAGATCCCTCGTTCGGATTCTAATGACGTTCCTTGATACGGCACTTGAACGTCTTGTTGGCAATCTGTAAAACACTCCTTTAATCGAGGTCTTTTATGGATATTAAGGTGTGGTTGAAAGAGCAGATGGTCTCAGCAGAAGCCTACAATACCGATCTTCTATTAGGCGATTTCCTGAATGAAATGGAAAAGGGCCTGAACGGCGAAAGTAGCTCTCTTCCCATGATTCCTGCCTATGTGGGTATTGAGGCCTCCGTTCCTGTTGGGGAATCCGTTGCGGTTATCGATGCCGGCGGCACCAACCTGCGCATTGGTTTGGCCTCTTTTAATGAAGCGGGCGAAATTGAACTTTCTAACTTTTCCAAACAGGCCATGCCGGGGCGAGATAAAGAAATCAGCGCCAGCGAGTTTTACACTGTGTTAGTCGATGCACTTGAGCCGATTAAGGACGCGTTTAATCATATTGGTTTCTGCTTTTCCTACCCGGCAACGATAACGCCTAAATTTGATGGTCACTTATTACACTGGACCAAAGAAATTAAAATTCCTGAACTGGTAGGCAAGCATGTTGGAGCCGGATTGATCGAGGCGCTTGAACAGCGAAGCATGACCAACAAAAAAGTGGTTGTGCTGAACGATACCGTTGCAGCATTACTTGCGGGACTTGCTCAGGGGCAGCATTTCAACGCTTCTTCTTATGTTGGGTTTATATTGGGTACAGGAACGAATACCGCCTACGTGGAGCAGAACGACAATATCGGAAAGTTGGATGGCTATCTGGGGGCAGGTTCTCAAGTAATCAATGTTGAGTCCGGTGGTTTTAGTGCATTTAAGCGTGGAGCTCTTGATCTTCAACTGGATGCACAGAGTGAAAAGCCAGGCGGACATATTTTTGAGAAGATGCTTTCGGGCGTCTATATAGGGTCGCTCACGTTGGAGTTGCTTCAGGCATTGACTTCGGAGGGTGTGTTTTCTGATGCCGGAGCCGCTTCATTTTCCATCATGAAAGACCTTTCCACGATTCATATCGATAATTTGGCTGCTGATAATGGCCGCGATATCGACGTGCTGGGTTCCGAGGCGTTCACCGATGCTGATCGTGAAATTATGAAGACCGTATTCATGGGTGTCGTTGAGCGTGCGGCCTTTCTGACGGCCGCCAACATTCTTGCGGCTGTTGTGAAGAGTGGAGCCGGGCAGGATTTCGAGCACCCAGTTTGTGTCAATATTGACGGATCAACTTATTACAAAACCTATCAGTTAGCCGAGCAGGTGCGGGCGCACCTTGATGTGCTGCTGAAAGAACGCGGGTTATATATTCGCTACATTCAGGTGGATGATGCTCCTGTAGTTGGTGCGGCCATCGCCGGCCTCACGACGTTTTAAATAGTGTTGGAGAAGCTGGAGGGGCAGAGGCTCTCTGCCTAGATTGGCGAAAGCCAATCTATCTGGTGAACAGAACGGTGCGGGGGAGTCGCAGGGCCTGCGACCCTCCAATACAAAATTCAGAACACCTGACCTCGGACACTTTTAATCTGATACCAGTTTGTAGATCATCCGTAGATTTGTGCCAGGATAGCAGGTTTTCGTTTCGCTGAGCT
>JADGFE010000048.1 GCA_016744085.1 Kiritimatiellales bacterium | reverse complement strand
GTCTCGAAGCGCACCCCATTTTGCCCCCATTTTTTTCATGGTATGTGGAATGGCGATATAACTAACGCAAGGGATGTTCGCATTGCGAGCTGCCAGCACACATTGAGATGAGTCTTCAATTTCACCCTGTATAATTAGTATAAGCTCAGGGCTTAGAGATTGAAGTGCTTTTGAGAGTTTTAAAATGCCTGTCCGATTAAGACGGTTTCTCAGTCCCTGAAACCGTTCGGTAGAACAGGGAGAAGGTGTCGTCTTTATATTTTTAATATCGGAAAGGTTTTTCGCAAGTTTTAGGTTTTCGGAATTGAGCATAAAGATGATTTCAAGCGACGGATCGGAACAGAGCGCTTGTGCCCCGCGGCAAGCCATAATCTGGTGCCCGCCATAATCGGGGTTATCATCATAGATAAGAATCTTCACGCAGGTCTCACATGCCAGGTAGGGGCGCAAGGCCTAGATTTCCAGTATTTCTTATAGGGGGAATGAGTGCGTGATATTCCTTTGTATTTCTAATTTTTTCGAAGCGCTTATCCTTTCGAATCGCGCTGCGTGCCGATTCTCCTCCAACGTCAATTGCCTTTCGAAGAGAATCAAACACCTCATTCTTGTTTAGGGCCAGTTGGAGGGCGGCTAGATTGATCCATCCATTGAGGTTTTTTGGTTCAACCTGTGTATATTTTTTCAAAGCCAGTTCAACAAGGGGAAATTTTTTCTTTTGAGCCATGAACTGCGCGAGCGACATCAGCATTTCCGGTTTCAGATTGGCATTTGCGATCATTTGTCGAGCAAGTGCTTCAGCATTGCGCGATTGTCCCAAATTTATCTGTAGATTCATCAGTTCCATTGTTTCGTCAAAATTAAACTTTCCTGATTTTAGATTGTTCTCTAGCACGACCCGACGCTTCGTCATTATTTTGATTTGTTCCAGCCGATTTTGGAACTGGGCTGCCTTTTCATTTTGTGGGTCTTTCGCAAGGAAAATTTCAATGATCTCAATAGATTCATCGAACCGGCCTTGCTTTGAAAGGAGGTCGGCTAGACGGAAGTTGGCTTCGGGGCTTAAGTCGTATAAGGCAACCGCTTGGCGGAATGCGGCCTCAGATTCCTTGATCTTACCTCGTGCAGCATAGAGACCGGCCAGTGCGCTGCGTAGCTTGGAGAACGACTTCCGGGCAACGATATCGCGAATAAATTTTTCATCATTCAGCAAGCGGTCGCAGTACCAGTTCCAGAAGTCGGTATCGTTCTTGATCATTTCTGCGCTAAGCGGGGTCGGTTTGTTATTGATCTTCATGATCAGCCCATGCGGCGTCAGGTACGGATACATCCAGGGAAGCTCATAACTTTCTTCCACGTAGAATGTGCGGGCCGGGGGTAGACCGGTTTTAGGATTAATCGGCGGATCGTTGTAGACCATTGCGGCCCCGACAGGGCGGTTTTTTTCATCAGTCTCTTTTTCAGTAAGGTATTGATTGTGATCGAAGATCATTTTGCTGAGGAAACCATTGATCTGCATGACCCCGCCAACGCCTTGTACTTGGACCTTACCACCTTCTGTTTTGACATCAGCACCAGCATTGATCTTTCCGGACTGTACGCCCTGAACATACATCTGGAATGCCTTATTGCTATCAATGGGTGAGGGGATCCAGATTTGATCTCCATAGAGATCCCGCATGACGTTCATATAAGTATTGTCAGCAAGGGCATTCTGGGTGATGAGATAAATATCCTGTCGGACCTTGGCCGAATAGATCATATAGGTTGGGACAAAACGCCCCGGATCGGTGCCACCAAAGAAAATGGCGTTGGTGCCCATTGGTTCCGGATAGTTTTTATTCGGATAGGCCGCCCATTGCTTTTCAAACTCAGCTTCATCGGGATACCAGTATCGCATGTCTTCCTCGATACCTTTTACTCCTTCGAGTTGCCAGTTGCCGAACTGCCAGCCGAAATCGTGGCCGTTCTGTTCGCAGCCACCAACAATCATTTTTTGCCGTTCACTGGTATAGTTTTTAACGACCAGAGAAAACGGGAGCAAGATCACGAGCGTAACTCCGATGATTTTTGTAACGGGGTTATTTTTTACCAGGGTTTCGAGGAAAGCCATCGAGAGCAACAAACCATAGCCAATCCAGATTACAAACAAGGCGTGCGACTGAATATACTGGGTGCGGCCGATGAACTGGTTTTGGATATCCATTTTCGGGTTGTGCAGCACCATGAAAACGATGCTGACGAAAAAGAAACCAATGAAAGTTGTGAGTAACCACGTGTTGTTTTTCTTTCCGAGTTTCGGTGAGAAAAAGAAGGGTAGCGTGGCCATGATTACGAGTGGGGCAAAAAATTGGGCGCGCAGATCGGTGATGAAACCCCATATTTGTTTGAGGAAGTGCAGGGTGAAGACGTTCGCGAGATGAACCCGTTCATACTGACCGCGGGTAAGCGCATGCATGAAGCCCTGCCAAGTACGTGGATATCCCCAGTTGATGGGCGGATTCTGATCGGATGAAAAGGGCATATAGAGGTAAAATGCCAGTCCGATAAACATGATCAAGAAGGTGGGCCCAACAACTTTCCCATTCGGCAGTATAAACCAGGCAATAATCGGGACAATGACGGCGTATAAGGTCCAGAATGTAAAACCAATGTGTCCGGGGCCTTTGTACCAGCTCCAGTCCGACTCGCCGGCCATTCGAATGGCAATTACCATGACCACATAGAAAAGGCCGGTAATAACAAAATCTCGGAATAGTTTGAGGTCGCGGAACAGAATGGCTGCCGCAATTGCGAGGCCCATAAACATGAGCGTTTGGTGGTTGGTAATTCCTAGACCAAATGTAAATGCGCTGAGGATGAGCCAATGAGATTGTTTGGGATCGGACATCCAGCGGTAAAGAAAGAGCAGAAGGATGGACTGGAATAAAATATTGAGCGAATAAACCTCGGCAATAATCGATTGTGACCACATGCCTTGGGCAAAGCAGAGTAGAAGACCTCCGGAAAAACCGGCTGCTGCACAAAATATGCTTTCCGTTTTTTCCCCAAGCATACCGGATTCTTTCTTGAGGCTACTGAGCAGATCGAATCCCGAGCGGCTGATGAGCATGGCAAGTACGCCGCAAGCAGCGGCACCGGCCACAGCCGAGAACAGGTTTACAGCCCAAGCGGGGTTTGGATGCCCGTGAAAGGTGACGGAGTGGAAAACCCATTGGAAGAACCAGGTGAGCAATGACCAGATCGGATAACCCGGAGGGTGGGGAACCCCAAGATAATCAGAAGCCACAACGAGCTCGCCGGAATCTTCGAGTCCGAGCGTTGGCTGGAGCGTCAGCACATAGACGGTTAATGAAACGAGGAAGGTTGCCAGGAAGGCAAACCAATCTGATCTGCGAAAGAATTTATGGGTAATCAAAACAGCTTTCTCCAATTGATATAACGGGTGAACAGCATAGTTTACTGAGTCGGTTCGTCAAGTTTACAACGGGGTTGTTACGCGGGAAGGAATTAGGCCTTTAGATCTTTTTGTAGACCATTACATAAGTATTTTCGGCAAGGAATTTTCCCGCCGATTCAAATGGGAAGGGATGAAAGTGTTCTGTTGTGAGTTGAAATCCAGCCACTTTTTCTAGTTTGTTCTTTTTGATATAGGCAGGATTCACAAACGTCCGGTGGGTTTCGTCCCGGTTGTAGCCCTTTAGACCAGGAACGGTAATAACGATGCGCGAGACGCCTAGCGCTTTCGCGGACTCAAATAATTTGGGCATGAGAGAGGTTACATTTGGCAAATGCTCCAGTAAATGGCACATCGCCATTGAAGAAAATGACGCTCCCTGCTCTCTTAAAGGAGTGAGGTGGAAATCATCCGAGTATGCATCATAGAGTCTGGCATCAAGTTTTTGTTTGTGGCAGTAGTCAATGGCATGGGGGTTAATATCCAGTCCAACCGACCCTTTGGGGAGAATATCGAGTAGGTCGCCGGTTCCGCATCCAAAATCAATGGTTTTACCCTTTGAAAACCAAATGGCCGGAAAAAGTTCAATTTTTCTTAATTTTTTCCGATACCATGGGCGGGAAGTATAGCGCTTGATGTATTCCTCATCGTATTCATCGGTATTGACTTCCATGATTGGCCCTTTTCATATGCGTGTTTGGCACGGTGTTAGGTTGAAAAAAATGAATAGCATCTGTATTGACCATCTGCAACACTTGTTTTCTTTAGTGGATAGGCATGGAGAGAAGCATTCAAATAGCAGTTGTCATTCTAAATTGGAACGGGAAGAACTTTCTTGAAAAGTTCCTTCCTTTAGTGGTTCGGCACAGCGAAGGTCTTGCCGATGTGGTGGTCGTTGATAATGCCTCTTCTGACAATTCCGTGTCCTTTGTTCGGGAAAACTACCCTTTAATCCGACTCATCCAAAACGATGAGAATGGTGGTTTTGCTAAAGGGTATAACGATGGACTCAAACAAGTAGAAGCCGACTACTATGTTTTATTGAATTCAGATGTCGAAGTATCGGAGGGATGGATCGAGCCCATTATTCAAAAAATGGAGACTGATCCCTCTATTGGAGCGTGTCAGCCAAAAATCCGCAGCTTTGAAGAATCTGAAAAATTTGAATATGCCGGTGCATCCGGCGGATTTATTGATGCCTATGGCTATCCGTTTTGCCGCGGACGTATATTCGATGTGCTTGAAACGGATTCCGGTCAATATGAGGATGCATGCGAAATATTCTGGGCTACGGGTGCCTGCCTTTTTGTCCGAGCGGAATTGTATCATTCACTTGGTGGCCTCGATGAAGATTTCTTTGCACATATGGAGGAAATTGATTTTTGCTGGCGACTGAAGAATTCTGGTTTCAAACTCATGGTTATTCCCGAGTCGACGGTGTATCACGTTGGCGGCGGTTCGCTTCCTAAGAGCTCACCAATGAAAACGTACCTTAATTTTAGAAATAATCTGTTCCTGCTGGTGAAAAACCTTCCAGCGAAGAGACTCGGTTGGGTGCTGTTTATACGCTATTTTTTAGATGTGTTTGCCGGAATAAGTTTTTTAGTTAAAGGAAAGAGGGGCGATGCCTGGGCCGTGTGCCGTGCGCAATGGCATTTTTGCTGTGCATTTTCTCACTGTATGAAGAAGCGAAAAGTATTGATTCAAAAAGAGGTAAGTCAAGTTTACCAAGGAAGTATTGTGTTTGATCATTTTCTTAAGGGTGCTGATACCTTTTCTAAATTAAAGACGGGGAAATGGAGCTGAATTCACGATGTCTCCATTAACCAGATTACACGACTATCTCAGTCGTAAAGATTGCCCATATACCCAGTTCGTTAAATATGTCGGAACTGGTGTTATTGCAGTCGTCGTGGATTCCTTTATTTTTTATCTAATGGCTTGGCTGGTTCTTCCGTGTTTAAAATCCGGTGATCCGGTGGTGAGTATACTTGAAATGCTGGGGTTCGCTATTCAGCCAGTAGATCCCGATACCCTCATTCGGAATTTCTGGATTATTAAAGTGTGCTGTTTCATTGCTGCAAATGTAGCCGTCTATATTTTAAATATATTGTATGTCTTTGAGAGTGGAAGGCACAAACGCCATCATGAGGTCATGCTGTTCTTTTTAATTTCCCTAGGCGTTTTTCTGGTAGGAACCTGGGTAGGTTCCATATTGATCGGAGAGTTCGGTTGGCACATTACCTACACCTATATCGTCATGCTCACCGTGAGTGTGCTGGCAAACTATTCCCTACGCAAATTTGTGGTATTTAAACGATAATTCAGAAATTTTTTAAACTTGGATTGTTATGAAAAATGAAAAGATAAAGTTTCTCCTATGCACCTTGTTTTTTGTTGTGCTGGTGGCGATTACCTTCCGATGCGCCTGGCCGGAAAATTATGTATTTTCTGCTTCTGATTTAAATGTTGGGCGTCTAGCGCAAATGAAAACCCATATGCCGGAATCATTCATTGGTAGCTATGCAAGTAATCAGCTGTTTGGCAGTGCAGGGTTTGGATTAACGGTTTATCGAGTCATGCTCTGCATCATGCCTTTGGAACTATTTGCCAATGCGTTCTACGGGATGATGCTTTTGGCAAGCTCGCTTTCGTTGGTTTGGTTTCTTCGACTCTGGAATCGCAGTTGGGCGGCATCCGTGCTCGGGGCATTGACGGCATTTTGGTTTAACTCAATCATGCTGGCTGCCGGCGGCCATATTTCGAAAATGATCGTCCTTGCATTGACCGCGTTGTCGCTGTGCTTTATTGAAAAAGCGATACGAGCTTCAGCGTTTCGGCAACGTTTGGGATGGAGTCTTTTTGCTGGGGTTGCGGTTGGAATCATGATGATCGAACAGCAGGATGTGGCATTACTCTCAGGATTATTGATTGCCCCATATGCGATTTTGCGCCTGATTCAGGAGCATGGCCGGAAAATTTTCTATTGGGTGTCAGTTTTGATTCCGATTGGTGTAGTGGCACTATTGCTTGCAGGCAGTACCATGCTGCGCTCCTACGATAAATATTTTACGAAGGCATCTGCTGTACAGAATGATCCCGTTGAAAAATGGAATTTCATCACCCAGTGGAGCATGGTTCCGGAAGAATGGCCCGATTTAATTGCGTCGGGCTGGGGTGGATGGGGAACCGGTCGGCCAGATGGTCCCTATTGGGGGAAAATTGGAAGATCTGCAGAATGGGATTCAACTGGGCAGGGATTTAGAAACTTTAAAATCACCAGCAAGTACATCGGAATTATTCCATTCCTACTTGGGGCCTTCGCTTTTGTGTTCGCACTCCGGAACCGTAAAGAAAAGAAGGATGCCGTTGTATTATTTTGGTGTGTTGTCGGTTTGGTTGTCCTTACGTTGTCATTCGGCAAGTATACCTTCCTGTATAAACCTTTTTATAATCTTCCTTTGGTTGGGAACATTCGTGATCAAACCAAGTTTTTAGATCTGTTTCAGGTGTGCCTTGGTATTGCCGCAGCCTACGGATTAGATAGCCTGCTTAATATGGGTAAGGGCCGACGGTTAGCAAAAGTCTTTTGGATCTCGGGTGCAGGTTGCGGATTGTTGATGCTTTTGGCCGCTATGCGGGTAGTGGGGTCTTCCGCAGCATATAACATAAAGTTTACTGAAATGGGGTTTGGTAATTCTGCGGATGTCATCATCAGCAACATGTCTAGTGCATGGTTGCACGCAGGAATTTTAACGTTGATCGGGACATTCCTTATTTTTGTTATCTGGAAAGGATTTAAATGGGGTAAGTGGGTAGGCCTTGCCTTCATTATTGTATTGGCATCCGATAGTCTGGTGCTTACTTCGCACTATTTCAGGGCAAATGATATCACAACGCTCAAAAACGGAAACGGGCTGATTAATTATGTGAAGGCCAATCAGGGATATGAGCGGACGATCTTTATGGATCCGGGGGGGATCTATAATCAGTGGCTTGCATCCGACGGTCCCTATCACGACTTAAACCTTTTCAATATTTGGCAGATGCCGCGTATGCCTGCGGACTATAAGGACTATCTGGGAACGGTTGGGCGTAACCAAATACGGTTGTGGGAATTGGCGTCGATAAAATTTGTGGCAGCTCCTTCCGGCATTCTGCAGCAGCTTCAGAAAAATTCTGAGTTGGGAAAGCAGCTGAAGCCGGTCTTGAATTATCAGGTGCCGACAGCACAGGGTATGCGCCCCGACGTCTTACTTAAATTCTCAGGTGCGATACCTCGATTTGCTCTTTATCAGGGATGGAATAGTGTTTCTTACGAGAAGCAATGTTCACAACTGGCATCGCCCCAGCATAATACCCGGAACACGATACTGGTTGATCCCGCATCCAAACTAGGTAAACGGGAGGGGGCAAAGCATTTTCAGCCTTTGGAGGTTGAGGAAAAGGGGCGCTCGATTACGATGCAGGTTCGTTCCGATCAACATTCTGTCGTTCGATTTTCGCAATATTATCAACCGTATTGGAGTGTCTTCGTAGATGGACAGCCTGCCGAATTATTGCGGGTTGATTACCTTTGTATGGGTGTGGCGGTGGAGCCTGGTGAGCATGTGGTTGAATTTAGAACGGGTGGAGGCGGACGCAATGTTACCATGACATTCGGGGTGCTCATCATTTCTATTGTGGCAAGCATCTGCCTTATCCGCTTGCCTTTCCGGGATAAAGGCGCATGAAGTTTTCCATCATAATTCCAGCCCACAATGAAGAGCATCGGCTACCGGTAGTGCTGGAAGCCTTTTCCTCCTTATTCGCCAAGGAAATGGGCGATGAGGCTGAAATTATTGTTGTGGTCAATGGTTCCTCAGACGAGACCAATACCGTGGCAGAAGCGATTGCCGCAAAGCATTCCAATATCAAGGTGATCGATGAGCCTCGGAAAATTGGAAAAGGCGGAGCTGTCATTCTCGGTGCAAAAAATGCCTGTGGAGAATATATCGGATTTGTCGATGCGGATGGGGCAACGTCTGCCGATGAATTTTTCAGGCTATACGAGAGAGCCCACAATACGGATGGAGTGATTGCATCGCGCTGGTTGCGTGAATCCGACGTAAGCATTCCCCAAAAAGGCCTGCGTCTATTCTCATCCCGGATTTTTAATCTACTTATTCGAACTGTGCTTGGATTAAAATACAAGGATACACAATGCGGAGCAAAAATTTTCAAAGCCGAAGCTTGGCATAAAATTCTTCCTTCCATCGGCATAACCCGATTTGCATTTGATGTCGATTTACTGTTTCAGCTGAAACGTAATAGCTATCAGATTTCGGAAGAACCAACCACGTGGTGCGATGTAGAAGGATCGAAGGTTAATGTATTGAGTTCTTCCTTCGATATGTTCAGTGCTGTTATACGTATGCGCTTATTATATTCCCCCTTCCGAATTATAGTTCGATGGTACGAACGTTTTCTTGCCAAAGCTGTCGAGTTTCTACGAAGGGATGAACTCTTTTGTCATGCCTCGATGCTATTTATGGCATCAATCACGACGCATATTTGTAATATTAGTTACCAGATGATTGTCAGCCGGGCATTGTCCGAAGCGGATTATGCTTTGTTGGCTACCTTCCTTTCACTGTTGGCGATTATTACCCGCCCGCTGGGAACATTGAGTTCAGCAACCACGCACTACACGAGCCTGTTGTTGAGGGAGGGGCGTTCAGGCGCAGTCAGGCGGTTGGCTGGGAAGTGGCTGGTTATTGCCGGTCTTCCTTCACTGGTCGTCGGTTTTGTCTGTATTCTGTTTGCGCGGCAGATATCGGCCTATTTCCATCTGGACCGAATTGCACCGGTCGTGGTGACGGCGGCTGCCATACCGGCACTCTTTCTCCTTCCTGTGGTGGCCGGTATTCTTCGCGGAATGCAAAGGTTTGGATGGACTGCATGGGCAGCGATTGCAGGAGCAGCCGGTCGGTTCACCGTAGGTGCGGGTTTAGTACTTTTACTTGTGCCTGCCTGCGGATGGGCTTTACTCGGACATACGGTGGGAATATATCTCACGCTGCTGGTCTCGGTCGTTGCATTATATTTCGTGATGCCGCGCCATGATTCCGACAACCAACCATTGCCGAGCCTCCGCTTGTATTTAATTCAATGCTTTTTCATCCAGTTCAGCCTTGCCCTACTACTGACCGGTGATGTGGTTTTTGTGAAGCATTTTTTGCCGGATGAAACAAATTTTGCTTATGCAGCTACGTTAGGTCGAATGGTAGTTTTCCTGACAGGAGCCATCACGGCAGCAATGTTTCCTAAAGTTTCATCATCCGGCGCTTTTACTCTGGAACACCGTCGAATTTATCTGCGAGGTCTGGCGTACACATCCTTTTTCATTATTGCGTCTTTGGTTGCCTGTTTTGCCTTTCCTGCTCTGTTGCATCGCTTTCTCTTCCGTGTCACCGAGGCAAGTAGTGAGATGCTATGGCAAACGCGTTGGATGGCAGTAGTCATGGGACTCTCGACCTTGTTGGGTATCAACATCTCTTTGTTGCTGGCGCAGCGGCGTTTTAAAGCGGCATCCGTCGTATGCATTACCGCAATGCTATACTTTGGCGGGGTTCAGGTTTTTCATGAATCCTCCTTTTCCATTATTATTGTTTCCGGAGTATGCAACCTTATTGCCTTGCTATGCACAACGGGCTTTATTCTGACGCAAAAAACCACGGATGAATAAGACGGGATAGCAGAATAATAAGAGGAACGTATTGCCGAAGGAATAAGGCAGTATGAAAGAGGTAAGGTGCCATTTGAATGGGCGCTCGTTGAAACCAAGATGAAAATAATTATCGTACATAACTATTATCCAATGCTGGGGGGCGGGGAAGATTCCGTTGTCGCCGAGGAACGAGCTATGCTGGAACAAAGCGGACATACGGTTGTTCCCTTTTTTATGTTTACCAAGGAACGGGGAATTACAGACTTTGTAATCAGTGCAATTTCTCTACTGTGGAATCCCGTCGCATACCATCGAATTAGAAAGATAATTCAGCTGGAAAAACCAGATGTTGTGCATTTTCACAATACCTTTCCTTTGATTTCGCCATCCGCTTATTGGGCCTGTAAGAAAGAACGGGTACCGGTTGTCCAGACCTTACATAACTATCGGCTGATTTGTGCCAATGGTCTTTTTCTTCGCAATGGTTCCGTCTGCGAGAAATGCTCGGGTAAAATATTTGCATGGCCTGCGATTCGTTATCGCTGTTATCGAGAGAGTTTACCGGGTTCCTGCATGCTGGTAATGCTACAATGGATACACCGAGTATTTGGTACATGGAGGAATAAAGTTGACCGGTATATCGCTTTAACTGACTTTGCGAAATCTCGTTTTGTGAATAGTGGTGTTTTACCGGATGAAAAGGTTTTGGTTAAACCGAATTTCATAGATGATTCGATTTTTGAACAGCCTGTTTCTAAAAAGAAAAAGCAGGCGGTATTCGTTGGTCGATTATGGCCGGAAAAAGGAAGCCTACTTCTGGTAGAAGCATGGATGCAGGCTTTCTCGACTTCCGATGATGAATTGGCCGGATATGAATTGCTCATTATTGGCGATGGTCCTGAACGACAAAAAGCCGAAGCTCTTTGCGGCGGATGTCCTGAGAGATATAGCATTTATTTTACCGGTGCGTTACCGCGGCAAAAAGTGATGGAAGAACTGAGTTGCTCGAGTTTTCTACTACTACCCTCCATCTGGTATGAAGGCTTCCCCATGACTATTCTGGAGGGATTCGCTTGTGGTGTGCCTGTTATTTCCGCGCAACTTGGCAGTATGTTATCCATTATTGACGAATATAAAACCGGCCTGTTCTTTGAGGCTGGTGATGCTGTAAGGCTGGCGGATAGAATCATCTGGGCGGTGGAACATGAGCATGAGGTGAGTGAAATGGGGAAAAATGCTCGAGCCCAATACAAGAAAAAATATACTTTGCAAACCAACGTAGCCCAGTTAGTCGATATTTACCCAGCAGAAGCTAAGTATTGATGCGTCTGCATGTTGTTAATTGTGGTTTGAGTAAAAAATAATTGGGTAGGATGGATAACCCTTCTGAAAAGGAAAAAACATGAATAAACGGATAGAGTGCATTGTTGCAAATGTAAAGGGTCCTCGTGTCTTGGATGTGGGAGCCGCAAGTGCTGATCCCGACCCTAAGAAAAATAAATTCTGGCTTCATCAGCATATACATAAGGCCTTCCCAGATACGATTGGCATAGATTTAAATGCTGAAAACGTCAAAAAGCTGCAGGCACTAGGATGGAACAATATTGTGGAAGGCAATGCTGAAACTTATGAAACGGATGTCTTATTTGACACAATTGTTGCGGGAGAGTTGATTGAGCATGTGACATCACCAGCTAACTTTCTTGAAAATATGGTAAAAAAACTCTCTTCGGATGGACGTATTGTCATTACCACACCAAACCCTTTTGCATTCATCAATGTAGGTTATGCTATTCGGCACTACCCTCAAACCTGTTCACATTGGGAGCATACTGTATGGTTTTGTCCGACTACGATTTCTCAACTGGTTGAGCGCGTAGGGTTACAGATGGTTTCTGTTGAACTTCTTGAAGACTATCGAACTTCACCGTCGAAGATATACATGCTCTTTAGTTGGTTTATAAAGCTGTTCGGATGGATGGTTCCTAAGGTGCTCCGGTGCAACTGTTTTATTTGTGTTCTGGAGATAAAAAAGGATTAGTTTTTTCGACTATCAATAAGTGCGACTTCGGTAATGAATTGGCTTAGGCCAAAGAATTTAAAACCAATTTATTTAATTCATTTTGTGTTGGTTGAACGGGATTATTTCCCATTCTATCCGGATTTATTTCGGAAATAACAAGGTCTATTTCTTCCGTTTTAAGCGCTTTTTTTGGAGCCAGACCTAATCGCTCAATCAGTGAGCTCAGCTCCTCGGCAGGTGCTCCAGTCTGAAATATATCAAGAAGAGATTTTGGAACCGCGTTATATTTTAAATGCAGATGGAAGGCTTCGGACAAAAATAAGGCTACAGCATGACCGTGCGGGTAGCCATGATGCGAGGTCATCGAATAAGATAGAGCATGACAGAGTGTTGTCTTTGAAATATTAATGGCCTTTCCTGACCAGAGAGCAGCTTCCTGCATTCCTGCTCGTGATACATTGTCTCCAACTTGTACTGCATTCTGTAGATGACGTAATGATAGTTTAACTGCTTTTTCAGCATAACCAATTGATTCTTTAGTCGCTCCTTTGGCCCAAAATGATTCGATTCCCTGGGCAAGAGCATCCAGCCCTGTGCAGGCTGTTTGATAGGGAGACATTGAATCGGTCAGTTCAGGGATAAGTAAAATATGATCGGGAAGCATCAGCGGGTGGGCAATTGAGTGCTTTACATGGTTACAGTAAAGAACCGCAAAGTGAGTCGCTTCGCTACCCGTACCCGCAGTGGTTGGGATCGCTATCAGCGGTTGTGGTTTAAATAGATACTCGGGTTGTGTTTCCGTGAGGCTCTTTTCGGGGTCTGTTCCGGTAGCATGGAAATGGTTCAGTAGCTTTGCAATATCTAATGCCGTACCGCCTCCGACCGCCACAATACAGTCGGGGTTGAATTGCTTCAGTTGATTTAAGCCTTTTTTGAGATCTGCAATTTCCGGATTGATTGCGAATCCATGAAAGCGCATGACGGTTTCGTTTTGTAGGAGAGGCTTAAGAAAGTCTTCCGCACCGGACAAGGGATAAGAAGCTTCTCCTGTGACAAGCATAATGCGTTTGTCTTTTATTTCATGGGCTAGAAGTGAAGCACAGGATTCTTTCCCTCGATAAATGGATTGTTTTGGAAACAATTTAGTCACGTAGATGGTCCATAAAGTTATGTTTATTTTCTGCCGGGGAATTTTTTGGCCTGCCAAGATCATCACGCGCTCCTGCAGACACGCAGACTTCAAAAAATACAGGGCCTTTGGTTGCGAGGAATTTCGGCAGCTGATTCTGGAGTTCGCTCTGGTTTTCAGCTTTGTATACATGGCTGTATCCAACAGCACGTGCAATCGCGCAGAAATCCACTTTAAATCCTATCGTAGGTTGTCCGCCAACAGAATCATGAACACCATTGTTGAGTAGCACATGATAATAATTTGGTGCTTGGCTGGAGGCAATGATGCCCATCCCTCCCAGATGCATTAACGCCGCGCCATCCCCATCGATGCAGCAGACCGTTCGTTTTGGCTTGCTTAGAGCAATTCCTAGTGCAATTTGAGACGCATGACCCATTCCTCCAACAGTGAGGAAATCAGGGGAATGATTTGTGCTCTGACTTTTTCGATATTCATACAGTTCTCTCGATGCCTTGCCTGTGGTTGATACAATGATGTCTTGCTGACCAAGAGATTCAACAATAGTACAGATGGCATTTTCTCTGGGCATTGAATAGGGATTCGCAGTCTTCTTTTGTAGTTGATAGGGAGCAAATGTTCCATTTGGAACCACAAGGGCGACTGGTTGATTAAGTTGCTTGGTTTCAGAGAGCGCTTTATTAAGCATCTCGATTGCTTCAGCCTCCGACTCTGGAAGGATATGGAAGGGGATACCCATTGTATCAAGCATGGGAATTGTGATCTTTCCCTGCTTAACGTGTTGCGGTTCATCTTTTTTCCCGGGTTCACCGCGCCATCCGATCAACAACAACATGGGTATGCCGTAAACATCGTTGTCAGCAAGAGATGTCAGCGGGTTCACAGCATTGCCTTGTCCGGAATTTTGCATATAAACGAGCCCGGGAGAGCCTGAGGCCAGATAATGTCCGATGGCCAGTCCAATGGCACTGCCTTCATTCGCGGCAATGATGTGGGATGCTGGTTGCGCATGGTCGGAAATGTAGGCGCAAAAATCCTTAAGGAGCGAGTCTGGAACTCCTGTGAAGAAATCCACCCCGCAGTGGTTGAATTGGTCATAGAAGTTTTTGCACTCAAGCATTGATCAGCTCCTAGATCAGCGACAGGATTTCTTTGATCGGCATACAGTTTTTATCTGCTTCCATGGCCCGCCCGTGCTGAAGGATCATTTCGGCAGTTTTCCACATGGCTGGGTAAGCACTACGCAATAGTTGGTTTGCATAGATGACGATGTTAACTCCTCGCTCGGCCAGCTCCTGTTCGGTCACCTGCGAATAGGTACTTGGAACAACCACCAGAGGAACCTTATTGTTGAATGCCTGATAGTGGTCGCAAAATTTAAATATCTCGTCGGGGAGCTGTTCCTTGCTGTGGATCATAATGCCGTCGGCTCCCGCTTCGATATAGGCTTTTACACGGTTCACTGCATCATCCATTCCCGCTCCGGTGATCAAGCTTTCACAGCGGGCGAAGACCATGAAATCATCAGTTACTTGTGCCGACTTACCTGCCTTAATCTTGTTGCAGATATTTTCGATGGTGTCCTGTTTCTGCGTATTGCCTGTTTCAATGAGTGAGTTTTGTTTAAGGCCAGCCTTATCTTCGATGATGATCGCAGAAACGCCTAAACGTTCCAGAGAACGAACAGTGAATATAAAATGTTCAGGAAGTCCGCCACTGTCCCCATCATAAATGATGGGCTTAGTCGTGACTTCAAGGATGTCGTTTACCGTTGTAAGGCGGGATGTCAGATCAACGCTTTCATTGTCCGGCTTGGCCTTGGACGTTGAGTCGGTCAGACTGCTCAGCCACATGGCATCGAATTCCTGATTATGCCCGTCACTGGAAGCCTTACATTTCTCAACAATGACACCGCTTAGACCACTGTGGGCCTCCATTGCTCGAATCAAAGGTTTCGCAGATAGAAGTCTGCGTAAGCGTTTTCGGCGAATGTCGGGCGTAGTACCGATTTCCTTCAGAGACTCGTTCAGTTGTGTTGATGAAATTCCTGCAGTATACGTTGGTTCAACAAGTTTTCCTCCCCATTCCGCGAGCGTATCAATAACTCTTTGCCGGATTGTTCGTTGCACCCCTGTTTTCCAGTCATCACCATGCACAACAATGTCAGGTTTCACTTCGAGCAGGTTTGGGACATAATCAAGAGTCTTCTGCGGGATAACCCGAGCAACACCCTTGAGGTTCGCTACGATCTCCGAACGTTGTTCATAGTTCATGTATGGTAGGCGCTTGTAGCTGGCAATAGCAGAGTCTGTTAGAACACCCACGGTAACTTCGCCTAAACGGGCAGCTGTGCGCACAATATTCAAATGTCCCGGATGAATTAAATCCGCACTCATGGCAATATATATATTTTTCATTCAGACCTCATAAAATCGAATTTACTTATGTTCTATTTTTCTGTCTTCCGCGAGCAACGTCTCGAATTCTCTTTTGATCCTGAATGGAATCGAAAGGGCAAGAGCTCCAGCGTACAGGGTGAACAGAAGGGTTAATGTCGGATAGGGGAAGCTGAATCCCATATTAACGAATATTAGATCTAGTGCCATGGCGGCAGGGAACGTAAAGAAATTTCCCGGAAAAAAGAATTCGGAAGGTAATTTTTTGAGGATCTCAACGAGAGACGGTTTGTCTGATATCGGCTGAAGGACTTCTGACGGATCAAAAAACAGCGTATGGTAGTCTCTTTCATTGAGTTGATCACTCCGATTAACCAGCCTCCGATTTTTTAATAAGATACATTGTTTCGCTGTCTGGCTGAATCCCCAGCTACCGGGCACTGCAGCGATGCCCAAAGCAAGAAATGCAATGCCGTGGACGTTTGATAGAAAATAGCCAATGCAAACTGCTAAAGCCGGGTTGAAGACATGGTGAAGGACAAAATCTAAGTAGGCTCCGCTCATAGAAAAAGTTTTCCGAATACGTGCGATCCCTCCATCCACGATATCCAGCACTCCGCCAAGTAGCAGAAAAATAGCTGCGACTCCGAACTTCATATGATTATCGGCATCTACGAAGAGTAGGCTTCCCATCCCTATTGCCCATGAGAAACCTCCCAATAGGGTGATCTGATTTGCGGTAAGTGGGGTTTTTGAAAATAGCAGGACGAGAGGAAAAGCCAGCGGACGCCCAAAATATTTAATTACCAAAAAAGGTTCATTATTTTTTAAGGCATCTGTGTGCAATTGTCTAAATGTAGTTGTAGTGCTCATAACTATTTAATGGGAAATCTTGATGTCGAAGTATCCAAATTGACTTCTTTTCAGGTGAACTTCTTAATCTTATCAATTACCATTAAAAAACAAGCAACCATTAATAGAGCAATTCCTTTGATCACTCCATTTCTTTTTATGATCATGACGGTTGTTTTGTAATAGGTTCTCGGCGAAATAAAAGATCGGTAAAAACGTTCAAAATCAGAGAGTGGGTTTAATTTGTCTGGGTGCATCAGGGGGGATGGGGCCGAGTGCGTAGGAATGTTTAAAAATGGGTCATAACTTTTCATGTGTACGCCATCATTTCCCCCAATATTACTCACGAGATTAGTTGATGGAAAAATGGATAATCCTTTGTTTAGCCGAAAGGAAAAGCTCCAAATAGAATCCCACGTGCTGTTCTGATTATTCTTCTTCATGCTACTGTAGAACCTTTCATACCACCTTGCGTCTTTCGGCGAAAAAATCTCATGAAGATAGTGGGAATTGTGTAACCGTTCTAAATTTTCTAGATCAGTATCGTACTGATGCCAGGCCCGTCTCCAAGTGGCCCACCCCCAGGTGTTAAGATGTCGGGATAAATGATAACTTGAATTTGTAGCCGTGGAATAATGTTCAAAAAAAGGGACAGGATTGTTTCCCGAGATCATCAAGACATCATGCATATCATGATAGCGTTTCAGTAACTCGGTACAAAATGGGAAGAAAGAAATGTCAGGTAGACAATCATCTTCCAGAATTATCCCTGACTCTTCGTACGTAAAGAACCAATCGATTGCCGAGGGGATATTGTTGTCACAACCCCAGTTTTTTGTACGAAAAAGAGTGTGAACATCACAATCCCAATCAACTGACTCAGTTAAAAAATCGCGAACTTGTTGTACCAGCTTTTCTTCGTCCGACACCTGCTTCCGAGGACCATCTGATACGAGGTAAAGTGAAGGGGGTTTAGCGATGCGAATACGTTCGAAGACACGTTTGGTGATTTCAAATCGTTTGAATGTGATAAAGAGAACGGGTGCAACCGAGTCTAATGGGATGAATTCTGACATATGAATCCTATGTATTAATGGAATTAATTTTTTGATTTAAGTCATGTTAAACATGGGAATCTTACTTAAAAGAGGGTCTTCCGCCAAATCAGTGGGTGCACGTGAGGTTTTCGCTTTGCCTGAAAGTTTGAAATGGCCTGAAATCAGGATGGCATACAAGTAAT
>JADGFE010000235.1 GCA_016744085.1 Kiritimatiellales bacterium | reverse complement strand
AGGAAAGAAAGGGTCTATTTTAAAGGAAAATCTCCTGTTTTCAGGGGTTAGGGGCATAAAAGGGCAGCATACTACCCACCGATTCTGCGGAAGAGGCTTTTATATAAAGAAAATAGTCCTGTTATCCACAGTCCTGTGACCCTCCCTATTCGACAAAATCGAGTGCGAGGTCGATTGAGGGGGCGGAGTGGGTCAGTGCCCCGACGGAGATGGCATCGACACCGGTTTGGGCAATATCGCGAATCGTCGTTAGATTAATTCCGCCGGAGGCCTCGGTTTTGCAGATGCCGTTGCAAAGCGCCACGCATTCGCGGAGGACCGGTGGTGGCATATTGTCGAGCAGCACCCAGTCGGGTTTAGTGGTGAGTGCTTCCTTGAGCTGATCGAGGGTATCGACTTCGACCTCGATCTTAAGTCCCGGATACTTAGTGCGGGCCGCGGCCACACATTCACCGACGCCGGTTCCGTGCTTCTTTTTCCACGATGCCAAATGATTGTCTTTAATCAGCACCGCATCATAGAGACCAATGCGGTGATTGGTTCCGCCACCGCAAAGTACGGCATATTTTTCGAAGGCCCGGTGGCCGGGAGTGGTCTTTCGGGTATCGAGCAGCATGACGTCGGGATTTTCGGCGGCTTTAGTGTATTCGGCGGTGATCGTGGCAACACCGCTCATGCGTTGGATAAAATTGAGTGCCGTGCGTTCAGCCGTCAGAATACTCTGGGCGGACCCTTTAATGACCAGCACCGTGGTCATGGCTTCTACAGAACTTCCATCCTGAATCAGCACTTCGCATTCAAGCTCCGGATTCACGCGCTTGAAAACTTCAACGGCGACATCGACCCCGGAAAGGCTGCAGGCTTCTCGCGCAACCATATGGGCGACCGCCTGTTCTTCAGATGGGACAGTAGAGTCAGAAGTTACATCGGTATTAATCGGCCCAAGGTCCTCAACAAGTGCCAACTTGATCAGCTCATTCACTTCCGGTTTTTCAAAAATATTAGGTAATTCCACTATTCTGTTCCTTAGCTAGCTTGATTTTCTTTCGCAAAACGTTTGCCTGATCCCATCAGAATACTGATTGGCTGAAGCGCATCGATATTTTCGCAGACAATTTTAATGGCCGCCGCAATCGGCACTGAAAGTAGTGCCCCGACCATGCCCCACATCCAACCGAAAAATACCAGAGAAAGCAGGATCACCACCGGGCTGAGGTTAAGGCTCTCGCCCATTATTTTCGGTTCAATCACATTACCCATTGTCATCTGAATCAACAGGAGAACTATAGCTGTGACAACTGGAGTCCATACGGATGGATAATACTGTACGATCGTTAAAAGGATCGGCGGAACAGATGCCAGGATGGAACCGATACTCGGAATAAAATTCAGGAAAAAGGCCAATGCCCCCCAAGTTAGCGCAAACTCCACCTTCAGCAGACTCAGCGCAATCCAGACCAATACTCCGGTAGTTCCGCTAATGGCAACCTTCACTACGAGATACTGTCCGATCTGCGTTGAAATGGAAGACGTCATTGTGGTGAACGTTTCCGCGCGGTCTGCAGGAAATGCCGCGGCAATTTTATATTTGAAATAGGGTTTTCCCAGCAGCATGAACACGAGGAAGATTAAAACCAGCATCAGCTTGCCGAGGAAATTACCCATAAAGACCGCAACGGATCCGGAAAGTGCAGCGATCTTGGGTCCAAGTTGCTGCGCCCAGTTCACATCGGCTAGAAATCCTTCCGGCAGATCCAAATTGACTGTTGCATCATGATAAATAGCATTGAGCTGCGCCACGTATTTCGGCGATTCCGCCAGCACCGCCCGAACTCGCCCGCTGAGGAAGATTCCAAGGAAGTAGCAGACAAACAGCACCAGCACCAAGACCACAAATACCGCAAGCCCCAGAGGCACTTTTTTATGCACCAGATAGTTCACTATCGGCCCGCAGATATACGATAGCAACCAGGCAATCATCAGCGGAATGACCACATTATAGGCAACCTTGAATGCGGCGGCTACGGAGAACAGCACCAACACGCTCAACAGCCCGATTATTAAATTACTTCGTTTCATCCAGAATCCTCTTTAGGAAGTGATGTATTGATAAACCAAGTATCCAAGCATTGGAAGTGGAATTCGATGCGTGATGAGTAAGGAGAGGGGCGTGAAGGCAAGACGGGGCATGTCTCACGACTCACCCATCAGGTTTAAAACGTGCCCATTCCCATTCTTTCCATCAGCCAAGCGCGAAAACGGCGGCGCAGCGATGAATCTTCGAAGATTTTGTATTCTACCGTATAATTCCGGCCCTGCTGATTGCCCCACCATCGATCGAATATACGCCTTGCCCGCCGCATGTTTTCATTCGTCGCCGGGCTCGTCAGCGCCAAGTCGCACTCACCATTATAATTATTCATATTCCGGCGGGTATAATTGCAGGACCCCAGTAGCAGCATCGCCGTTTCATCCGCATGCTCAACATACAGCGTTTTAACATGGCACTGCTCGCCATGGGTATCAGCCCACCGCACTTGAATCCCGGCTTTCACCAGCTTTGCCGCCGACTGACGATTCGGAATACCATTTTTGATGCGGCCAAAGGCATCATTGGCCGGATCGAGGATGACTCGTATAGTGCACCCGCGCTGCCTTGCGCGGATCAAGGCGCGGATAACATCCCGGTCAGATAAGTAAAACATGGAAAGATCAATCCGCGCCCCGGACTCCGCCTGTTCCAGCAGGGCGAGCACCTTTTCCTTGATTTTTCGTTCGGTCAGAAGTTCTACGCAATTCCCCGTTGGAGAGACAGAAACCTCTCCGCCCAGGCGCACGGCGCGTGCTCCTCCAGCCCCAGATATTTTCAGGATGGCTGATTCAGATTCACAGGCGAGTTCCGTCCCCGCCCCATCAACACGCAGTGCCATATTCCAATGGGCACTGCTTGCACTATGCGGATTTGCACTTCCAATCAGTAATGATTTTTCCGTGGCCACCACCTTTCGGTGATTTGCCTTAAAATTCAGCATCTTGAAACCACTGCGCAATGAAATGCGGCCTTTCCCCAGTGGATTCTGAACGGCATGCCCCGGCCCCGTACCCCAAGGTTTAAACAAGAGTCGCCATAGAATGGAATAAAGCGGATTGCTATCGTGAAGCCGGTTCAGGTTATAGATCCGGCACATAAATATTGTGACTTCTTTCAGATGGTTTGATATCATTATCCCCATGAAAAATGATGATGCAAGAAGGACACCGGGCAGCCTT
>JADGFE010000047.1 GCA_016744085.1 Kiritimatiellales bacterium | reverse complement strand
AAAACACTTCCCGGATTCGTAGAGGCGATTGCTGCGAATGGAAACAACGCATTTTCAATGCTGATGCGACGATGCTAAGCTCATATAGAAAGACCGTGTCATGTTGTGTCTCCTTTAGTTATTTGGGATTCGGTCACCAGGTTTGCGGGCTGGCGGCGCGGCGAAGGTGAATGCAGTCGATGGTGATATTGGTTGGTAGGCTGCAAAGATAGGCCACGGCATCGGCCACGTCTTTCGGTTGGATCATGGCCGAAAAATCAGTGAGGTCCGGTCTGGCCTCCTTTACCATTTCGGTGGCAACGCCGCCGGGGCAGATGGCGTGCACACGGATATTATGATCGCGACCTTCCTCTATGGCCGTTTTCGTTAGGCCGATCAGAGCATGCTTGCTTGCGCCGTATGCGGCCTGGCTTGGGTATCCTTTAACGCCGACCACGGATGAAATATTGATGATGCGGCCGCCATTCTGCTGTTTCATGGTTCGCATGGCTTCGCGCATGCAGAGAAAGGCGCCTTCTGCATTCACTTTTTGAATGGCCTGCCAATCTTCGAGTTTTGTGTCGGTTATTTCTTCGAAAATTCCGAATCCGGCATTATTGACCAGCAGATCAATGAAACCAGCCTTTAAAAATAGATCGATGATTTCGGGTTCACTGGAAAGGTCGGCTGTTGAAACCAATACCTCTACGCCGAGCTGTTCGCACTCTTTTTGAACGGTTGCCAGTTTGGATTGATCTCTTGCAGTGAGGATTAGGTCATACCCTTCTTTGGCCAGTCGTGCGGCAATGGTTGCCCCGATTCCTCGGCTTGCTCCTGTTATTAAAGCTTTTTTATTGGTCATGGCGGTATTTCCCTTCGTTTTATGCAAATGTATTGGAGAGTAGGGGCTAAGCTGAAATAAAAAGCAAATAAATACTTGAAACAAAGTAAAGGCAAAGGTAAAACAAAGTTCATAGATAGGGAATACAAAGCGAAAGAGCTGGTAAATTAACCATGAGTAAAACTTTTTCAGAACGTAAATCGGTCATTCTCGATCTCCTAATGGAGGCGGGTAGCGTTAGTGTATCCGAACTGGCCAAACGGTTGAAGGTGACGGTAGTCACGGCACGGGCCGATCTGGCTCTGTTAGAGGAAGAAGGTCTGTTGGTCCGTACACACGGTGGCGCGGTTCCTTCCCAGCATCCAAAAATGATGGAACGCATGCCGGCGGAAAAGGGCGTTAAAGGAAAAATCGCCAAAGCTGCCGCTGACATGATTAAAAATGGTGACACGATCATCGTCTCAGCTGGAACGACCACAGCGCTAATTGCAAAGTATCTGCTGGGAAAGAAGAATATTCACATCGTTACCAATAATACGCTGCTTCTTTCCTACGCCCGCACTAACCCTCAGATTCGCGTCACGCTGATCGGCGGCGAATTCCGTCCGGAAGAGGAAGGGGTGGTAGGTCCTATGGCGTTGCAGTCGATCGATCAGTTTTATGTATCGAAAGCTTTTATCGGAATTGACGGTGCTTCCGCCAAGCAGGGCTTCACGGCTCACTTTGTTGAAAGCGCTGATCTCGTGCGTAAGATGGCCGAGCAGGCCGATCAGTCCATCGTACTTTCCGATTCCGGCAAGTTTGGAAAACCGGGCTTTGCCCGTATTTTGCCGTTTGAGGGCGTTGATGCGCTCGTAACGGATAGTGATTTAATCCAAGAGTTTGAAACCGAATTAGCGACCGCTGAAGTGCGCGTCGTCAAAGCATAATATTCCAAGGAGAATAAACAATGGCTACTGAAGTGCTAATGCCGAGACAGGGACAATCCGTTGAGTCCTGCATCATTATTGAGTGGAGCGTGAACGAAGGTGACGTCGTCACTGCGGGTCAGGCGCTTTGCGAGGTGGAGACCGATAAGGCCACCTTCGAAGTGGAAGCGACTGCTGCCGGAACCGTACTCGGAATTTTCTATCCGGCTGATTCGGACGTAGAAGTTCTTAAACCTATTGCTGTGATTGGTGAACCGGGCGAAGACATCAGTGCTTTACGTCCTGCGGACGAAAGCTCTGACGAGAAACCTGAAACTGGAAAGGTGAAACCTGAAGAAAAGCCGGTTGTGCAGGAAGCCCCTGTTTCAAGTTTCACGTCTCAAGTTTCAAATTCAAGTGCCGGCGTTTCGCCAAGAGCGAAGAATCTGGCTGCTGAAAAGAATCTTGATCCTACTACACTGGCAGGCACAGGCCCGAACGGTCGTGTGATTGAACGCGATGTTGCAGCTGCACAGGCTGTAACTCCAGCCGCTGCCGCCAAGGCCGCAGCTGAAGGGCTCACCATCCCCGCTGAAGGATCGGGGATGGGTGGCCGCGTGGTTGCCGCCGATTTGATGAGTGTTGCACCTGAAGCCGTAGGCGAAGTCGTTGCTTCCATGGACTTCCCGGGCAATGCCACCGAAATCCCGGTGAAGGGGGTTCGTAAGGTGGTTGCCGGTCGCATGATGGCCTCGCTGCAAAATACCGCACAGCTCACGCTCAATACTTCAGCCGATGCCCGTTCGATTCTCGGTTATCGCTCCAAGTGCAAAAACGCTCCGGAAGAAGCCGGCGTTGGCGGCATCAGCATTAACGATGTCGTGCTCTACGCTACAGTTAAAACGCTCGGCGAGTTTTCTGAACTTAATGCGCACATGCTAGGCACTAAAATTGTTGAGTTCGATAACGTGCATCTTGGTTTTGCGGTTGATACACCACGTGGCCTGATGGTTCCGGTGATCCGTTACGCTAACCTGATGACTCTCAAGCAACTTTCTGCTGAAGCCAAGCGTCTGGCGATGGCCTGCATCGAAGGTACGATTGATCCGGATGCCCTGAGTGGCGGAACGTTCACCGTTACCAACCTCGGTGCCATGGGGATTGAAAGCTTTACGCCGGTGCTGAATGCTCCGGAAGTGGGCATCCTCGGTGTCTGTAACATTCAGCCGAAGTCGGTGATGAATAAAGACGGCGGCGCTGACTTTGTTCCGCACATGGGACTCTCGCTCACCTTTGACCACGCCGCAGCGGACGGTGCACCTGCTGCCCGTTTCCTCGCCAGCATGCGTATCAAGCTGGCCGCATTTGAACTCACCCTCGCAGGATAAGGAATCGAATTATGGCTACTGAAGTATTAATGCCGAGGCAGGGACAATCTGTAGAGTCCTGCATCATTATCGAATGGAAGGTTGCTGAAGGCGATGTCGTCACGGCAGGGCAGGCGCTCTGCGAAGTCGAAACCGATAAAGCGACCTTCGAAGTGGAAGCGACCGCGGATGGAACGATGCTTGGCATCTTTTATCCTGCCGACGCCGACGTGGAAGTCCTCAAGGTAATCGCCGTGATCGGTGCTGCTGGAGAAGACATTTCGGCACTACGTCCTGCGGACGCAGTCGCCGAAGTGAAACCGAAAGCTGAAGAGCCGGCTAAGGCCGCCGCTCCTGCTCCGGCACCAGCGCCGGTTGCTAAAGTCGCACCATCCACTGGGGCTGCGTATGACATTATCATTATCGGCGCCGGACCGGGCGGTTATGAAATGGCTGAACGGGCAGCGCATAAAGGGAAAAAAGTTCTGTTGGTTGAGAAAAAACATCTCGGTGGTGTCTGTCTGAACTGGGGTTGTATCCCAACCAAGACGTTGCTCAACTCGGCCAAGCACTACGTGCACGCCAAGGAAGCACCGGAATTCGGAGTTAATACCGGTGAGGTCACATTTGATCTCGGTAAGACCATGGCTTGGAAACAGGACGTGATTGAAACCCTGCGCGGCGGTATTGCCGGTATGATGAAGAAAAACAAGGTCGAAGTTCTTTACGGAGAAGCCAAGCTATTGGGTTCCCGTAAGGTCGAAGTGGCTGGAACGGTTTACGAAGGCGACAACGTGGTAATTGCCACCGGCGGTTCTCCATTTGTTCCTCCGATTCCGGGGGCTGATCAGGCGCACGTGATGACCAGTAAAGAGATCTTGAGTGTTGAAGAAATGCCGAAGTCACTGGCCGTGATCGGCGGCGGCGTAATCGGTGTCGAGTTCGCGAGTTTCTTTAGCAGCCTCGGCGTGAAGGTGAATATTATTGAGATGCTCGACGAAATAATCCCCTTCATGGATAAGGATCAGGCAAAGGCGTTCCGTAAAGCGCTGAAGGGCAAGGTTGATTTTAATCTGGGTTGCCGCGTAACGGCAATTGATGGCCATGACGTGAAGTACACCACGAAGTCCGGCGAGGAAAAATCGGTTAATGCTGACATCGTTCTGATGTCAGTGGGCCGTGCTCCAAATCTGGGCGGTATGGGATTGGAAGAAGCTGGGTTGGATTTTGATCGTACAGGAATTAAAGCCGACGATCAGATGCGTACCAACCTGCCGAACGTTTATGCCATTGGCGATGTGACTGGTAAGTCGCAGCTCGCGCACTCCGCCACCCGGATGGGTGAGGTTGCTCTAAATACAATTCTCGGAAAGAAAGATCGTTTCCGTACCAATGCCATTCCGTGGGCGGTTTATTCCATTCCCGAAATTGCCGGGTGCGGAATGACGGAAAAGCAGGCCAAGGAGGCTGGCCATAAAGTTCAGTCTGCATCATTGCCATTGATTATGAGCGGACGTTTTCTGGCTGAGAACGGAAAGAAAGGTCCGGGTTCAGTGAAGGTTGTAATCGATTCCGAAACGCGCGAACTCCTCGGGGTTCATGCATTCGGAGCGTACAGCTCAGAATTTATATGGGGTGCTGCGGCGCTGATCGAGTCCGGTCTGCGCGTTGAAGATATTCAGGAAATTGTCTTCCCGCATCCGACCGTTGGAGAAGTTATCCGCTCAACCATGTTTCAATTTTAACAGAATTAATCAGGAGAAAAGTAATGCCAAAAACACAAGATATCTGTCCCGAAGAGTCTCGCAAAGCGGGTGAAGTTACCTTCACGCCGATTCCGATCAATCAGTACAAATCGGACTACAAGAAGGAAGAGAAGAAATACGGGAAAGAACGCCTCGTCAAGATGTACTACGACATGCTCATGATCCGCGAATTCGAAACAATGTTGAACGAGATCAAGGTTCAGGGTTCCTACGAAGGCATGGAATACAATCACCCCGGACCGGCTCACTTGTCGATCGGCCAGGAAGCCGCAGCAGTTGGTCAGTCAGTTCATCTGGATACCGACGACTACATCTTTGGTTCTCACCGTTCGCACGGTGAAATTATGGCTAAATGTCTTTCGGCCATCAGCAAGCTCGACGACGACAAGCTCAATACCATCATGGAAGACTTCTTTGACGGCGCTACACTGAACGTGGTGAAGGACGGATCGCACGAGACCGTTAAGGATCTGGCTGAAGACTTTATTCTCTATGGTACCCTGGCGGAAATTTTCGCTCGCGAAACCGGCATTAACAAAGGCCTCGGCGGTTCGATGCACGCCTTCTTTATTCCGTTTGGATCCATGCCGAACAACGCACTCGTTGGCGGATCTTGCGATATATCAGTTGGTTCAGCCATGAATAAGCTGATCAACCGTAAGCCAGGTATCGTAATTGCTAACATTGGTGATGCTTCCATGGGTTGCGGCCCGGTATATGAAGGCATCTGGATGGCGGCGATGGACCAGTATGTAGAGCTGTGGGATAAAGAATTCGGCCATCCGCCGGTCATGATTAACATTATGAACAACCAGTATGGTATGGGTGGACAGACCGTTGGTGAAACCATGAGCTACAAGTTTGCTGCGCGTATCGGTGCCGGTGTTAATCCGGATCAGATGCATGCGGAACGTGTGGATGGCTACAACCCACTGGCCGTGGCTGATGCCACAGAGCGTAAAAAACAGATTCTTATCGATGGTAAAGGCCCGGTCTTGCTGGACATCATTACCTACCGTATGTCTGGGCACTCGCCATCCGATGCATCTTCTTACCGTTCGAAGGAAGAGATGGAGGCTTGGGAAGCGGCAGATTGCGTACGCTCGTTTGGCGAGTATCTCGTCAGCAACGGTGCCATTACAGAAGCAGATGCCGAAGCCATGAAAGCGACGGTTGTTGCCAAGGTCTCCAAGGCCATGAAGCTGTCGATCGACGAATCTGTTTCTCCGTATTCCGATATTAACCTTATCGAAAAAGTAATGTACTCCAACGGCAAGGTTGAAAAGTTTGATGACCGCGAGCCGGAGCTTCTTGAAAAGCTCGAAGACAATGCTCGGGTTAAGAAACTAAAACGCAAACAACGTTACGCATACGATGCCGACGGTAAACCTTACAAGGCCAACCAGCTTTACACCTACCGTGACGGTATCTTTGAAGCGATGGCACATCGTTTTACGACGGATCCGACCATGATTGCTTACGGTGAAGAAAACCGTGACTGGGGTGGGGCATTCGCGTGTTACAACGGACTGACCGAGCTTCTGCCGTATCATCGTCTGTTTAACTCGCCGATTTCGGAAGGTGCAATTGTTGGTACAGCCTGCGGATATGCCCTTAGTGGCGGACGCGTTTGTGCTGAGCTGATGTACTGCGACTTTATGGGCCGCGCCGGTGACGAAATCTTTAACCAGATTTCCAAATGGCAGTCTATGTCTGCAGGTATTCTAAAAATGCCGCTGGTTCTCCGCGTTTCCGTGGGCAACAAGTATGGTGCACAGCACTCACAGGACTGGACCGCGATGGTTAACCATATCCCAGGACTGAAAGTCTATTATCCCGCAACGACCAACGATGCGAAGGGTATGTTGAATCTGGCTCTGGCCGGAACCGACCCAGTGATCTTCTTCGAATCGCAGAAGACCTACGGTGTGGGTGAACTGTTCGAAAAGGGCGGGGTTCCAGAAGGTTACTTTGAAACCGAAGAAGGCGAACCAGCCGTACGTACGCAAGGCAAAGACCTGACACTCGTAACACTCGGGCCGGTTCTTTACAGCGGCATGAAAGTTGTAGATGAAATGAAGGAAAAATACGGAATGGATGTCGAGTTGATCGACCTGCGCTTCGTGAATCCCCTCAACTACGACAAGATTGTTGAATCCGTTAAGAAGACCGGACGTATCGTTCTTGCTTCCGATTCGGTTGAACGTGGTTCCTGCCTGCACAACATTGCGGCGAACATCACTAACCTGTGTTTCGACTACCTCGATGCACCTCCGGTAGTGATTGGTGCGAAGAACTGGATTTCACCGGCAGCGGAAATGGAAACCGATTACTTCCCGCAGGGTAGCTGGATCATCGACGCCGTTCATGAGCGTATTGTTCCGCTTCCAGGCCATGTTGTTGAGCACAATTACACAAACGGCGAAATGCAGCGTATTGCTCGCCTCGGTGTGTAACTGAGGGAAGGGTGACTGGTGAGGCGTGATCCACGCTTCACTGGTCACTCATCACAAAACCAAAGGTTTTATCATGGTTTATGAAGATTTAAATGCACCGACTGTTGAAGCCCGACTCGCCGCTGTGCGGGAATTGGGCGAAGAACGCTGCAAGCATGGAGTAACGCAGACGGAGGAAGTGAACAATCACGTCCATTCCATGTATTCCTTCAGTCCTTATTCGCCGACCATGATTGCGGTGAAAGCGGCTGAAGCTGGTTTGCGGACTGTGGGTGTTATGGATCACGATTCCGTATCCGGTTGCGCCGAGTTTCTTGACGCAGCAAAAGTGGTTAATGTTGCCAGCACAGCAGGGTGTGAAATCCGCGTAAACATGGATGACACCATCATGCAGGGGCGGAAGACCAATAACCCCGATGAACCGAATATTACTTACATTGCATTTCACGGAATTCCTGCTTCACAGTTCAAGAAACTGGAAAATTTTCTAAAGCCGATCCACGATGCTCGTATTGCCCGTGATCGGAAAGAAGTGGGAAAACTCAACGTGCTGCTTGCGGAACGCGGAGCTCCTACCCTTGATTTTGATGCGGATGTTGTTGCGATCTCTCAGGCAGAAAATGGCGGTTCAATTACCGAACGGCACATTCTCTATGCGTTGTCGCTCAAGCTGATTGAAGTGCATGGAAAAGGGCAACCTTTGGTTGATTTTATTGAAGGACCTATGATGATTCCATTGGCAGGCGGCCTGCGTAACCTGCTGTTGGAGGTTTATAATCCTCACTATGCGTATGACCTTCTCGGAGCGTTCAAAGCATCTCTTGTTCCTGAATTTTTCATGCATTCAAACTATGATGAGTGTATGTCGGTTTATAAGGCGGTTGATTTTGCTAATGAAATCGGCGCTATCCCGGCCTATGCCTATTTGGGCGATGTCGGCGAATCACCAACCGGCGACAAGAAAGCTGAAAAGTTTGAAGATGATTTTCTGGACGATCTCGTGCCGGAACTAGCAAAAATCGGTTTTCAGGCGATCACGTATATGCCGCCGCGGAATACCCGTGAGCAGCTGGCGCGTCTGCAAAACCTGTGTCAGAAAAATGGATTGATGGAAATCAGTGGCGTGGATATCAACAGCTCGCGCCAATCCTTTAACTGCCCTATATTACTCGAACCCGAATTCCTCCATTTAGCCGATGCCGCGTGGGCTTTGATTGCCCATGAAAAACTCGCTTCAGCCGATCCGAAACTGGCGCTGTTCAGTTCGGATAATCCAATGGCTTCACTGTCCATGAACGAGCGTCTGGCGAAATATGCGGATATTGGAAAACGTATGGATCACACTCAACCTGAAAAGGCAATTGAACTGATATGAAGACTCAAAGAATTGCACCATTATTAAGAGGCCTGTCGTTTGACGGGGAAAAAGGCGATATTGTTGTTGCCCGTGAAACGTTGGACAGTGCGGAACTTACCTGTACTGCCGTCGAACTGACTGAAAAGTTTAAAGCAGGCACACGTTCCGTCATGGTTGACGGCGTAGGTGGTTTTCTGCTCGGCGAGGACTATGACGATGCGGTTAACGGAACATCGGACGCCCAGAAGGTGGTTGGTCGTGCTGGCGTGATTAATAACAAGGTCTGCGTCGTAACCGGCGGAGCTCAGGGCTTTGGAGAAGGAATCGTTCGTGAATTGATTAAAAACGGAGCGATTGTTTTCATTGCCGATATGAATATCATTGGAGCCAATGCCCTTGCACAGCAGTTAAACGAGCAACAAGGCCGTACCGTTGCATTCGGTGTTTCGGTTAATGTGACGGATGAAGAATCTGTGCTGAAAATGGTTGGTGAAGTTGTCCAAAAGGTCGGCGGCATTGATCTGTTTGTCAGTAATGCCGGCGTGCTTAAGGCGGGCAGTGTGAAGGAAATGTCACTCAAGGATTTTGAGTTCGTGACTGACGTCAACTATGTAGGGTTTTTCCTCTGCACAAAGCATGTTGCTCCTGTGATGGAAATCATGAATGAGCCGTCGGGTAGATACTATACCGATATCATCGGCATCAGCTCCAAGTCGGCGCTGGAAGGTTCGAATAAGAATGGTGCCTATGCCGGTTCAAAATTCGGTTCGGTTGGCCTGGTACAGAGTTTTGCCAAGGAACTGGTTGCGGACAACACCAAGGTGAATACGGTCTGTCCCGGTAATTTCTTTGACGGACCGCTCTGGAGCGATCCGGATCGAGGACTGTTTGTGCAGTATCTGAACACCGGGAAAGTGCCCGGTGCGAAAACGGTTGAAGATGTTAAACGCTTTTACGAAGCACAGGTTCCGATGAACCGCGGCTGCGATGGCGAAGATGTAACCAAAGCCATTCTTTATTCCGTGGAACAGAAATATGAAACCGGCCAGGCCATCCCTGTTACCGGCGGACAGGTCATGCTCAATTAAGAAACTAGAAATTTAAAACCTGAAATTTGAAACCTAAATATTTTGGAGAACACTATGAAAACAAAAGCAGTTAGACTATACGGCGAAAAGGATTTGCGCCTGGAAGAATTCGAACTTCCAGCCATTGGTGAAAACGAAATCCTGGCCAAAATTGTATCCGATTCCATCTGCATGTCGTCCTACAAGGCGGCGTCGCAGGGCACAAACCATAAACGCATCCCCAATGACGTTGCAGATGATCCAATTATCATCGGGCACGAGTTCTGCGGCGAAATCGTTGAGGTCGGCAGCGGATGGACGGATCGTTTTAATGCAGGCGATAAATTTTCGATTCAGCCTGCAATCAACTATGAAGATGGGCCGGTTGGAATTCTTTCCGCTCCGGGCTATTCTTACCGTCACATTGGCGGGGACTCACAATATGTAATCATCCCGGCCGAAGTTATGGCTCAGGATTGCCTGCTGCCATTCAACGGCGAAGCCTATTATCACGGATCATTGGCCGAGCCCATGTCCTGTATTGTCGGCGGATTTCACGCCAACTACCATACAACCCCCGGTAGCTATGTTCATAAAATGGGCATTGTTGAAGGCGGCGCTATGGCGCTGTTAGCCGGTGTTGGCCCGATGGGACTCGGTGCGATTGATTATGCTATGCATTGCGATCGCAAGCCCGGCCTGTTGGTAGTAACCGATATCGACAGCGCCCGTTTGGAACGTGCAGCTTCGATCTACACGGTTGAAGAAGCCAAAGCCAATGGCGTTGAGCTGATCTATGTCAATACTGCTGAAGAGGGTAAAGGCATTGATTATCTGAAATCGCTGACACCGAAGGGAGAAGGCTTTGATGATGTATTTGTTTATGCTCCGATTCGTCTCGTGCTTGAACAGGCCGATAAACTCCTTGGGTTTGATGGGTGCCTGAACTTTTTTGCAGGACCGACCGATACGGAATTTTCTGCTGAGTTTAACTTCTACAATGTTCACTATGCCGCCACGCACGTGGTTGGAACCAGCGGCGGAAATACCGATGATATGATCGAGTCGCTGACGATGATGGAAGCTGGAAAGTTAAATCCTTCTACCATGGTCACACATGTCGGTGGTCTGGATGCCGTCATTGAAACCACGCTGAATCTGCCTAATATTCCGGGCGGAAAGAAACTGGTCTACAACAACGTCAGTATGCCTTTGGTCGCTTTGGATGACCTGAAGGAAATGGAAGGCGACCTGTATCAGGGCTTGGCTGTAATCGTTGAAAAAGCGAATGGTCTGTGGAGCCCGGAAGCGGAACGTTTCCTGCTGGAAAATGCACCGGCAATCTAGAGAGAGCATTCAGTGACTTTTCCAAAAACATTTTATCGGTGGCGGCCGCATCCATGGCATGGTCTTGAAGTCGGGAGTAAGTCGCCCGATGTTGTGAATGCCTATATTGAAATGACGCCGTTCGATGCGGTTAAATATGAAGTAGATAAAGCGACGGGATATCTTAGGGTAGACCGACCTCAGTTGACTTCATCGATGTCGCCGACGCTATACGGATTTGTACCGCGCACCTATTGTGGTGCGCGGGTACAGGCGCTTTCGCCGACCTCAATACAAGGGGATGGCGATCCATTGGATATCTGTGTGATCACCGAGCGTCCAATTAATCGGGGCGAAGTGATTCTTCGGGCCCGAGTGATTGGTGGCGTGCAGATGGTTGATGGTGGCGAAGCTGACGATAAAATTATTGCGGTACTTCACGAAGACCGGTTCTGGGGCGAAGTAAATGATGTTGAGGAAATTCCAGTGGCACTGGTGGATCGGCTGCATCATTATTTTGAAACGTATAAATCGACGCCCAGCGGTGAGGCGGACGTAAAGATTATAGGTCGGTATGGTGCGGAACGAGCCAAGCAGGTTATTCTTGCCGCACAGGAAGACTATGAAGAAGAGTATGGGGGATAGAGCGCACGGAACTGTATGTGAAATGCATTTATCGTTTATCGTTAATCGGGGCAATAGAGTAACAGGGAAACAGGTATCGCTATGGCAAAGCATTATTTAGCAGTAGACCTAGGGGCATCAAGCGGACGTACCATTGTCGGTACGTTGGATGATGGGAAACTGACGCTTAAGGAAATGAATCGGTTCTGGAATGGGCCGACAGAAATAAACGGAACACTTTTTTGGGATTTTGTTCATCTGTTTAGAAATATTAAAGAAGGCATCGCGTTAGCAAAAAAGGAATATGGCGAGGGGCTCATTTCCATGGGGATTGATACCTGGGGCGTAGACTTCGGTTTGTTCGATTCCGACGGAAAGCTGCTACGTAACCCGATTAATTACCGAGACAGCCGAACCGTAGGCATGTTTGAAAAAGTATTCGAGCGGGTTCCGAAAGAAGACGTGTTTTCACAGACCGGTCTTCAGTTCATGGAATTGAATACGCTTTATCAGCTGATGTCGCTTTCTCTGGAAGATTCATTCCAGTATCGCAGTGCGAGAAAATTACTATTTTCTCCCGATTTGCTGGGCTATTGGCTGACCGGTAATATGGTTGCCGAGCGCAGTATTGCGAGCACCTCTCAGTTCTACAACCCCGTAACCAAGGACTGGGCTTACGATCTGCTTGAAAAATTAAATATTCGTACCGAGATATTTCCAGAACTGGTTGATCCGGGCACCGTTCTTGGTGAAACGGATGGTATTCCGGTTGTTTCTGTTGGTGGCCACGATACGGCCAGTGCATTTGCTGCTGTACCGGTGGAAGAAGGTGAACAGTGCGCTTTCCTCAGTTCCGGAACCTGGTCATTACTCGGCACGGAATTGCCTGAACCCATTATCAATGCCGATACGCTGGCTGCCAACTTTACCAACGAAGTTGGCGTTTGCGATACGGTCCGTTTCCTGAAAAACCTTTCCGGACTTTGGATGGTTCAGGAACTTCGTCGCGGTTGGAACGAGCAGGATTATGATTATTCGTGGGCGGCACTGGAGCATATGGCTCTGGAATCTCCTGCGTTTGAATTCTACATCGATCCAAGCGACGAGTTGTTTCTGACTCCCGGCGATATGGCCGGTCGTATTCAGGACTATTGCGAGCGCACAGGTCAGAAGCGTCCGGAAACACATGCCCAGATTATTCGGGCGGCCTACGAAGGACTGGCCTTGCTCTACGCCAGTGTCTATGAAACGTTGGAAGCGGTAACCGGTCGCACACTGGAAACGCTCCGTATTGTCGGCGGTGGATGCAAAGACACGTTATTAGATCAGCTCGCGGCGAATGCAACAGGACGTAAAGTCGTTACGGGCCCAACCGAGGCTACGGCCACCGGAAACCTGATTATGCAGATGTTGGCGATGGGTGATATTCAGTCGCTGGAAGAAGGGCGCGAAATCATCCGCAATTCCTTTGCAGATGAAACGCAGGTATTTGAGCCGCAGGATCGTGAGAATTGGAAATCAGCATTGACTACATGGCGCGCAATCTGCCGAGTATAATGCGAGGGATTATTATGCTGGTATTTGGGAATAATTTTAAGGTGGGCATCATTCTAATCTGAAATGCTCCTCAGTCTTGAAAAAGGGAAAAATCAATCAATAGGAATACATCATGGACTTGAAACTTGTAGCAAACACAATTCGCGGACTCTCAATGGATGGCGTACAGGCCGCTAACTCCGGTCATCCCGGCATGCCGATGGGCATGGCTGATGTGGCCGCTGTACTATGGACACAATACCTCAAACATAATCCGGAAAATCCGGAATGGGTCGATCGCGACCGTTTCGTTCTTTCCTGCGGACATGGCTCCATGCTGATCTACAGCTTGTTGCACCTTTCCGGCTACGACCTTCCGCTTAGCGAACTCAAAAATTTTCGCCAATGGGACAGCAAAACCGCTGGTCATCCGGAATACGGTCACACGGTTGGAGTTGAAACAACCACAGGGCCGCTCGGTCAAGGTGCAGGAAATGGCGTTGGAATGGCCATTGCTGAAGAAATGCTCGCCGCCCGCTTCAACACGGAAGCCAAAAAAATTGTTGATCACTACACCTACGTCATCTGTTCAGAAGGCGAACTGGAAGAAGGCATCTCGAACGAAGTCTTCTCCCTTGCAGGAAACCACGGCCTCGGGAAGATGGTTGTTTTCTACGACGAAAACTTTATCTCCATCGAAGGTGATGTGCGTATCACCTATACCGATGATGTTGTCAAGCGTATGGAAGCCTATGGATGGCAGGTTCAGACCGTTGACGGTCATAACCACGAAGAGATTCAGGCTGCCATCGAAGCTGCTCAGGCGGAAACCGAAAAACCGTCTTTCATCGTCTGTCAAACAAAAATCGGTTTCGGCTCCCCGAACAAAGAGGGTACCCACGATTGTCACGGCGCTCCACTCGGTGAAGAAGAAGTGGCGCTCACCAAAAAAGCCCTCGGTCTATCCGAAGAAAAATTCTTTGTTCCACAGGACGTTCGCGATCTCTTCGCCGCTCGTCTCGAAGAAATGAAACAGGTTGAAACCACTTGGAATGTTGATTACGCTGCATGGCGCAGCGACAACGTAGCTCTCGCAGCCCAGTGGGACCTGCACATGAGTCAGGAAATCCCGGCTGATCTAATGGATAAAATGCCAGCCTTCGATGGTCCGATCGCAACCCGTAGCGCTTCTGGAAAAATTCTGCAGGAACTCGCCAAAGAGCTTCCTTTCCTCGTTGGCGGATCGGCTGACCTAGCTGGCTCGAACATGACCCACCTCAACGACTACTCCGACATCGGTAAAGATGCATTCGAAGGACGCAACTTCCACTATGGTGTACGCGAAATCGGAATGGGTGCCATCATGAATGGTATTCAGGTTCACGGTGGATTCCGGATCTACGGCGCTACCTTCCTGGTCTTTGCCGATTATGTTCGCCCAACGCTCCGTGTGGCCGCACTAATGAACCTGCCGGTCATTTATGTTCTTACCCACGACAGCTTCTGGGTGGGCGAAGATGGACCGACCCATCAGCCGATCGAAACGATCAGCAGCTTGCGCATGATGCCCAACGTGACGGTGCTTCGTCCGAGCGACCCGAAAGAAACCGGTTGTGCATGGAATGCCGCCCTCAAAAATACCAGTGGCCCAAGCATCCTGTGTTTAACGCGTCAGAACCTCGAAGTAATCGATCGCGATAAATACAACATGGACAGCCTCTCCAAAGGAGCTTACACCCTATTCCAAAGTGGTGAAGGCACACCGGACTTGCTGATGATCGCAACGGGTTCCGAAGTAAAAATCACGCTCGATGCTGCAGAAAAAATTGCTGCTGAAGGCACCAATGTTCGTGTCGTGAGCATGCCGTGCCGCGAACTCTTCGAAGCACAGGATGAAGGCTATCAAAGTGAAGTTATGGCCGATGAATGCACCAAGCGTATGGTAGTTGAAGCCGGAACATCCTATGGTTGGGAAAAGTACATCGGTCGTTGTGGCGCAACCGTCTGTAAAGACACTTTCGGTGCTTCCGCACCGGGCGGACTGCTGGCAGAAAAATTCGGTTTCACCGCCGATAACGTCTACAGCGTTGCTAAAAACCTGCTGGGCTAATTAAGGTTGAACCTCGAAGGCACGAAGAACACGAAGACTGACTTTGTGATCTTTGTGTCTTTGTGTTTTAGAAAAGGAGAGATTGGAATGGATAAATATTCCAGGTTACAGAATGGTAGTGATGTGCGTGGCGTGGCCCTCGACGGTGTAGAGGGAGAATTCATTACGTTGACGGAAGATATTGCCCGTACGATTGGCTTCGCTTTTTCCCAGTGGTTGGTAAAAAAAATCGGAAAACTAGGGCTGAGAGTGGCCGTAGGTCATGATTCCAGGCTTTCATCCGATGCCATTAAGACGGCCGTCTTTCAGGGGTTGGAAAAGGGGGGCTGTGTGGTATTTGACAGCGAACTCTCTTCAACACCGGCCATGTTTATGTCGACTGTATTTGAAAACCACGGCTATGACGGATCCATCATGCTGACGGCCAGCCATTTGCCCTTTAATCGCAACGGCATGAAATTCTTTGTGCGCGAAGGTGGTCTGGGCAAACAGGAGATTGCGGAAATCCTGACGATTGCTTCCGAGACCGGTGACATTGCGGCAGAGGAGCTTTCGAATACCACAAAAATTACGCTGATGGATGATTATTCAAATCATCTGGTTCAGATTATCCGCAAAGGCGCGGGCTGCGATCAGCCGTTGAGCGGATTGAAGATTGTTGTCGACGCTGGCAACGGAGCGGGAGGTTTCTTCGTCGAGAAGGTCCTGACTCCGCTGGGTGCGGACACGGCTGGAAGTCAGTTCCTCGATCCCGATGGTTCGTTCCCGAATCATATTCCGAATCCTGAAGATAAAGACGCTATGGATGCCATCATTTCAGCGGTAAATGAAAACGGGGCTGACTTCGGTATTATTTTTGATACCGATGTGGATCGGGCAGGCGCAGTAGATAAAAATGGAAAACCGATCAATCGCAACCGTTTTATTGCGTTAATGGCCACCATTGTCCTCGGAGAACATCCCGACTCAACCATCGTCACCGACTCGGTCACCTCGACCGGGTTGAAATGGTGGATCGAAGAAAAATTGGGCGGTACGCATCATCGCTATCAGCGCGGTTATAAAAATGTCATTAATGAAGCGATTCGGCTAAACGACACCGGTACACCTTCATTTCTCGCTTTGGAGACATCGGGCCATGGGGCGTTAAAGGAAAATTATTTTTTGGATGACGGCGCCTATCAGATTGCAGAAATTCTCATTAAGATTGCGCAGCTCAAAGCCGCAGGCGAGGGGACCGTTGATGAGCTAATTGCTGAATTGCCCGAGCCAGCCGAAGCTATTGAATTCCGCCCGCAGATCCTGGTTGACGATTTTTCAGCCTATGCTGATACCGTACTCGAAGCGTTTACCACGTTTGTTGAAAATGAACAAAGCTGGTCGCTCACTCCGAATAACTATGAAGGTGTACACGTGACCTGTGATGGCGGATGGATTCTCGTCCGCAAGTCGCTTCACGATCCGCAAATGCCTATTAATATTGAAAGCGACCTTTCCGGTGGTGTTGAAATCCTTGCTGATAAAGTCCGCGGTTTCCTGTCGGCATTCGATGGGCTGAAACTCCCATAAGGCTGATTACGCATTTCCTCGGTATAAAAAAAAACAGGCGGTGAACTGACCTTCCGATCAATTCACCGCCCGAGAGGAGGAGGAGATGTAGTAAGTTATATAGCAGATCGCATGCCAGAATGTTTGGCCGATGAATAAAGGGCTTTGTTTTGGGCATTTCGCTGTTACAATCCGGCCTTTTCCTGAAACTGGGCTCCATTAGGAAGACGCGAAAATTAGAAGGGTTTATCAATGATGGGTATTTTTGGTGCAATTTGGGGAATCGTAGGGCTCTCCCTAGTATTCGGGCGTGGATTATTCTGCCTTTATCCCTATGTTGAAGAGCTGGCCTGGAATACTTTTACATGGATTCATTGGCTGTCGCTGATAATTAGCCTGCTGTTCATGGGCTATTCCGAAGGGTACAAAGGCTTTCACCTCAAGTTTTCTCCGCGCGCTGCTGCCCGCGCCCTCTATCTTAAGAATAATCCGACGCTTGTTCGGGTCATTTTTTCTCCGCTTTTCTGCATGGGATTTTTCCACGCCACGAAAAAGCGCAAGATTGTGGCTTATTCCCTGACCACCATGATTGTTGTCCTGATCGTGCTCGTCCGGCAGCTGTCCCAACCTTGGCGTGGCATCGTTGATGCCGGCGTATTGCTTGGGCTGGGGTGGGGGCTGGTATCTGTCTGGCTCTTCAGCATCAAAGCCTTCTTTGGAAAAGGCTTCGATGTTTCTCCGGAAACACCCGACGCTTGATGTTAAGCGTGACCCACCTGTGGATCACGCATTGACTGAATTGAGGGCATGTTCTGATCGTATGTATTTATGATTTCTTGTCTGCGCTCCAGTTCGGCAAATAATTTCGAGACCGCCCCTTTGTGTCCGGTTCTGAAATAGGTTGTCACTTTGGAAAGGAGAAGATCCGAAGTGAAAGAGAGTATATCAAAATAAGATATAGTGAGGCATTTAAGAGGCAGGTGGTTGATGAGATTGCCTGCGGCAAGTTTTACTCAGCCTACAAGGCACAACAGGCGTATGGGATCAG
>JADGFE010000234.1 GCA_016744085.1 Kiritimatiellales bacterium | reverse complement strand
CAGGAAAGAAAGGGTCTATTTTAAAGGAAAATCTCCTGTTTTCAGGGGTTAGGGGCATAAAAGGGCAGCATACTACCCACCGATTCTGCGGAAGAGGCACTTTTTCTTACCTTCCGAGTACTCAATGCCAGAGCGACCTCGCAATTTAACTTTGTATTGATTTCTTTTGAACATAGTACCACCTGTAGAATAATCACATCTCCAAGCAGACTTCATTTTTGCCATCGAGATCAGTGAAATAATAAATTTGATCTCCCTCTACTCGGCTTAAATAAATTAGAGGCATCAATTTGCTAAGTTCCTCCACTGCTTGTGTCTTCAGGTTTATTCTGGCCAAAACAAATCCTGATCTAAGGAACTTTCTCTTAAAAATAGGGGCGTAAATGACCTCTCCATTTATGATAAACGGCCCTCCAAATCGACAACCTTTAATGGGACTTCCATTGATTGACATCTCCCCAACCTCCGGCCCTCCCTGACATATTTCCATTAAATTTTGATAGCTGACGCTAAATTCACCAGCAGACTTTTCTATTTGAAAGGATGTAGGGTGTTCTTTCATCAGGGGTTTACCATCTTTGATGTTTGATTTATCACGCGAGAATTTATTGGGTTTTATTTTCAAAAGCTCAACATCTCCATTTCGCTTAACTGAAACACGTGCGTAATCAACATCAATGAAGATGTTTCCACAAGAGCACCCAATACATTCGCTCGGTTGTGAAGGAATCGTATCTCCGCAGGATATACAGCGATAAAATAGGTTCTGACCAACAGGATAACCCTTCTTAGGATTGAATCGCACTGTTCTCATAACTTCCTTAGTTTCCGACAGGACTGAGATGTCCAGATTGAATGAGCTGGTTTACTGTACTTGGCAATTCGAACTGTACACCGAGACCTGGCTGCTTAAACCAAGGTGTTGCTATCCCGGCATCAATATTAATGGGTTTAAGAACCTCATAGGAGTTTAGTGATTTATTCACAAAATTTGCGGGTAATGAACGAGCCCCAAACGCAGTGCCTTGCGGTGCCACAAATGTACCGCCGGGGCTTCCATAGCGATCAACAACAGAGCCTGCCTGAAGAACAGCTTGGTTCGGAGAATTTGCAAAACCTCGATTAGCTGGCCATTTGGAAAGATTTGTTTTTAGCGACTTCGCACCTGCACCAGTAACAACAGCAGCTTCAGCATTGAACGTCCATTTCCCGACGGTACGAGCCGTTGCGTCGGGATCACCGGTTCCGTTCCAGGCATCACCCCAGAACTGCTTGGTATTTTGCCAGCCTTGTTTCAATCCAGATGGAATCCCCTTGATCGTGTCTAGAGGGTTCGTAGTTAGCAAGTGCTTCGCTGCTAGATATCCTTCATATGCTCCCTCGGCCAATCCTGTTTTCCATTCCGAAGCATAACCATAAATGTCCGAATTAAAGAATCCACCTGAACTTTCCAAACCACTCAAACCATAGGGATCAATAAAATGCAAGGGATTGAGGTTAGCCATGGCGTAGACGTTCACCCCGCCATCGATGCCAAGCGGGTCTGCTGAGATGAAGCGTTTCATCTTGCTGGAGTAGGCACGATGCAACGTCAGGTGGAGATCTGTGTCCGAGTCGTAGAAAACGCCATAGCCGCCGAGCCATTGGAACGGAGTTGCTGAACTTCCGGCATGGGGAGTGTGCGCCGCGTAGCCGTAGGGCATATAGGCGAACTCATCTGTGACGTTGCCCGAATTATCCGTGAGAGCCAATGTGCTACCCAGTTCGTCGCTGTGGTAATAATACACCGAACCTCCGGGATCACCGTCCCCTGCTACAGTATCGATGTGGCAGAGGAGTTGCGAGCCACTCCATACATAGTAGCGGGTGATGGTTCCCGATGCATCGGTTTCGGCCAGCGGACGTTTGAGGCCGTCGGTGTAGTCGATGACAAAATAATTTGTGACAGAATTATGAATCCGGCCGACTCGGGCACCGGATGCGGCATAGAGATATTCAACGAAGCTGGAAGCATCGTCTACGCTGGCGAGGCGGTTATTATAATCAAAGGCATAATCTACAGATTCCGCAGATGACACGGATGAGGTCAAACAGCCGTTGTCCGAATAGCTGTAGGCAATATCTGTCCAATTTGTACCGCTCTGTACCTGTTCCGAAACCAGCTGGTCGGCATCGTTGTGGGTTTTGATCTTTCTTCCAGTGTTTGGAACGGTGGGCTTGATTCCTACATCGATCAGTTCCTTGGTTTTGAAACCGAGAGCGTTGCGGGTGATGGTTCGATCCACGAAGTTTCCATGCTGGATGGAAACCACGCGCCCTTCAGCATCGTGGCCAAAGGTGGAGTTAACTCCGTTGGGATATGAAATTCCGTTTAAGCGGCTAGCGGTATCGTATCCAAATGAAATGATTTTCGTGTTGTTCGCGTATTTCGTGGTTGCCTCTTCTAGCCGATTATCGGCTCCGAAAGTGTAGCCCACGGTCAGCCCGCCAGGATAGACGATGTTCGTGCGGTTGCCGTTGAGGTCAAACTGATTTTGAACCACGGAAGAGACTGAATACACGGATTGGGTGGAGGCCGTGAGACGGTTCATTTCGTTGTAGCCAAAGGTGGCGGACGTAAGCGGGGACGTATGTGCTACGGTGTTGCCATTATCGTCCTGACTGAACGTGGCGATCTCAACACCTTGGTTGGTGATGGCGACCAAGCGGTTCAGGGCATTATAGCCATAGTCTGTCACCTTGAGGTCGGCTGCGATTCGCTGGGAGAGGTTTCCAGCACCGTCGAACGAGAACTCCGTCACTTTATCGATGGCATTGGTGATGCTCGTAATACGGCCTTGGGCATCGACTCCGAAGGTGGTGGGTTTGAACTCAGCATTCCAAAAATGGGTGCGGTTACCCAAATCATCGAATCCGTATTCTTCGTAGTTGCCAGAGGGGCGGAAGGTTTTCTTCACCCGACCTAGCTCATCGTATTCGGTTTTCCAATCCTTATCGGCGGCGTTAACGCTATTGGTTACTCGATTCAGGTGGTCATATTGGGATTCAACTTGGGATAAAGCGGTCTCGACAGACGTATTACGGCCAAGGTTATCAAATACATTCTCCATCCATAGGATTAACCCATCTGGATCAACCACTGAGTTGGTCAAATTGCCGACGATATCGAACTGGTTTGTCACGGAAGCGTATACAGATTCAAGAGCAATCGGCTGGCCGACTTTGTTGAGTGTGTTGGTTGCCCAGTTACCTTCGGCATCACGGAACTGCACCAAACGGTCGGCGGTGTCGTAAAGATTGGTCGTACTTCCAGTGTTTGGAAGAACTACG
>JADGFE010000046.1 GCA_016744085.1 Kiritimatiellales bacterium | reverse complement strand
CATCGAGAGTACAAAAACAAACCGAGAGGGAATTGTCTACGAAAATCGGTTTTTCATACCCGCATTGCCTAAAGGGCCTGTAGATGAAAAGACCATGAGATTTAAACAGGAGAGGTGCTTAATAAATTGCTTTATAGGTACAGCAAAAGGGTGTACTGCGATCCTAATTCAATTGTTCCATAGGAAACCATCCGCCGCCGAGAGCCTTATAGAGTCGAACCGCATTCTGGCTGACCGCGCCTTCGCTGATCGCTAGCAGTTCCTGGAATCGCAACAGAGAACGCTGGGCATCCAAAACATTGTTAAAATCAGACAAGCCATTTCGGTATTGATCGGCAGCCAGTTCCTGGGCCGCTTCAGCAGCATTCACCGCTTCGGTTAATGAACTGCGCCGTTCCTGTTCTTTTTCATAATCAATCAGTGCATCTCGGACCTCTTTCACGGAGTTCAATACAGAGAGTTCATACAACTGAAGGTATTGTTCCAGAATGGCCTCCTGCACTTTAATATTATTCCGGATGGAACTGGAATAAAAAATGGGCCAACTGATGCCGGGGATAAGGGTGTAGTTTTTACTACTGGACTGGAAGAGCGTAGAGGAGCTTAACGATTCAACACCGATCGATCCGGTTAACGTAAATTTGGGGTAGAGTTCCGCCACCGATTCTCCGACGCGGGCAGTCTGGGCGGCCAGTTCGCGTTCCGCTCTGCGCACATCCGGTCTGCGTCGCAGGATATCTGCTGGAATGCCTTCAATGTTCAGGGCACACTGAGGGATATAATTAAGGTCAGCCATTTCAAGTTGTCCTGGCAGCTGTCCTACCAAAACAGAAAGGGCATTGCGGCTCATTTCAACTCCGGCCTCGAGGGGAGGGATGGTTGATCGCGTATTTTCCAGATTATAGCGTGCCTGCTCAACGGCTAACCCAGTGCTGAGTCCTGCACCTCTGCGCGATTCAAGAATTTCAAAGGTATCCAACTGCACAACTCTGTTGGATTGCGCGACCGCTAAACGATATTGAAAGGTTCGGTATTCCAAATAGGCCGCCGCGGTTTCTGTTGCTACGGAAACCTGAACAGCACCAAGGCCGAATTGAAGACCTTCCCAGTCTGCGGTCGAAGCTTCGACGGATCGGCGGGTGCCGCCGAATACATCAATTTCCCATGCCGCATCAAAACCGGCACTGTACAGCGTATCCGAATTGCGCCCGGCAATCCCGTTTTCAGACGTCTGAAAATTATTTACACGGGCATTAACATCGACGGTTGGACCATAGGCAGCGCGGGCAATACCTAAACGCGCACGCGCTTCGCGTACTCTAGCTATTGCCAGTTTTAAATTGCGGTTATTTTCAAGCGCCTGATCCACCATCGAGGTCAAGATGGGATCATTAAACTGGTTCCACCATTCAACGGTATCGACGATATTGGTCTGAGCTCCCTTGATGGTCGGATATTCCGGTTCTTCATAATCCGGACCCACGGACATACATCCGAAAAATAAAAATGGTATCAGCAGTAAAGCCAGCAGTTTAAGGTGCTGATGCCGAAGCCTGAAGCGGTGTCCTTTTTCCCGCATGGTCTGAAATAAAACAAACAGCGCAGGAATAATCATGATACCGAAAAGGGTGGCCGCAAGCATGCCGCTGAAGACGGTCGTGCCGATCGCCTGACGGCTGGCGGAACCGGCACCTTTGGCAAACATCATCGGCAACACGCCCAGAATAAAGGTGAATGCAGTCATGAGTACCGCCCGGAAACGCTGACCGGCACCATCAGCGGCCGCGTCAATAATAGACAGTCCTTCTTCGCGACGAACCTTGGAAAATTCAACAATCAGAATGGCATTTTTACTGGCCAGGCCGACCAATAGAATCAGCCCTAGCTGGGCATAGATGCTCAACGGAAGGTCGGCAATCAGTAGGCCGGTCAGTGCTCCGACTACCGCAATAATGGTTGATAGAATTATGGGCAGGGGGGTGATCCAACTTTCATACTGCGCCACAAGGAAGAGATACGCAAAAATGACCGCCATCATCATAATGATATTGGTTTTTCCGGATACCGTGGCTTCCTGGAAGCTCATGCCAGACCAGTCAAAGGTATACCCTTCGGGCAGCGTTTCAGAGGCAAGAGCTCGGGCCTTATTCATGGCATCACCACTGCTGACGCCCTTCATGATGGGAGCAAAAATACTGGCTGCGGTTAATTTGTTGTACCGTTCCACCATGCGGGGAGCGAGCGTCGACTTAACCTCCACCAGACTGCCGATGGGAACCATGTTGCCCGTGGTGCTCTTAACGTAGATTTGATCCAGCGCTGCAGCGTCCTTTCGGAAGGGCCAGTCGGCCTGAACCGTGGCCCGGTTAACCTGTCCGTCAAAGTTTACGTCGTTCACATACATCGAACCTAGATAATTTTGCAACGTGCTAAAAATTGCGCTCACTTTAACGTTCATTAATGATGCTTTAACGCGGTCCACATTAAGGTAGAGATGTGGTGTGCTGGCCGAATAAGCACTGAATGCATACATGATCTCTGGTGCCATATTAAGCTGCATCAGATAGTTCTGCATAACGGCCTGCAGCTTCTGTGGATCGGGATCATCTGTCGTCTGCAATCGGATATCCAATCCATCGGCAACGCCGAGTCCCATAATGGCCGGAGGAATAAACAGCTGAAGCTGAGCGCCCGGTTCGGCCATGAGGCGCATTTGCAGGTTTTGTTGAATCGATTTAATCTGCAGTTCAGGTGCCAAGCGGTCACTCCAGTGATCAAGACCGAACATAAAGAAGGCCACGTTTTCAGCAGCACCGCCCATCATACTAAAGCCGGTAACCTGAATGCTGTACTCAACACCGGCTTCATCCTTCAGCGGGGTAATCACATCATCCAGCAGTTTTTCAGTGCGGGCACGGGTTGCGCCTTCGGGAAGCTGTACCATACCAAAAATCACGCCGGCATCTTCTTCCGGCAAGAATGCGCTCGGAGTTTTAGTCGAAATGCCATAGGCCATCGCAAAGGCTGCAAGTAAAAGAAACACGGTAAGACCGAGACGACGGGCTAATTTAGTTGTGCTGGAAACATAGGATCCGCGAACACGGTTTAAGATGATATTGAACCAGTGTAGTGGGCCATTTTTTTTATGCTTTACCGTCGTGAGCATGGTTGCACATAAAGCCGGGCTCAGGGTCAGTGCATTGATTGTGGAAAAGATAACGGAAGCAGAAATGGCGACGGCAAATTGCTGGTAAATTTTCCCGGTGATTCCCGACATAAATCCGATCGGAACAAAGATGGATAAGAGTACTAGCGTGGTGGCAATTACGGCTCCACTGACTTGCTCCATTGCTTTGATGGTTGCCTCGCGCGGGGCAAGACCATCATGTTCCATCAGTTCAAGCACGCGCTCTACGACCACAATGGCATCATCCACCACCAGCCCGATGGCAAGCACGAGACCAAAGAGCGTAAGCGTATTTATGCTGTATCCGAGCAGTCCAAGTACGATAAAGGTGGCGCAGAGCGAAACCGGAATCGTGAGAGCCGGGATAAGCGTGGCGCGCCAATCCTGCAGAAATACATAACAAACGATTACCACCAGCAGAAAGGTAAGTCCCAGTGTCATGCCGATTTCTTTAATGCTGGTTTTCACAAACTCCGTTGCATCGTAAGGAAGAATGGTTTCCAAACCTTCCGGATAACTTTCTTTCAGGCGCTCCAGTTCGGATTTGATGGTTTCCATCGTATCCAGTGCATTGGATCCCGGCGTACGGCTCATGCCGATTGCGACGCATTGCCCACCATTATATTTGGCAGAAAAAAGATAGTTATCTGCGCCTTTTTCAATGCGAGCCACATCGTGCAGATAAACCACAGCACCGTTTTTATCCGTACGTACGACAATGTTCCCGAAGTCTTCCGGATTATTAAGTCGTCCCTGGGTTTTCAGGGTAAAGGCCATCTGTCCGCCTCCATCGTCCGGTGTCGTGCCGATGGATCCGATCGACGCCTGAATGTTTTGCTGGCGGATGGCGTTAACCACTTCGTCGGAACTCATGCCCAAGGCAGAAAGTCGGTCGGTATTCATCCAGATGCGCATGCTATATCGCGGCCCGTAAACCTGCGCGCGGCTGATCCCTGAAATACGTTCGAGCACCGGTTGAATAATTTTATAGGTGTAGTCACTTAGAAAAAGTTCGTCTCGACTGTTATCCGGCGATCGAATAATCATGAAACCTAGCATATCGGCTGATTCTGTTTCCACGGTCACGCCTTGCTGCACCACTTCACGCGGTAGCAGGGGGTTGGCCTGAGAAACTCGGTTCTGCACTTTAACCTGTGCCATATCAGGATCCGTGCCGACCGCAAAAGTAACGGTCAGGGCATAACCACCGGAGTTATCGGAAGAAGAGGACATGTAGATCATATCTTCCACACCGTTTACGGCATCTTCAATCGGCCCGGCCACCGTGTTGGCCAGTACTTCCGCGCCAGCACCCGGATACATGGCCCGCACCACAATCTGCGGCGGGGTGACCTGTGGATATTGCGTAATCGGAAGGGCAGTGATTGAGAGGATGCCGGCCAGCAACAAGACAATGGCCACCACGCCGGCGAGGCGTGGGCGCTCAATGAAAACACGCGAAATCATTATTCAGTCTCCGCAATTGTAACCATAGCTGTCATGCCGGATTGTACTTTCTGAACACCGTCGGTAACAATGCGATCACCGGCTTTAAGGCCGGATAGTACAGCTATATCAGTATTCAGAGTTTTTCCGGTTTCAATACGAACGGTACTCACTAATCCTTCTTCATTTGCGGTCAGGACATAGGAGCCATCCGGATCAAGCAATACGGCCCGTTGCGGAATACGGATGCCCATTGGGCGCTCCGGTTTTCCCAGCATAATTTTAACGTATCCGCCGGAGATCAGCATTTCATTGGGATTATCAAAGAGATAATGAATGGCCATGGTTCCAGTAGTGGAGCTCATCATATTATCAACATAATCAGCTTTTCCGGTCATGGGCAGCATCCGGCCATTCGGAAGTCGAACCTGCGCAACCAAAACATCATCATTGCCATCCAGCACCTCTTGGCGCACCGTTAGAAATGCGCGGTCGGTCATGGAAAAAACAATACGGATCGGATCGGTCTGTATGATACGGGCCATCGGACCGGTTGACGGGGAAACATAATTGCCCTTGGTAATCATGGCATTGCCAATCTGTCCGCTGATCGGGGCACGCATTTCAGAATAGTCGAGGTCCACCTGTGCTACGTCCAAATTAGCCTTGGCCTGTTGCAGCATGGCAACAGCCTGCAGTTGCTCGCTTTCGGCCGTTTCAATATCTGTATCGGAAACACTGCGCTTGCTTGCTTTGCGCAACCGGTCGATATACTTGTTTGTTCGGTCCACTTCAGCATTTGCACTTTCCAGTTCGGCCTTGCGGACATTGACGATCGCCAGATATTGGCGCTGATTGATCGTAAAGAGCAGGTCACCTTCCTGAACAACGGAACCTTCCTTAAAATGCACCTGATCAATGTAGCCCGAAACCTCGGTCTGAACCATGACATCCTGAACCGGTTCCACCAGGGCAATATATTCATCACGCACATCCAGTGGACTTTCTTTTAATTCCTGTACCACAACAGCGGGGAGCGGCATTTCGTCCATCATCATACCCGGAGGCATTCCTCCAGCGGGTGGCATAAATCCTCGAAGATAAAAGCCCAAACCAATAGCCAGTATAGCGACAATAATGAGTGTTAGTTTTTTCATATTAGTTACCTTTCATTTTAAATTCTCACCATCGTGCATTCCTAAACGAGCCGCCCTTTGCTCCTAGATACGAAAAGCTTAGGCAGAATAATTAGGAGGCAGAATGATTTTCCTAATAGCGGAGTTATTAATTATTCTGTCTATTCTCATCCGCACCGTAATCATTTTGCCTTAATCAGCTGCACAGCCGCCTTAGTTACCTTCGATGGAGGAGATACCATTCCAAAGTACGGAAAATCCGATTGCGATATGTTGCTCCAGTGCGTCACCGGAAAAATTATTGGCCTGAGCATACTTAATCATGGCCTGCATGCTGGAACACATGATGGCGGTTGCATACTCTTGAGGGAGGGAGCCGAAAAGCCCTTTAGTGGCGGCATCAGCCAGCAGTTTATGCATAAACTTGAGTTCTTCCAGCAAGCGATTTTCGACTTCCTGACTAACCTGATTGGAAACCCATAGTTGATCCAGCAGATCATAGCGCACGGGGAATTCCATCGCCCAATGAGCATAGTGGTACCAGACATGCTCAATGTTGAGCATCGTGTCTTTCGTTTCCGTATAGTCTTTTTGAATATAGCTTTTCATTTCCCGCTTAAGCTCAAAATAGACCGCATCCGTAAGGGCCTCTTTGGAAGAAAAATAATTAAACAAAGTTCCCGTCCCGACCTTGGCATGTTTCGCAATATTAGCGGTGGTGGTATTCCAGAAACCATCCCTGGAAAACAGGTCGATTGTCGCCTCAATAAGTAGTTGTTTTTTATCAGTCATGCGGACGTTATTTCATGGACTGACTAATCAGTCAATGTGGTTTTTGTAAATTATATAAGTGTATTATATGATTCATTACTCATCATGTATTGCGAATATCCCTGCGCGCAAAGACGTTGAATTGCAAATTAGCTCTTCCTGAGTTTTCTCTGCGCCTTCGCGTCTTTACGCGAGATAATATCTATCAGGAATAACTTTTAGCTCGCACTAATAACGCGGATGGAATCCAGTCGAAGGCGGGATTCTTCCAGCTTACGGTCCAGCTTGGTAATGGCCTTGCGGGCGTGCTTCAATTCCACATCACGAATGTTGTCATTCACCGTTTTCAGGTATTCCAGCCGTTGATATTCAGCTCCCAGTGTTTCTCGCATACTTTGGCGCGCGTCAGCAATGACGGATGCCGCCGCTTTTTCAGCGAGGTCGCGTGTGGCTTCAATCATATTGGGGATCAGCTGCGTCCGAACGGATTCATGTTCCAGCAGCTTCCACGGCTCGGCATCTTTCAACTGCTCTGCGATGGATCCATCCATGGCGTCGCCCATATGATCGACGGTAATGCTCACAGGTGTCGGCGGCAGGAAACGATCGGCGTTGAGTCCGGGCGGCGCAATAGTTTCCAGCACATAGACGGCCTGAAGTTTTAGCGGAGCGCTCTGTGACGGATCAACCGCGATGGCGCAGCTGCCACGTTCCGAACCCAGAATCAGTTCGGCGGCTCCGGTAACCATCGGGTGATCCCAGCTCATCAGAATTGCTTCCGGACGGATCAGGGCTTCATTGCGATCAAAGGTAATCTGCAGTCCCTCGGCGGATAGCGGAAACCATTCGTCAAACATTTGGTCCGGACGGATGTGGTAAGCAACAGCATCCAGCGCTTCAGCATGCACACCATACCGCTCAAATATTTGAAGCAGATATGTTTTAAGATCCGGGGATTGTTCGACTGCATTAATTTGCCGCGCCACTTCATGCCCAATGTCTGGACGGAAGGAGGATAGTTCCAACAGGCGGTCGCGCCCTTCGATAATTTCCTTTCGGAGTTTTTTATAGACGGTTTTTGTTTCTTTAATGACGGCATCGGTCACCTTATTGAGCTTCGATTCAAAACGCTCCAGCATTTCAAACCCACCGACTACCGGTTCTTTGAAGGCGTTGAGTCCTTCATGCAACCAACGCACCACCTGTTCTTCCGTGGTTCCTTTAAGATACGGTATGTGAATATGTACATCGCCGCGCTGTCCAATCCGGTCGAGGCGCCCGATTCGCTGCTCCAGCAGTTCGGGATCGCGCGGCAGATCAATGAGAACCAAATGCGATGCCACCTGAAAGTTACGACCTTCGCCGCCCATTTCGGAAACTACCATCACACGCGCGCCATCGTCTTCGTTAAACCAGGCAGCCTGCCGATCGCATTGCACCAGAGGCATGGCTTCGTGGAAGTGAGCCATATCCACGCTGGAACCGGTTTTAATGGCTTTAACCAGTGCAGCAACTTCAGTGCGGGTCCGGCCAATGATCAAAATCTTCTTTTCAGAATGGGTGGTAAGGAAGTCGCGAATCCAGTTAATGCGCGGATCGTCCGGGCCCAGCAACTCCGCTCCTTTGGGAAGTTCCAATGGAATAGGGTCCGGTATGCGCTTAGGAAATCCGCTCACATATTTACGGGTATTACGGAAAATGACGCGGCCGGGGCCATGACGATCCAGCGCCTCGGACAGTTCCTGCTCATCCATCGATTCCAGCCTTTTTCCAATATCAGCCGCAACGTCCGAATATCCGGCATGTTCCGCCTGGTATGTTTCAAAATCAGGATAGCGTTGCGGGTCGAGCAGGCGCAGGCGCGCAAAATGACTTTCCAGACCCATCTGTTCCGGGCTGGCCGTGAGCAGTAAAAGTCGGGGCGTCTTTTCAGCTAATTGTTCCACCACATCATATTCCGGACTCGTTTGATCCGGCGACCAATGCAGGTGATGCGCTTCGTCGACGATCATCAGATCCCAGTTGCAGGCGATGGCTTGCTCAGCACGTTTTGGGTTTGCCGTGAGAAACTCTATACTGGTCAGCACCAACTGGTCATCGTGAAAAGGGTTGGCATCTTCATCTACCGCTTCAGTGCTCGCACAACGCTCTTCGTCGTAAATGCTGAACGAAAGATTAAACCGTCGCAATAGCTCGACGAACCATTGATGAACCAGCGCGTGTGGAACGAGAATCAATACGCGGCCCACTTTTCCGCAGACCATTAGGCGATGCAGGATAAGACAGGCTTCAATGGTTTTTCCCAGACCGACTTCATCGGCCAGCAGAACTCGTGGCAGAGGACGATTGCTGACTTCCTGCGCAATGAAGAGCTGATGCGGCAGGAGGTCAACACGCCCGCCCAATAAGCCGCGTACCGGCAGGACTCCATAACGATAACGGGCATTCAGCGCAGCCAGACGTAGATCAAACAAGTCATTTGTATCCACGTGACCGCCCAGTAGGCGCGTTTCGGGGCGATCAAAATTAGTAGAATCGCTGAGGTCGGTTTCAATAATCTGTGTGCCGTCAGCTGCAACATAGATAAACAGTCCGTTTTTTTGATCTTCGGTGATCGTCTCAATGGTCAGCTTGGTGCCTTCGCGCGATTCAATTTCGTCGCCCGACTCAAACCGCACGCGTTTCAGCGGAGCATTTGTGCTCGCATAATGGCGCGTTTCATCAGCCGCATGATAAAGCACTGCCACCGTTCGGTTAGTTACATCAAGTATAAGACCCAGCCCCAATTCGGGTTCGGTCTCGCTAATCCATCGTTGTCCGGGAAAATAAACATTCATATGGAGGCAGAGATTACGGCATTCCCTCGACCGTGAAAACTAAAGAACTCCACGAATGCAGTTTATTCATCACAGAGAACACGAGGTGGTTAGTCTGTCTGTAGATAGGGGCTAAACCTCGGTCCAGATGAGAGGTTTTTTGAGAATCTTCCAGAAGGAGTTAAAGCGCAGCAGGATTTTTTTCTCCGCAGATAGACCCTATTCGAAAAGTGATCGCATCACCATGCGAATTAATCTGTAAAGAGGTCGTAATACGTTATTGACCACTTTATTCAGGAAGCACCGGAAATTACTGCGGCGATCGAGTGCGACCTCGACGCTCATGTCTGGGAGAAAAAATTGCGGAGATTTTAGAACACTGACGATCGGCAGCATCGCGGTCCGCAGTGAGCTCACCGAAAAAGTACTCGCCTACAACTTCTGCCGCGCCATCGAAAGATAGCGACCAAGTTGATTCTGGATGCGCGAGATACGATGCATGCAGAAATGACAAAGACTGAATGGGACGCCGTTTTTAAATCGGCAGAAGGCTAGGAAGAATTATGATTTTGGATTTACCCAAACCTCATCTTTGAGGCCGGTGAGTTTTGAGGCATAGCGGGCGAGTACGAAAAGGGTGTCGGATAGGCGATTAAAGTAAGCGAGCAGGACCGGGTTTACTTCGTTTGTTTCGCGGAGGCTCACTAGTCGTCGTTCAATCTTGCGTGAAGCCGCACGAGCAACGTGCAGGTGGGCAGATGCTTTTCCTCCGGCGGGAAGGATAAAGTTTGTTAGTGGTTCCAGCTCTTCTTCGACATCGTCGATAAGCTCTTCCATGGCGGTAATATTACCGTCGGTAATGAAGGGTAGGCGGTTGTCCATGCTGATATTCGTAACTTCCGAACCGGCAACCAGCAATAGGCTTTGGAAATTTTTCAGGATGCCATTCAGTTGCCCATCTTCAACATAGGCGCGAGCCAGGCCAATGGCGGAGTTGCATTCGTCAATTGCCCCTTGAACTTCCATCTGTGGGTCATTTTTGGGAACGCGCGTGCCATCGAAGCGGCCAGTTTCGCCTTTGTCGCCGGTTTTAGTAAATATTTTAGGCATTAATCTCTCCGTTTCTAAACACATACTCTAAGGGTAAAGCTCCTGATTACAAAGCTTCTTAAGGAGTTCTGTTTCTAGATTTTGGTGTGATGTTTAAGAAATCTAAAGAGTGGTATGAATAGTGCTTTTTCGTAGGGTTAATATGTAGGTAAGGTCAACCATTCGTTAATGTGCAGGAATACTATGAAAGTGAAAATCCGAAAGAGGGTGATATCCGGAGGCATAATTGCTTGGGTCGTGTCTACAGTTGCGGAGCAGACTGAAGCATCTACGAACACATATCTGGCGGAGAATACCTCTCTTTCTTTTGTGCCCATTGCATTAGCGATTATATGCCCAATCATTCTCTTTGTTCTCTACAGGAATCGGTATCTTCAAAAAAAAGTTGGGGAGCATAGAAAACTGGTTGCTGAGAGTGAAGAGCAGGTTAAGCTTATTTTTGAATATTCGCCGGATGCCGTATTTGTGGTTGAGAAAGATGGGAAGCTCATCACTGCGAATAGCCGTGCCTGTGAATTTGTGAAAACGGCAAAAAAAGATCTGTTGAAAAAATCATTGTATGATTTGGTTCCGAAGGAAGGACACTCGGCTGTAAAAGCCAATCTAGAGAAATGGTTTTTAGATCAAATGGATCAGTGTGAAGGAGTTGCTCTTGCTGCTGATGGTAGCAGCATTCCGATTGAGATGGTCGGACGTTCATTCCAGCTGGGAGAATGCACGCTGTTACAATTGCATGCCCGCGATATTTCCCTCCGCCGCAAAGCGGAAGAACGCATTGATGCCGCGCGTCAAATGGCGGAAGATTCCAAAGAGCTGGCTTTAAAAGCGCATCGTATTTCTGAAGAGGCGAGTCAGTCTAAGAGTGAATTTTTGGCCAGTATGAGTCATGAGATCCGCACCCCGCTCTATGATATTATTGGAATGTCGGGACTATTGTCGGATAAGAACCCTTCTCCTGAACAGAAAAACTGCGTTGAAACCATTCAGGCATCTTCGGAAGGTCTCCTTAAAATTATTAATCACGTTCTGGATATCGCTAAGATGGAAGCGGGACAGTTATCTGTTCGGGAAGAGCCCTTTGATATTTGGGAACTTTGTAAAAAACTTCAACGACGTTTTGATCCGCAGGCAGGTGCCAAAGGTTTACAGTTGTCATGTCGATGCCAGAATACGGTTCCGCTTTATTTAGTAGGAGACGGCGATCTTGTGGAACAGATTTTGGCTCAGTTACTCGACAATGCGCTGACGTATACACACGAAGGTTCTATTTCGCTGAATATTGAATGTCATTCCCAGACTCCCGCGGGTGTTGGATTATATTTCCAGGTCATTGACACGGGCACGGGAATTTCAAAAGAAAAGCAAGATGGCCTGTTTGAAAAAAGTATTAATTTGGGCGGTCCTGAAAATCGCCTATTCAGAGGGTTTGGCTTAGCGATTTGCAAGCAACAGGTTGAATTGATGGGGGGCGTCATTGGGTTGATCAGTTCCCCGGGTCACGGGAGCACCTTCCATTTTAGTCTTTCCTTGCCGCAGGCAATGGATCCTGCAGCTATTAAGGTGTTTGAAAATAACCGCACTAACGTAATATCCCGAAAAGATACCCGTGTACTGTTGGTTGAGGATAATAAAGTGAACCAAAAGGTGGGCGTGGCCATTCTGAAAAAAATCGGATGTCAGGTGGATGCGGTGGACAACGGAAAATACGCGGTCCATCAGATCCGTAAAGAGCGCTATGACGTCGTGCTGATGGATTGCGAAATGCCGGTTCTTGATGGCTTTGAGACCACCGCGCAAATCCGCTCGATGCGTGAGCCGGGCTGCAGCGTCCCGATTGTTGCCATCACCGCGAATGCCATGAAGGATGATGAGAAAAAATGCATTGCGGCTGGAATGGATGATTATATTTCAAAACCGGTCAGCCGTGAAGTGCTCATTAAAATGATTAATAAGCACACGGTTGATGTATAGCGGTATGTCGTTAATCTTTTTTGCTTAGTCCGCGGATAAATTTACGAAGCACTTGTTCGGGAACTTTACGATAGTTGCGGTGTCCTTCTTTGCGGAAGAAGGAGCCCAGCTCAGCCTTTGTTACGATAAACTCGGCATTCTTAAATACAGCCAGAACATCCTCTTCTTTCAATTCCAGTGCGATGCGTAATTTTTTCAACGCTTCGTTGTTGGAAAGAAATTCCTGTGGCTCAGGGTTTTTTCCAGAAGGGTGCGGTCCGCGTTTTTCGATGATCAATCCATCGAGAAAGTGGCAGAGCAGGGTATCGGATAATTCGGTGTGGTCAGCTTCATCTTCACGCTTAAGCCAGTTGCTGACTTCCTCTGCTGCGGTGGGGTGCCCGGAGAGGGAAATTATTTCAGCCACTTTAATATCACTGATGTCCAGTGCGTAGCGCAGACGGCGCAGGGTATCGTTATTGGTCATGAATGGCCTTCTTTCTTTCGGCGTGCTTTACGGATCAGGTTCATGGCTTTGAAGCTGATGAGTTTTTTATTGTCTTCATCCCAAAGATGGATGAACAGCGACTTAAGACTTTTACGAACGCCCATGGGTTCGATGTGCTGCAGCTTTTGGATTTGATCGTGGCAGGGTTGCAGGTTGTAGTTGGGGATCGAAGGATTTAAATGATGGATGTGGTGCAGGCCGATATTGCCGCTGAACCATTGAGCAATTTTAGGCAGTTTATAATAGGAGCTACCTTCCAATGCTGCTTTGAGCGAGTCGCGGACATCATTGCGTTCCCAGTACACTTCTTCGTATTGATGCTGAACATAGAAAAGCCAGACGCCCAGTGTTGCCGCGATAATGACAATGGGGATCTGAATCGCCAAGTAGGTTTTGTAGCCGATGGTTGTTCCTGCCAATAGAAGAAGTAAGAGAAGAAATAGGTTCGTGATATAAACACTCAGGCGTCCTTTATGCTGAATTCCTTTCTGTGAAAAGCGATGGAAGATTAGGAAAACATAGGACGGGCCCACGCCGAACATAAAGAGGGGGTGTCGAAAAATTCGATAGATGATACGTTTGAGTTTGGGCGCAGAAATATATTCCTCCACCGTCAGCGTCCAGATATCTCCCACGCCGCGTTTGTCGAGGTTGCCGGCGGTTGCATGATGGCTGATGTGGGCTTTGCCCCAGTCTTCGTAAGGGGTGTGAGTCAGGACTCCCGTTATATAACCCATGAGCGTGTTCGCCCATTTCGACTTAAAGTAGGAGGAATGGCAGCAATCATGGAAAATGATGAAGAGTCGAACCAAAAAAGGGCCGGCCAGTAAAATGGAAAGCACTCCGATCCAGTTCGGAAGGTTGGTTTTAAAGGAATAGATGGCCAGTACCCACAGCAGAAGGTAAGGAATCAGGGTGTTTAAGATCTGCCAGGCTGCTTTCCATTGGACGGGTGTCGCGAGCGGAATAATGATCTTATTCAACGCCTGTCTGCTTATCGGCTCTTCTGTTTTATCTTCGCTCATGCTGTTTGCCTTCTTCAACCGTGATTCGCAAACTGATGTGTCAGCAATCGCGTGGTGTCTGCAAACCGATAAAGTACCTCAAAGCGACGCAGTGGCGAGTGTATAATAGTGTTAAATAGGGGCTGTCTCAAAGATCCATTGTGAATGAGAGAGAAGGAATGTGGGCAATGTGCTTTTTCGCTTTGCCTGCAAAGCGCATTCCGCTTAACTCTGCGCTTTTACAAATCGGAAAAAACCATGTTTGAAAACCTATCCACCAGTTTACAGAAGACTTTCAAAAACCTGCGCGGCTACGGAAAGTTGAGCGAGAAAAACGTTAAGGATTCCATGCGGGAGGTGCGCCTTGCGCTGCTGGAAGCCGATGTTAACTTTAAGGTCGCTCGTGATTTTGTGAAGCGCGTGCAGGAATCCTGCATGGGTGAGGAAGTGCTTGGCAGTGTTACGCCCGGTCAGCAGGTGGTTAAGCATGTTAATGATGAACTGGTCGAGTTATTTGGTGGAGCGCATAAGGAATTTGATCTGACCGGAAATCCGGCTTCTGTCATGATGATGGGGCTGCATGGGTCGGGTAAAACCACAACATCGGGCAAGCTTGCACTGCGCTGGAAGAAATCCGGTCGCCGTGTTTTGCTCGTGGCCTGCGATATTCGCCGTCCGGCCGCCGTGGAGCAGCTTACGATTCTGGCAGGACAGGTGGGATGCGATATCGTAAAGCCGGAACCGGGTGAAACTGTTCCTCAGCTTGGAGCCCGAGCTTCCACGTTTGCCAAAGACGAAAAATTTGATGTTGTGATTTATGATACAGGCGGGCGTTTTCAGGTAGATGACGAGCTGGTGCAGGAGTTAAAGGAGTTTTCTGCGGAGACCGAACCGGGTAATACGGTTCTTGTGCTCGATGCTGCCATTGGTCAGGAATCGGTGAATGTGGCCGAAGCCTTTCGCGATGCCGTCGGATTGACTGGGTTGATTCTTACTAAGCTCGATGGTGATGCTCGTGGTGGCGCGGCGCTTTCAGTGCATGCGGTTACCGGTTGTCCGGTCCTCATGACAGGAAGCGGCGAGAAAATGGAAGACCTTGAGCCTTTTTATCCGGATCGTATGGCTTCCCGTATCCTAGGCATGGGCGATGTGGTCAGCTTTGTAGAAAAAGCGCACGAGCTGGTGGATCAGGATGAGGCCATGAAAATGCAGGAAAAGCTGGCGAACAACCAGTTGGACCTTGAGGACTTCCTGAAACAGATCCAACAAATGAAGAAACTAGGCTCAATGAGTAGTCTTTTTGACATGATGCCAGGCGATGCCTTGAAAATGGATGCTAAGAAAAAAGAGGCCATTGCCAATGCTTCTGACCAGGAAATGAAGAAATTTGAATCCATCATTCAGAGCATGACCCTATGGGAACGGCAGCATCCAAAGGAAATTGACCGTAGCCGACGGCTACGAATTGCTGAAGGCTGTGGGCGCAAGCTGGCGGATGTGAACCAGTTGCTGAAGAGATTTGGAGAAATGGGGAAGATGTCGAAGCAGTTCAAAAAGATGGGAAAAAGGTTGCGGCACCTCAAGAAGTTCACTACAAAGTAGCCCCTTTAGCCCAAATACCGGGTTATCACTACTGGAGAAAATACGATATGGCAGTAAAGATCAGACTACGCAGAATGGGCAGCCGTAATGCCGCATTCTACCGTGTAATCATTCAAGACTCGCGTCGCGCACCTACGGGCCGCTTCATCGAAACCATCGGCTGGTACGATCCTAAGCAGGAAGGTAATAACTTTTCGCTGAACCTCGATCGTGCTGACTACTGGCTTTCCAATGGCGCTCAGCCTTCCGATACCGCAGCCAGCCTCATTAAAAAGGCTCGCGCTCTTCCTGTTGAACAGGCTGTTTCCGGTGAAGTAACCGAACAAGAAGTTCCGGTTGCTGCAGTAGAAGCTGAAGAAGCTGCAGAAGAAGTGGTTGCTGAAGAAGCTACCGAAGAAAAAGCTTAGTAAATGAAAGCCATTCTAGAGTCTATTGCCAAGGCATTGGTTGATGTACCGAATGAAGTGCAGATTACTGAAGTCGATGGTGAAAAGACCATTATCTTTGAACTGCGCTGCAATGCTAAAGATGTGGGCAAGATTATTGGGAAGAGTGGAAAGACCGTTGGTGCCATGCGTACCATCATGAATTCCATGGCCGCCAAGCAGGGCCGTAAGGCTATGCTCGAAGTAGTAGACTAAGCGTTTCCATATTTGGAAACAGCGAAAAGAGCGTGCCTTGCGGCCGCTCTTTTCTTGTGTAGACGTAGTACGGGTATCCAGCCCATGACATGGGCTGAAAAGCCCATGCTACAAAAGAAACAAGGTATATGAGTAACGTTCTTAAAATCGATGTGGTGACAATTTTTCCGAAGATGCTGACCGGCTTTCTGCAGGAAAGCATGATGAAGCGAGCATCTGAAGCGGGGCTCGTGGAGTTTCGAATGGTTAATCCGCGCGACTTTACCACGGATAAGCATAACACCACCGACGATCGGCCGTTTGGTGGCGGACCCGGCATGGTTATGAAGCCAGAACCGTTATTTGCAGCCATTGAGTCTATTCAGACGCCGGAAAGTCGTGTGATTCTGATGACGCCCTCTGGGAAGCCCTTTGAGCAGGTGGATGCCCGCCGTCTTGCAGATGAAAGTGAGCATTTGATTATTCTTTGTGGGCACTATGAAGGCATTGATGAACGGGTGCGGGAAGCTCTTGTGGATGAGGAGATCTCTATCGGAGACTATGTATTGACGAATGGAGTACTCTCTGCGGCTGTGGTGATTGATGCGGTGGCCCGACTGCGTCCGGGTGTTTTAGGCGGCGGAGCAATAGCTACAGAGGATGAGTCGTTTTCTTCCGGTTTACTTGAGTTTCCGCAGTATACTCGTCCGTCTGAGTTTAGGGGCATGAAGGTGCCTGAAATCCTATTTGGTGGTGATCATGGAAAGATTGCCAAGTGGCGTCATGAGCAAGCTCTGCAAAGGACAAATGAGCGTCGGCCGGACCTATTGCAGAATAACGATGAAAATGGCAAAAACAACGCTTGACCCAAAAGCGAAGGTCGCTATTATCTAGCGCTCTTTGAATAAATCCAGAAACGAGACACATTTATGAACACTGTAGAAAAAATTAGCCAGGAACAGGCCACACAAGACCGTCATCCTAACTTTGTAATCGGCGATACTATTTGCGTGCATTACAAAATTAAAGAAGGCGATAAATTCCGTATTCAGGTATACACCGGCGCAGTAATTTCCCGTAAGGGTGCCGGCGTTATGGAATGCATCACCGTTCGTCGTGTTTCCTATGGCGAAGGTGTTGAGCGTATATTCCCGCTGAACAGCCCTAACATCGATAAGATTGAGATTGAACGTCACGGTAAAGTTCGCCGTGCGAAGCTTTACTACCTGCGTGATCTCGCTGGTAAGAAAGCTCGTATTAAAGAACGCCGCGTTTAATTCGAATCGAGGTGATTCTATGCCCGATGTCCTGCTTTATGAAAAAGAAGCCTGGTCGTCGGGTTTTTTGCGTCTAGCCGGAATTGATGAAGCGGGCCGAGGGCCGCTTGCCGGTCCTGTTGTTGCTGCGGCTCTTGTTTTTGATCCCGACTACATCAAGATGGAGCTGCTGCCGACTTTCAGTCGGCTAACCGATTCGAAGGCGATGTCAGAGAAGCTCCGAGAGGAATACTATGATGTGCTGGTGGAATCGGACTTTACTACGATCGGTGTCGGGGTTATCGATCCGGCCGAAATTGACGAAATAAATATCCTTAAAGCCACGCATAAAGCGATGGCGGTTGCAGTAGGGCAAACCGATGCTCAGCACGCGCTGGTAGACGGACTTCCTGTTAAGGGTCTTTCCATTGATCATACGGCAATTGTTAAAGGCGATGCTCTAAGTATCAGCATTTCCGCAGCCAGTATTATTGCCAAGGTTACGCGTGATCGCATGATGATTGAACTGGATGCTGAATATCCAGAATACGGATTTGCGAAGCATAAAGGCTATGGCACCAAGCAACACCTGGAAGCATTAAGAAAACATGGTGCGATCCCGTCTCACAGGCAAAGTTTTCGCCCCGTTTCCGAGCTCAAACAAATGGACTTTCTGTAGTCTTGTGGGTGCCGAAAGCGCTAGGCTAGACCCATTTTTTGCGTGCATTATTTTTTTCAAATTCCCGATAAAATTAGCAAACCGTAACAATTCAAAAGATCGTCATTTAAACTGGTTGATCAGAAACGGTGAGCATTTTTCTGTTCTGGTAAAAAGGTAAGAATTTTAGATTTATCTGAACACAGTTTTGCCAGTGTATTGTATGCGTCTCTTCGGCGACCGCCTTGACAGGACTACGCGTTCTGAGTTTCGCGGGATGTTTTCCACTGAGCTGGCGTCCAACTGGCAGCCTCCGCCTG
>JADGFE010000233.1 GCA_016744085.1 Kiritimatiellales bacterium | reverse complement strand
GCTCCGACAGTGATTGATCCATCCTCATAGAATTCTAGTTCAACATAGCTCTTTTCCAACTCTTCAAGAGATTGTCCTAAATCGGCTGCAATTTCGGGAGTTATTTCCGCTTTCCAAATTCCGATTATGCTCTCCTCCCTTGACTCAGAATTGTTGCTGCTTGAACAGCCGTCACAAACAAACAGTGAGAAAGCCAAGATTAACACATTGAATTGATTCATCAATTTCACCCCTTAAAGGATTTCATTTTCTAAACCACTTAACCGGAAATATGAGCTTAAGTCCAAGCAGCAGCATCAAACAACCTACTATACGTGCCGTTGAACCATCTAGTCGCCCGTAAAGTGTCAATCCAGCACTACCAGAAACAATTGCCATAATACCACATATTACAATGAGATATCCAACGACCTTGCCTTCAGTTACATCATTCATTTCTAATTTCATTCCGTATTTAATACACCAGCAAATTCTCCAGCGACTGCCGCCCACGAACTAGCCGCTGAAATATGCGACGAATAGGCTTCCACAAATACTGGAATTCTCGCAACACCCGCCTTATACAATATGTTGAAGTTACTCGTTGTACTAAACGCATTGGGATTATTCAAAGTTGTGTATAAAGTTACGTCCAAGCTAGTTGAAGCACCCCATACATAGTAATTCAAAACAACTTTATCATACATAACTGGCAGTAAAGGGCCAAACTCTGCAATTGCTGGGCCTACCGCATTAAGGCCAATCGATGCCGTCACTCCCCCTATTGCAGCTGTTCGAATTCCATTAACATGATTAGCATATGCCAACTGTGATTCCATTGATCCACCTATAGGTTGCCTACTCATAGGCGCAGTGTGCGCTGGAAATAAACTCTGAAGAAGCCCTGGTTTTCTAGGTCTAGGAGATTCCCAACTTTTGGAGGCCGCATTAAACAAATACTGCGCGGCACCATAAAACGCCCCGTTGCCGAACTTGCCGCCACCAATCTCCGAGGCAGTGCCGCCGACGATGGACGCCACCGCGAGGTCGCCCCAGAAACCCACCTTGTCCAGATCCATCCCGCCGCCGGGGTTAAACCGGAAGCTATGAGTCACCAATGAAGAAATCGATCCCGCCAGGAATGCACTTGTAAAGTCGCCGCCAAAGGCGGTATTCACTGCTCCCGCCGCCAGCCCGTGCAAGGTGGCCCGGATAATTTCGAGCTTGATTGAAAAATCCGCCGGGGTACCGAAAAACTGGCCGATGCGTCCGGCAAGCCCACCCGCTAATCCTCCTTGAAGACCGCCCTTTAATGCGGCCTCGTGCGCCTGCCTGAAACTGCCCCCGTGCAGGGCACTCCCCACAAACCCGGCCGCAAATCCGCCGGAGTACCCGGCAAGCGTACCTGTTATGCGTCGAGTAGCTGAGCGGTTCCGAAATTGAAGGAGCTTCGCGACTCAAAGCCAGCATGGAATGCTGGAGCGAAGCGGCAACCTTTACCTAACTTCATATTTAACAGGTTGGCACAGTCAACGCTGTTGGTTGGCGCGTGGATCCATTTTTACACTTAATATTTATTCCAATATCATGAGGATCTCCGTATGCCCCTTTTTTCATTTCCAGTTCCTTCAAATAATTAGTCCAATATTTTTCCCAAGTACCAGCATCCCCTTTCTTAATCGGATACACGCCTGATGCATCTTTATAATATATTGCCGAGTCTTCATTAAAACCGGGGATGTTAATTTTTACTTCAACTGAACCGTTTTGAAACCTAAGAATATCCAGATTTTTATTTTCAAAAAAATTGTTTAAATAATACGTCACATAATAACAACTACCGGCACTGCATTTTTCTACTTTATAACTGGAGATTAACCTAAAACTATCCACCCAGTAATCTCCACTTCGCACAATTATCCCGGCACTCTCGGGAAAAATGCCATATTCTGCATAGCCGGAAAGCTGTCTAAATGTAACAATTCTATCACTCTTCATTCCGTGACACCCATTCAGAATAGCCACTACCAATAAAAAAATAAAACGAAAATTTACAGTCTTCATAACTCACTCCTCTTAATAAGATTTAATGCTGTCATATAAGGTGTTTGGGTCAGAATAACCAATTCCAAACAGATGACGGTCCTGTAGACTTATGCCTGTTGTTACCCTGAATGCATCAGACGAAAAATCAGAACAAGGATTCCAATGTTGCCATGCGCTAACACCTTTTGAGCTAATAGAATTAATATGCGCAATCAATGCTCTTTCTTGCATTCCATTAATTTCTACTGTTAATGATGCAATACCTTCACGTGCCTGGGTATTATCACCACTATAGTTAGTCAATAAACCTCCCCCTTTCCATGTTCCGAATGTAAACAGTTTTGGTCTAAATGCCAGAAATTTCGAATATTTCAAATATTCAATCCATGAGTGATTTCCATGTTTAATAAGAGGAATACTTCCTATTCCTTGTGAATTTTCGCCATTGTCACTATGGATAGTTATCTTACCAACAGGTTTGTTATCCACCCCATTCTGAGATGACCCCATCATTCCCATTCTGCGAGCCGCCGCACCCGCAGCAGCGGCGGTCATAGCAGTCAAGGCTCCAGTTAGAGCCCCATTCGCAAACTTTCCACCACCAATCTCAGAAACGGTTCCTCCCACCAAAGCGCCAGAAATTGTTTTCCAGGCGATGTGGGATTTTGACATAAACTGCCCTGTCATACTCCCGCCAAAGCCGGCCAGAAAACTGGCCTCCCAGCTTCCTCCATAGGCCGCTTCCACTGCCGCCGTAGCTGCGCCGTGGGCTGCGGCCTGAGCAATTTTTATGGTCAGCGTAAGTTGCTCATAGGTTTGATAATAATAGCTGACCAGCCCGGCTGCAGCCCCCATTATCTCGCCTTTTATACCGGCCTCATTTCCGGTTTTCAGAGCATCCCCGATACTGCCTCCATGCAGCAGAGTTCCCACAAATCCCGCAGAAAAACCTCCCGCAAATCCGGAAACAGCTCCCGATATGATCGGCCCGGCAGGAGCCGTAATAACGCCAGCAACCACCGTCGCCCCCACCGCAATCACCACGGTGGTAATGGTCTTCCAGTATTTCTTGGAAAAATCGCTAACCTTCCGGGTGACGTTCTTGCTCCACCAGGAAAAGCCGGAGGGATCGGTGAGCGTCAGCGGGTTGTTGCGCACATACGCATAGCGGTTGTAGCTCTGGAGATCGGACGGAGCCTGCACAATGGGGTCGGCGGAAAGAAAGCGGCCGATATTGGAATCGTAGATCCGACCGTTCATATGCACGAGGCCGACAGCATCGAGCATTTCGTGCCCTGTATAACCACGG
>JADGFE010000232.1 GCA_016744085.1 Kiritimatiellales bacterium | reverse complement strand
GCCTCTTCGGTCAGTGTGTTGCCAACCACTTCCACCGTGTTTTCAGGAGGAACCGCAGCAGACAACACGTTGATTGAGCGACGGTCCATCTCTTTACGAATGGAGTCCGACGCACTGGTTTGGATATCCATCAACGTGCCGATGTTACCGTTTTTGAGGACGGATATATCGACCATTGGATTGGAGTGGATTCGGTTGGTGGGGAATTCCACTTCATCTTTACCGATTTCCTGTTCCTGCGCTTCGCCGTCTTTGCTGATCCAGTGGGCCTTAACGGTCGGCTTTTTCTGGTACAGCGGACGCTCGCCTTTGGGCAAGGTGTGACGGGTAAGCAACAGGGAGGAAATCTCCTTGCGCCGAATCTCTTGCTCAATTGGCGCAGCGATGGCGGCGGCCAATGCCTGCATCCCTTCGGGAGACTCTAGCGCTTCCGTCATCAGTTGCGCCATGGTCTCCATGTATTCCTGACTGTGAATATCAATAAGTTCGTTTTCCATTGAATGGGCTCCTTGGTTAAATCAGCAGTTTAAATTTCAGTACACCGCTCTGAACGGAGATGGCCTGAGCGATCACATGTTCATCATCGGCAATATTTCCGCCGGTCAGCTTTCCGGTGTCCGAAACTTTCAAATCGTCACCGGGATTGATCGTTCCTTCGAAAACATCGGTTTCATACGTGCCGCCTTTGCAGTGAATGCCGGGCATTTCGCCGTCGGCGTAGCTCTTCATCAGCATTCCGAACGAGCGAACCTTCGGATCAGTATTGACGGCAAACTGGTCGTTTCCGGCCACGGCGACAAACTGACCGATCTCGCCGCTTCCCTGCATGTAGCCATCGCCATACGCAAGGCCCGGGTGGGTTGGATTAATAAATGGCATATCGATTCTCCTTGGGTTTAGGCGTTGGTGGTTGCTTCGCTTCCGACGCGGTTGTTGTAGGCCGCCATGAAGCCGTTCTTCAGACGGTCTTCGAGCGAGAGCTTTTGGTCGTCTACATCGTGCGGACGGACTCCGGCGGACGTTCGCATCGGCGAATCATTCGAGGCTTTGGCCTTCTTGGGAGGAGGCTCTTTATCTGGCGGCGGTTCTGTGGTGTTCGTTTTCGCCATTTTTGCATAGGCGGCCTCGGTTGCGGAAAAGGCATCATCCGAGAGTTCGGCCAGACGTTTGAGTTCGTTGTCTCGCTCGTCACCGAAGTCCATGCCCTGTTTTTCGAGCTTACCGATCAACTGATTGGCACGAGCTTTGGATGCAGCGGCTTTCTGCTCGGCTTCCAGTTCCTCAATTTTCTTCTGAAGTTCGGACACCTTGGCTTTCAGCTCACGGTTTTCCTTTTCCAGTTCCGCATTCGGCATTTCTTCCGCAGCTTTGTTTTTCGCGGCATCGGAAGACGACGGATCGGGTTTTTTGTCTTTATCGTCCATTAGGGATTCTCCTTGGGGTTGTTGTTCATCAGATGGATCCTGAACCGACGCCACCTGTAGAATTCGGGCCTGCTCATCGGCTCCTTTTCGGTCGAGAAGGCCCAGACCGGAAAAGGTGACGCCGTGCAGGATTTCGTAGACGGGTTTGCCGCTCAGCTCGCGACCCTTAAATTTGCGCAGGTGGGTGCAGTAATCGGCTTTGCTTTTGAATCGCTTGTGGCAGACGGAGCATTCTCCTTCTTCGTAATCACACTCCATTGAAACCTGAGTGATGATGCCGCGCTTCATGAGCTTATAGGCCAACTGCGCGTTAGGTGTGTCGGCAGCGTAGAGTTCGCCGATGCACTCGATCCGCCCGCCATTTTCATCTTCCTGATAATCAGCGGCGACGATCCCGCCCACAATGTCGCCAAATTCCTGTGAGTGCTGCAGATCGACCTTCTTATTAATGGCGGTCATGTGCCGTTGGGTCAGTTCTTCTGACGTAAAATGGTCACCGTTTCGGTTGGTGCCGGTGCGACAGAGGATGAAGGTAAACTGCGGATCGCCCGAAGCACTCTGCATGGCTTCTGAGCGTAAACTGTCCTCATCCAAGGCTAATTCGACAGGAATTGATGTATGGAAATTAGCAGCGGCGGCCAACGGCTGAGTTTTTTCCTCCGACGCTTTGGCCGATGCACTCTTCACGCAAACAAACAGCCGTTCCTTCGCAGATGATGCAGACCCACGTTTTGCTGTGATCGAATAGGAGTGATCCTTTGACTGCATCCGGGATGAACGACCATGCCCCGCAATGATCTTTTTCATCTGCGATTCGTTTGGATGTGCGTGATCGCGATAGGAAATCAGCCAATGCTTGATGTGTTTGGCGTTACCGAGAAACGTTTCAAAAAAGGCGGAGGAGTTGCCTTTTGTGACGGTCTGGTGATCCGTGGCATAATGCTTGGTTTTACTGTCCTTGTTGATTTCAAGACCTTTCCAATAGACCATCAGGCCTTCCACAAAGTGATAGGCTTTTTCATAGTTGGTGGTCGAAAATTCGGTCGCATACGGCGGATCAAAATAGGCCAGGTCGGCATTTACCTTCGGCAGGATGGCGTTCACATCACCATGGTGCGCCTTGTTCGTTTTTCCGTTATCGAACACCAGCGCATTGATTCGCTCCAGATTCTTGCGGAACCGCGCCTTAAATTGATCCGGTGTATCCTTGCGCTGGCCACCCTCTGCTGAGGAGGAAAAGTGCCCAAATCCGCCGCTGGCGCAGGTTTTACCCAGCGCAAACAGCGCAATGTCCTTTTTATAGCCGGAAAGTTTGTCGCAGTTGGCCCGGATCGCATCGATCACTCCGTGGACGCCTTTAACAAAAAAGATGCCCTTAAAATTGTCACGCACAAAGGTTCCGGCCTTGGCGTTGTCGGCAACCAGTGCATCCATTTCTGCTTCGGTCACCGTTACCGAGCTATTCTCAACAATCGCCTTCGCGGCATGATGGCAAAAATGCAGGCGGTCGTTGGTGGTTACCTGCATCCCTTTGGATTTGTACATGTAGGCAACGACGGCAGAACCGGAAAAGGCATCCAGCACCGAGCCGACCTTGTCGGGCGTGTTTTTCCAAATCCAATCCACCAGCTTTTGTTTACTGCCGATGTAATTGGTGATGTATTTCGGCCGTTTTCCGGGAGCCTGCTCTTCAGGAGCTGTCTGTTCGGCGGCATCGGTTCCCAATTCTTCAGGATCGATTGCGAACGCCGCATCTGCTTCTAAGAGAAACGCCAGCCGGTCAAGGTCGGTCGCAAATGTCTTCATTAAAATCTCCGGTTAGTCGCTGTATAGTTCGGCGCGTGTAGACGCGACCGGTTGTTCAGCGGTTACTTACCGGAGAAGTTTGAAAAGTGTCGGACGAGTGGCCTTATTTTTTTATCGAGGCGAG
>JADGFE010000045.1 GCA_016744085.1 Kiritimatiellales bacterium | reverse complement strand
AACACTTCCCGGATTCGTAGAGGCGATTGCTGCGAATGGAAACAACGCATTTTCAATGCTGATGCGACGATGCTAAGCTCATATAGAAAGACCGTGGCTCAAAATCAAACTATTTGGCTTTCTTGCCCGCATTTGGCTTCTTGGTGTAGGCGCAGTTAATGACCATGTTGCCTTTCAGTTTTCCGGTATTTTTTCCAACAGGTGTAACATTGAGACTTCGGACATCATAACGAACGCTTTGTTGTTGCAGATCGGTCAGGAAGCCGATCATGGATTCCAGTTTCCCTTCCCAGGTGCAGTTGATTCCTAGCTCAAAGAGATCGCTGGTAGGTTTTTCTGCATAGGGCTGGCTTCGGTTGATATCCAGACCGTGTCTGCTGGAAAGGCCCTTGATAGTTTTCATGAGTTCCGGGGCCACAGATTTTTGTTTTACGTCAAAAACCCGCAAATCTTTTTGTAACTCATTCAGTTCAGCCATCCACTCTTCCTGCATGGTGATCCGGCGCTCATCGAGCCTGATCTGCGCACGCAGGTTGGTGATCTCAATTTTCTTGGCTTTATATTCATCCGTATGGCTGTCGATAGTGAGCCATGTGATGCCGATGAGTATCGCAGTAAGTGTTGCTGCTCCTAAAATCATTTCGCGTTGTGAAATAATCATTTGGCCTCCTCCTCTGGCTTAAGCTCCAGGGTAACGGAGTAGACTGCACGTCGGACGCCTTTTGTTGTCTTATTATTGATCGACTGATCCTTAAGTCGCTCAAACAGTTCTGCGGAAGTCAGTTTCTCAAAGAAATCATAGACCATGTCATCGCTTATCGCAGAGCCCCGCAGGGTAACTCCTTTTCCTTTTTTATAATTATAGGAAACGAATTCAATATCGCCTGCAGGCAACTGGCGAGTAATTTCTCTAAGGCACTCAAGCGAAGAATCAGAACGGTCCGTATAGGCCTGTAAGGCGCGCAGTTTATTTTGGTTGCTCTGAGCTGTCTGGGCCGCTGGAGAAATTTCTGCAGCGTCGGCTTTCACCCAATTGAGCTTTATGTCACGCGCTTTGTAGATGCTCAAAAAGAGGAGCATCACTGCAATCCAGATAGCCACAATACCACCACCGATATACGAAAAGGTCCTGAAGAGTTTTTTGCGTTTCTGGTGCTCAATCCACTCGCTTGGGATTAAGTCGATCCGGCTATCATCACTAAGGGCACGGCGCAGAAGACCTTCCGAAAGCGTCGGAAGCGTTTCAAGGTCATGATAAAGCACCGGCAGGCCGCATTTCTCAGCAAGCTTGGAGCGCAACGGAATCGGCACTTTTCCACAACTCCAAAAATCGATGGTGGAGGGTTTGGGTAAATCGTATTCGGCATCCAGGGTAGTCAGCGTATAACCGATTTCATGCGTCAGCTCATCAACCACGGACATGTCATCGAGTTGTGCGTGAAGAGCTCGGAATGTAATGGGTTTTCCATCCAGCAGGACGGCCAGCACAAAATCAATACCATCGACGAGAATGAGAATCTCTGTGTCGGACTCCGAAATCTTCTTTTCATCACGTAATAGCTTCAGCCAGCCGAGCGGACGGGCATCAATACTATGAATAAGAATACCCTTTTTTTCAAAGGAGTTGCCAATGGCGTCAATACTATCCCGCTTAGCCGCCGCCATTAATACCAGTGCACTATCTTCTTCCCGATTCAGGATTTCATGAGCATACGCCAGTTGATCCAGCGGAAAAGGGGAGACTTTATCGATTTGAAATCCCACCATTTCAGCAATCTCTTCCGGATCGCCGGTCGGAAATTCCATGGTACGCATCAGCAATTCAGAAGTCCGTAACGCCACCGAGATGTCGCCATTCAGATGTTCTGTAATATCTTCCGGCAATTCCAATGCCTTCAGATTTTCCTCTGTGATATCTTCAGGAAAAACAATTGGAAGGCTCCCTTGAATAGGAGTCTCATCGCCATCCTGACTGATCTTTAGGGTGGTCCATTCGATGCCATCAGTGGTTCGGCATGCTGCTGTGATGGTCTTTTCGCGTTTTCGCATTATTTCTTAACCGGTCCTTCGTTCCAATAGACCACCATCGAGTCTTTGTTCTTCATGAGGAAGATACTCTCGATTTGGTACTGATTACCGTATATTTCTCCTACAGAAGTTACCTTCACGTACGTACTTTGCAATTTAAATCTGCTATCACCATTTAGGTGGCTTTCTGTTAGCCCATCATCCGTATTGTAACGTTCACCGTCTTCACCCGCCAGACCATCAAGAACCTCAGCGATATGTTCATCAGTCATTCCAGCAGCCCGCATCGCATCGATAGAGGCCGAGTTGAGGTTTAGCCTGCCATCACCCCATACCGTTAGAAAATATGCTATTCCGAAAATTTCATCATTTTCTTCGTCTGCAGGCCTTCCGTATAGGATGTCCGGCCCCCAGCTTTTGACGAGCAACAATTCCTCGACACTATCCAATGGGCCATTTTTAACGGGGTAGCCCTGTTCTTCATAGAAAGGATCATCAGATTCCGCACCGTTAAGGCTATGTAGATCGCCCGGATCAATCCAATCTTCAAGGCAATCAATCATTTCATCCCAATCGGTGGAAGGTACATTGGCCATTTCAAAAATATCAAGCCAGTCCTCCCTATTCAGCAGGTTCACATTCAGCCCGCCTTCAGCTGACTCGATTGTGATGTCAAACTTTCCACCGTTTTCAAATTTGATCGAGGATGTGGAGACAAGTCCGCGTTTGGTATACAACGCGGACTGCATAAATCCATCCTTATCCTCATCCATATCCTCAATTTCTAGCTGCTTGGCCTCCTGTTGTTTGTCAAGAATGGCCCTCGCATATTCGAGCCCGGAAAGAGCCAGTACTTCAGCATGGAATTTTTTGCGTTTATGAGACACAAGCATACCTTCGAGGTTTACCTCAAAAGCAAATGATCCGACAATCAGAGAAAGGAGAACAAGTGTCCAGAGGGCTACGATAAGTGCAGCCCCTTCTTTTGCTCTGTTTAGTTTGGAATAAATTTTTCTCATTGTGGTGTTTGCACTCCACCGCCACCGCCACCAATAGTAATGTTATTTCCTCCACTATTGCCTGTCGTTCCGCCTGTACTGCTACTTCCTTCTGCATTACTTGGGCCTGTCAGCTTTTCTTTTACTGACGGGGCAACGGGAATTTCGATTACTCTGGTAAACTCAATGGGCTCCTCGTTTTCATCAGCAGACTCGACATATACCGCTATCAGTACGCGTTCAGGTATGGAATTTTCTGGTTCCCACTCCTCTGTCCAGTCTTCATTTTCCTCATCCCAGATCAGAATTTCCAGCCCCTGAATTGCGCGGGATATCAAAATAGGATCAGAATCATATTCATCTTCCAAATCTTCATCGATAGGAACCGCCGGCATCGGGCGGGCAAAGAGGGCTGGGTTGCCTCGATCATCGTCATCAATAAACAGCTCCAACCGGTGCGGGCCGACAGCAAATGGGGAGTCATAGGGCATGAAGGCACTACTGGCCGTCACAAAACTGATACTGTCGGCAGGCAGTCCGGATGAGGTGTTTTTCTCGATCGTAAAGGCGTAGGTTTTTCGTTGGTTGAAAAAATAGATCGTGGAGCGAAGCGAGGCAACGAGTTGCGTGATGGCAAAATCGCCATGTTTGATACCATCCATCACTTCAGTTCCGCGTTTCCAGCCGCGAACCGTGCCCGTGAACGCCTGAAAGGCAATGGACATGGCAATGGTCAGGATGACCATTGCCACGAGAAGTTCTAGCAGGGTAAAGCCTTTGCGTGTTTTCAGATGGCGGGATTTAATCTTCACATTTAACCTAAAATTCCTGCGTTACGCTTTCCGCATCTGGAGCATATTTGTACACCGTAATCTCTTCAAAGGCATCACGACCACGTTCCGACCACTGAATACGGATGGTGACCAGAAAAAGACCAGGGCGTTCTTCTTCATCAACAATGACAATATTCCGAAACCACTGATAACCTTCTGTATCGTCGAATTCACCGGATTCGGAAAGTTCCTCCATATCGACGCTTTCGATCGGGTTTTCAATGTCCACCCGTTGAAACAGACCCCGGGCAACTTCCCGGTTACGCGCGGTTCGCACAACGGAAAGGCAACGCGACATCGCCACCATCATAGAGGAAACTCCAACGCTGAGGATAACCAGGGCAATGAGGACTTCGATTAACGTCAGGCCCTTTTTGGATGCGGATGCTTTATTCATAAATTCGAGAGATAGTCCCAATTCACAGAGATTTAATAAAGACAAACATGCCCCGCTTTTTATTGCCTCCTTTTATGAACTGGTAGGCTGCAAGTCAAACTGTCGGGGAAGCGCAACCATACGCGGAAGCCCGCCTGCTGTCCCATGGAATTGCAGCAGTTCTTTCAGATCAAACCGCCCCCAGGCGTAAGAGCGTAGCAAGATCATCAGGCGACTATAACTGTGCATCCAGCCGAATGCGAATGCGGCATAGCGGGAGAGCGTCCAGACCAAAAGCGTGGCCCAGACCTGCCACTGTAGCGCTTTTTTACTGTAGCCGATGAAGCCGGAGAGTTTCAGCGTTTGTTTGAGTTATTTGAAAAAAACTTCGATTCCCCAGCGCGAGTTGGTAGAGACCGGCAACGGAGCTGGCGGCCCATTTTATAATTGTTGGTGATAAAGGTCATTTCGCCCTCTTTCAAGGGGACGCACGGTTCGCGGACGCCTCGGCACATTAAGCATGCGCCACAATGGCGCAGTTGCGCCAAGAAGTGCGTCAATCGGCTGGTATATGGCGCAGTTGCGGAAGGTTACGTCAGTTCACTATTTTTCGAATGACTGCAAGGTTAGCCTTTGTTTGCAGTGTATCACGTCTTGCGGATCACGCCCCACTTTCGCTGGCACGGTTCGTGTTAAAGGGGATGACGTCAATCATGACACATTTTATTTAACAGGAGACAAATTATGAGCACAGCAGGATCTAAAGTGTTGGGTATCGACCTCGGTACCACGAATTCATGCATGGCCGTCATGGAAGGTGGCGAGCCTACCGTAATCCCGAACGCTGAAGGCGGACGGACAACCCCATCTATCGTGGCATTCACTAAAGGCGGCGAGCGTCTGGTGGGTACAGCGGCTAAACGCCAGGCGGTAACCAACCCGCAGCATACGGTCTTTTCGATCAAGCGCTTCATGGGGCGTAAATTCGCCGAAGTACAAAACGAAACGCATCTGGTTCCTTACGAGGTGGTAAAAGCCAAGAACGGTGATGCGCACGTTAAGATTGATGACAAGGTATACAGCCCACCGGAAATCTCTGCGATGATTCTGCAGAAGCTGAAGGCGGATGCGGAAGCGTATCTGGGAGAAACCGTTTCCCAGGCCGTTATCACGGTTCCGGCTTACTTTAACGATTCCCAGCGTCAGGCTACCAAGGATGCCGGGAAAATTGCCGGCCTGGAAGTGCTGCGTATTATCAACGAGCCGACTGCGGCGTCTTTGGCTTATGGCCTCGACAAGAAGTCGGAAGAAAAAATTGCGATCTACGACCTCGGTGGCGGAACGTTCGACGTATCCATCCTCGATATCGGTGACGGCGTATTTGAAGTGACTGCAACCAGCGGTGATGGACACCTCGGTGGTGATGACTTTGACCAGAAGATTATCGACTGGCTCGTCGCTGATTTTAAAGCGGAACAGGGCGTTGACTTGTCTGCTGATCCTATGGTGTTGCAGCGCTTGAAAGAAGCGGGCGAAAAAGCCAAGTGCGAACTTTCCAGTTCGCAGTCGACCGAAGTTAATCTGCCGTTCATCACGGCCGATGCTTCCGGACCCAAGCATTTGAATGTGACACTAACCCGCGCCAAGCTCGAAGAGCTCTGCGATGATCTGGTTACACGGGCGATTGATCCGGTTACAGTTTGTTTGAAAGATTCCGGTCTGAGTGCTTCTGAAATCAACGAAGTGATTCTTGTGGGTGGTTCAACCCGTATGCCGAAAGTTCAGGAATCTGTGAAGGATATCTTCGGTCAGGAGCCGCACAAGGGTGTTAATCCGGATGAGGTGGTTTCGATCGGTGCTTCTATTCAGGGCGGCGTTCTGAAGGGCGAAGTTAAAGACGTGCTTCTTCTCGACGTGACTCCACTAACGTTGGGTATTGAAACAATGGGCGGCGTATTCACTCCGTTGATCGAGCGCAACACCACAATCCCTGCGAAAAAGAACGAAATCTTCTCTACTGCAGCGGATAACCAGCCTGCCGTGGAAATTCACGTACTGCAGGGTGAGCGCAAGATGGCCAACGCTAATAAAACTCTCGATAAATTCAACCTCGATGGTATTCCGCCGGCGCCGCGTGGAACGCCACAGATTGAAGTAACGTTTGATATCGATGCCAATGGTATTGTTAAGGTGAGCGCCAAGGATCTGGGTACCGGCAAGGAACAGCACATTACGATTACCGATTCCAGTGGTCTGACGGATGCTGAAATTGACTCGATGGTACAGGATGCTGAAAAGCACGCTGCTGAAGACGAAAAGCTTCGTGAAAAAGTTGATCTGAAAAATCAGGCGGACTCCACCGTATTCCAGACGGAAAAATTCCTGAAGGAAAACGAAGACAAGGTTACCCCTGAGCAGAAGGCTGAAGTGGAAGCTGCAATCGAGCCCGTTAAAAAGGCAATCGAAGCGGAAGACTACGAAGCCATGAAGACAACGCTCGATGTGTTGAACGAAAAAATGCAGGCGGCGGCTACTGAAATGTATGCCAATGCAGCTCCGGGTGCTGAAGGTGCTCCGGGTGCAGATATGGGTGGCGACGCCGGTGCCGAAGCTGGTGAAAAGCAGGCATCTGACGTTGAAGAAGCCGACTTTGAAATGGTCGACGAAGACGAAAAGAAGTAATAGAGCATTTTAGATAGTTGATTGCTGATTTTTGATTTGCGGAACTCAGTCGCCGTTGGCCTTGAAAAGAAGAGGCTGTCGGAGACCCGCAAATCGGAAATCAAAATTCAAAATTCAAAATTTAAAAAGGCAGGATGGTCCTGCCAGTGATTGAATAATAAACCAAGGAGAGACATATCCATGAAGATCAAACCATTGGGTGAACGTGTGCTGGTCGAGCCAGTAAAGGCTGAAGAAGTTGCAAAGGGCGGAATCATTATTCCTGACTCTGCACAGGAAAAGCCGCAGGAAGGAAAAGTTGTTGCTGTTGGTACTGGAAAGATCGATGAAAACGGCAAAAAAGTTCCGTTCAATGTCAAGAAGGACGATATCGTGTTGATGCCGAAATACGGCGGAACCGAAGTCAAGGTTGACGGCAAGGAATACCAGATCATGCGCGAAGATGACATCCTCGCAGTAATTGGTTAACTCTGATTTAAAAAGGAATATTTCAAATGGCTAAACAAATTATTTTTGATGTAGAAGCACGCGACGCAATGCTACGCGGTGTTGAAAAACTGAGTAAAGCAGTAAAAGTTACTCTCGGTCCAAAAGGCCGCAACGTAATTCTCGATAAGAAATTCGGATCACCAACGGTCACTAAAGATGGTGTTTCTGTTGCGAAGGAAATCGAATTCGAAGATGCATTCGAAAACATGGGTGCACAGATGGTTAAGGAAGTTGCTTCCAAGACTTCTGATATTGCCGGTGACGGTACTACCACTGCAACGGTTCTGGCTGAAGCGATTTATCGTGAAGGTCTGAAGAACGTTACTGCGGGTGCTAACCCAATGAGTCTGAAGCGTGGTATCGACAAGGCTGTTGAGGCGATGATCGCTCAGCTCGCGAAGCTCAGTAAGAAGGTTAAGACCAGCGAAGAAGTGGCTCAGGTTGGAACGATTTCAGCTAACGGCGACGAAACCATTGGTAACATCATTGCTGAAGCGATGGAAAAAGTGGGTAAAGACGGAACGATTACCGTTGAAGAAGCCAAGTCCATCGAAACCACTCTTGATGTGGTTGAGGGAATGCAGTTCGACAAGGGCTATCTTTCTCCATACTTCGTAACAGATGCCAACACCATGGAAACTGTTATGGAAGATCCCTACATCCTGCTTTTCGAAAAGAAGATTTCCAACCTGCAGGACATGCTCCCGCTACTGCAGAATGTTGCCAAAACCGGCAAACCGTTCATGATTATTGCGGAAGATATCGAAGGCGAAGCGCTGGCGACTCTCGTGGTCAACAAGCTACGCGGCACTTTGAACGTATGTGCGGTTAAAGCACCTGGATTCGGTGATCGTCGTAAAGCGATCATGGAAGACCTTGCAGTTCTGACCGGTGGTAAGTTCATTACAGAAGACCTCGGTATTAAGCTCGAAACGGTTTCCATCGATGACCTCGGTACTGCTAAGCGCATCACTGTTGGTAAAGATGACACGACTATCGTTGAAGGTGGCGGTCAGGTTGCTGATATTAAGTCTCGTATTAATCAAATCCGTCGCCAAATCGAAGAAACTTCTTCGGACTACGATCGTGAAAAACTGCAGGAACGTCTGGCTAAGTTGGCTGGTGGTGTTGCTGTGATCAACGTTGGCGCAGCCACTGAAGCAGAAATGAAAGAAAAGAAAGCTCGTGTGGAAGACGCATTACACGCAACCCGTGCCGCTGTTGAAGAAGGTATCGTACCTGGTGGTGGCGTTGCACTCATCCGCGTTCAGAAGGCTTTGGACAAGGTTGAAGTTTCCGGTGATGAAGAAATTGGTGTTAACATTGTTCGCAAGGCGATCGAAGCTCCGCTTCGCCAGCTCGTGGCCAATGCAGCTGAAGAGGGCGCTATCGTGGTTCAGGCCGTTAAGAAAGCCAAGCAGACCTTCGGGTACAACGTTGCGACCGGCGAATACGTCGATATGATCGCGGCGGGAATTATCGATCCTGCGAAGGTAACCCGTTCCGCTCTGCAGAACGCGGCTTCCATCTCTGGTTTGTTGCTGACGACCGAATGCATGATCACCGATCTGCCAGAACCGGCAGGCGCTCCTGCAATGCCTGATATGGGCGGCGGCATGGGCGGTATGGGCGGCATGATGTAAAACTGCCTTGGAGTGCGGTGGCAACCAACGGGCGATACGCTTTTCGGTGAACTGGCACGCTGCGTACGCGAAAGCGGCGTGGTGCTGCTCTTCCCGCCGCGCTCCAGAATGTTCAATCGCTCCTCGTAAGAGGGGTGGAAATTCACATCTTTTGGATGTGGATTTTATTGTAAATGGAATTTGACGGAATGGGGGCTAGTGCTATACTACGCGCCGATTTTTTTTACATTTACTAGGATTCTGTTTAAACAGATTAAAATAAAGCAGTTGCGCGGAGCAAACTTATGAATTTTGAATATCTTACCACTGCAGAAGAGAAAATTACCAACACCCCGATGCTGGTGAACCTGATTTCCTATCGTACCCGTCAGCTCAACAGCGGCGCGCGTCCGATGGTTAAGAAAGATCATGCAGAAATGGATAACCACGACATTGTGCTGAAGGAGATTGCTAGCGGTCTGCTGACGGCTGAAATGATTCACTCGATTGAAGAAAGCGAAGCGCCAAGTCTCGACTTCGATACTTCAATTCTCCTCTAGAGAGAGGAAATCCTAAACTCGAATTTCGAAATCTTAAACAAATTCGAATGTCGAAAGGCTCAAAGCCCCAAGGTTTTGAGCTTTTCTGTTTTGAGTTTTGAGCTTGTTTCGGATTTAGTGCTTCTAATTGTAGGATTTGATTTCCCATGGCTGGTAAAAATAAGAAGAAAAAAGATCCCGGAGCGGGGGTGCTGGCCACCAACCGTAAGGCGTTACGTGATTTTCAAATTCTGGAAATGATCGAAGCGGGGATTATGCTGACCGGTACTGAAGTAAAATCGGTCAAGCAGGGTCATGTAAGCATTCAGGAAGGCTATGTTCATATCGATGATCATTTGGAAGCCTATCTGGTCGGCTGCACCATTCAGCCGTATGACCACGGTAATATTTTTAACCACAACCAGACCCGCGAGCGCAAGCTGCTGATGCACCGCAAGGAGATTGATCGGCTCTACGGAAAAATCCGGGAAAAAGGACTCACGATTGTTCCGCTCAAGCTCTATCTCGTGCGCGGTAAAGTGAAGCTAAAGATTGGTTTGGCCAAGGGTAAGAATGTAGTCGATAAGCGAAATACCATCAAGGATCGGGAATCCGCCCGCGATACCCAGCGCGCCATACGCAATCATAACGATCGCTAGTTGTTTGCGAGTTGTCTGATTACGTCAAAAACGGCCTGTATTTCCATATCATTTTCTTCGGCAATCTGTTTGATGGGCCAGGTTGGTTTGGCATCTACTCCGAGCGACTTCATTTCATTTAGAATAGATTCATCGTCTAAACTGTATTCATCGCAAATCCCCGAAAATGCTCGGCTGCCAAAACGGAACGGGACTTTTTCTGGAAATGCTTTTGCCTCGTTCTGTTCGTCCGCAAGCAGTTCCTGGGTCTCCGGTCCTTCAAAGGGAGGCAATTCGAGCAACCAGCTCGTTCCGGCCCAGGCAACTGCCGCGAGTATAGCGGCCACGATTACTTTCTTTGTATTCATTTAATTCCTTTCGATGCTTGATTATATAAACAGGTTTGCATCTCCATCAATCTGATCAATGTACATGGCAACGCCGCCTTCTTCAATTCCGTCAATCAGCTCTTCGCTTTTAATTCCCATGAGATCCATTGACATGGTGCAGGCAACGATTTTTACCCCGTTATCAATGGCGCTTTGCATCAGCTCGGGAAGAGAGAGCACATTTTTCTCTTTCATGATGCCTTTGATCATCGAAGCGCCCATACCGCCCATCTGCATCTGAGACAGTTTCAGTTTGTTCGGGCCCTTGGGCATCATCCATCCGAACATTTTTTCAATGAAGTTTTTGTTCACGTTTACGGGGCCATCCTTGCGCAGAATATTTAAACCCCAGAACGTATGGAACAGCGTAACCTGATATCCCATCGTCGCAGCTCCATTGGCAATGATGAATGCAGCAAGGGCTTTGTCCAGATCGTTGCTGAAAACCACATTCGTGAAGCGCTTCTCTGTGCGTGCAGGTGTTGTAGCGCTACATCCTGGAGTATGTTTTACAATGACTGCGCGATAGGCTCCATTTTCGGGCTCCAAGGATTGAAGCTGATTGCCGGTTGAGTTGCACCATGCGGGGATATCACCGGCAAAACCGGGGTCGGTAGATAGAATGCTTACGGCTTGGCCGTTTTGAATGCGGTCGACCCCCTGACTCAATTGCATAATCGGGCCGGGACACTGCAATCCGCTGGCATCAATATTTTCAACGATCACGCTGTTTTCTGAAGTAGGTCCGGGCTCACTGGAATTTGCGCCCGGATCGTCGGATGTAGTTTCCTGTTCAGGAGCCTGGTCGGGCTGATGCGCAGTAACCATCATGTAGGTTTTATAGCCGCCGGTTAGATTTTTACATTTGAATCCATATTGATTCAGAATCCGGCAGGCCAGATAGCCACGTAAGCCCACTTGGCAGAATAGTAGATATTCAGTGTCCTTTGAGAGACCATCTAGCTTATCTCTGAGCTGTGGTAGTGGAATGTTATCCGCGCCAGGTATGGTTCCGCCCTGTGCTTCTTCGGGGCTGCGGACATCAATGAGTTTTTGGTTATCTGCCGGGGCAAGGGCTTCATCTACATGAAACAGTTGAGCATCGCCGCGAAGGACATTGGCTGCTACGAAGCCAGCATAGTTAACCGGATCCTTGGCTGAGCCATAGGGTGGGGCATAGGAAAGTTCGAGTTCCTCAAGATCATAGACGGTAAGCCCTGCTCGTATGGCAACGGCAATGACATCAATACGCTTATCAATACCATCAGCGCCAACGGCCTGAGCTCCTAGCACTCTGCCGTTTTCTGGATTAAACAGCAGTTTAAGGGAAATGGGGTGCGATCCGGGATAATAGGATGCGTGGCTGGCCGGATGAACATAAACTTTTTCAAAGTCAATATTATGGCGGTGGGCCATCTTTTCACTGAGGCCGGTCATACCGATTGCCAGATTGAAAATTTTGCAGATGGCGGTTCCCTGCGTCTGCTTATACACACTTTCCCGTCCGAAGATATTGTCCGCCGCAATACGTCCCTGACGGTTGGCTGGGCCTGCCAAAGGAATAAGTGCCGGTTGTTTAGTGGAATAATCCAGCACTTCCACGGCATCGCCAACAGCATAGATGAACGGGTTGGAGGTTTGCATGTGAGCATCAACCTTAATGCCTCCGGTAGAACCGATATCAAGACCCGCCTCAATGGCCAGCGTAGATTCTGGTTTCACGCCGATCGCCAGAATTGCCAAATCAACATGCGATTTTTCACCCGTGCTGATAATGAGATCAACGCCGGTTTCAGATTGCTCAAAAGCGGTAACAGAGGTTTCGAGCTTGAGGTCTACGCCAAATAAACGGAGTTCCTGATGCAACACGGTGGCCATTTCTGGGTCGGCAGGGCTCATTACTTGCGGAGCGAGCTCAATCAGGGTGGTGTCGAATTTTAGCTTCCGAAGGGCTTCCGCCATTTCAAGGCCGATATAGCCACCGCCGATTACGGCGACAGATTTCTTATTTTCGAGCGATTTAATAATCCAGTCCATGTCTTCCAAATTGCGCAGGGTCAAAATGTTCGGATTATCTATGCCGGGAATGGGTGGGCGAATCGGTGCCGCTCCGGGGCTGAGAATAAGGTGTGTGTAGATCTCGGTATAGACGTCGCCGGTTTCCAGATTTTTAACGGATATGGTTTGTTCTTCAGCATTAATAGAAAGGACTTCATTACGAACCCGCACTTCAATATTAAACTGTGCGGTCATGCTTTCCGGAGTAGTTACCAGCAGTTTGTCGCGGTCTTCGATCTCGCCGCCGATATGGTAGGGAAGCCCGCAATTGGCAAAAGAAATATCCGGTCCGCGTTCGAAAAGAATGATTTCAGCATCTTCATCAAGACGACGTGCTCGAGCTGCTGCACTGGCTCCGCCTGCAACGCCGCCAACAATTAATAATTTCTTACTGCTCATAATATGACCCCTTCACTCATCATTAATTAATGCTTCATGATGTTATAATGTTTAGTTTAACTAAAAAAGTTTAGTCTTTGAAGTTAAGGTACTTCCGTAAATGCGTATGCATGCAGCTGAATACTTTTAAAAAATCACGGTTCCGAAGGCTGCAGTATTTTTGAGTTCCTTCTTTCCGTATAACCACCAACTGCTGCTGACATAGAATCTTCAGTTGCTGCGACATCATGGACTGGCTACAGCCGAGCTCTTCATATAACTCGGTAATCGTACGTTCTCCATCGGCAAGCACTTCAATAACGCCCAGCCGAATAGGGTGAGCCATTGCCTTCAGTACTTCAGCTGCCATATTTCGTTCGTCGTTGTTCATCGTGCCCTTGGTTAATGATTCAAACATTATTATGTTTTTATGTTTGGTCGAGCAAAATGTTCATACTTTTTTTCGGCAAACTGAATAAGCGGGCTATTCAGATGCTTTATTGACCCTTGCTTTAGTGGAGAGCAGGCCGCAGGCGGCGTAGATATCAAGTCCGCGCGATGCACGGATGGTGGTTAGGACGCCCTTGTTGTTCAGCATGTCCTTAAACTCCTGAAGGGTGGTTTCGTCTGTTGCCTTCAGCGGGGTTCCGGGAATCGGATGGAAGCGGATCAGGTTAACGCGACAGTTGATGCCGCTTAGTAGTCGTACAAGTTCTTGCGCATGGCGAGGAGTATCGTTGAGATCCCCGAAGACAATATATTCAAACGAAACGCGGCGCTGTCCACTGAAATCATATTTTCGCACCTCATCAATTACCTGATCCAATGGGTAGGCAATCTGAACCGGCATCAGTTGCTGGCGCTCTTCATGGAAGGGGGTGTGCAGACTAATGGCCAAATGGGCTTGGCACTCATTCATAAACCGGGTAATGCCCGGCGTGATGCCGATGGTGGAAACGGTGATGCGACGCGGGCTCATGGCAAAGCCCCATTCCGAGGTAAGAATTTCAATGCTCTTTAGAACAACATCCAGATTGTCTAGTGGTTCGCCCATGCCCATGTAGACAATATTAGTGACATCATGCCATTCAGGAATATTACGGATCTGATTGACGATTTCCCCGGCCGTCAGCTGCGACTGAAATCCCTGTTTTCCGGTCATGCAGAACAGGCAGCCCATCTTGCACCCGACTTGCGAGGAGACGCAGACGGTCTTGCGATCCTTGAACGGAATCATGGCAGTTTCGATAAACTGGTCGTTCTGTGTGGTGAAAAGATATTTCTTCGTGCCGTCGGTGCTGGTTTTAACTGTGGAGGGTTCGGATAGCCCGAATACATAGTTGCTGTTCAGCAACTCGCGCGCTTTCTTGGAAAGGTTCGACATTTCATCGATGGAACTGATTTCTTTTTTATAGAGCCAGTCAACGACCTGCTTAGCCGCAAACTTAGGCAGACCGAGTTCGGCGGTTACTGCCTTTAGCTCTTCGAGTGTTTTTCCGAATAGAGGGGTTTTTGTTTCCATGGCTTAAAAATAGATTTCCGTAATGATGTTGGAAAAGGGAATTCCTTTACCAATAAGAATGTCGCGGGTTTCAACGGCCATCGTGGCTTGGCCGCATATATAGTATCGCTGATCGGTAGGAAGATTTTTCTGTTCCGACAGAAAACGGGTCACCCGTCCTGAAAAGGTGTCGGTGCTTTCCTCTGCAGAGCAACAACGATGATAATTTTTGCCCAGTGCGGAGGCAAAGCGTTCTGAAAAATAAAACTGGTCCAGGTGCCGCACGCCATGCACCAGCACTTTGTTGTCAGCCATGCCGGCGGCGGTCATGGCATGGAAAGGGGCAATGCCGGTTCCGGTGGCAATCCACCAGGCCGAATCTTGTGTTCCCAGGAAGGTTCCGTAGGGAGCGGAAGCATAAACGGAATCGCCTGGTTTTAGAGTGGTCAACTTTGGAGTTAGAAAACCATCGTGCTTAATATTAAAGAGTACGCAAAGTTCATCATCCTTTGGGCCACTGCAAATGCTGTAGATGCGAGGAGCGTTCTCTGTGTCGATACCCAGTTTGATCGCCTGGCCCGGCTGGAAGTCATGTTCGCGTTTGAAGCCTATCAGAAAAACGTCCGGCGAAATTTCGTCATGCCGGGTCAGTGTCGTTTTAAAAAGTTCAGCTGGTGGTTGGGTGTTGTGCATAGGTTCTCTGGTTGGAATTGCTGGGAAGCTATTGTTTTTTAGGCGGAGGTCGAGCCAAAATTCAATTACTCATCGACCCGGTTGGCTCAGACATGCTAAAGAATTCGGCTCATATTGGAGATTAAGATGGAATTGGTGAATCAACAGGATCTGGATGTGTTGCTCGGCTTTCTGCCGTGCGCAACGCCGCAGGCGTGGATTGATGAAGCGTTGAAGCAGGAAGAAATAATGCTGCTGAATCACTGCTATCTAGAGCAATGCGCAGCGCGTTCAGCGCTTAATCTCATGCTTCGCTGCCCGGATAAGTCGGATGTGCTGATCAAAATGTCCAAGCTGGCCCGCGAAGAATTACGCCATTTCGAAAAGGTATATCAGCTGCTGACGAAACGGGGCTATAAATACCGAATGATGAAACCTTCGCGTTATGCGGGCTTGTTGAATACCGAGGTTAGGAAGTTGGAGCCGGGAAATTTGGTGGATACATTGATTGTCGGAGCCTATATCGAAGCGCGATCCTGTGAACGTTTTGCCTCGCTGGCGCCCCATGTGGATGACGAACTGTCGGCCTTTTTCAGTTCGCTGTTAAAGTCGGAGGCGCGGCATTTTAGGGATTATCTAACGCTGGCGCAGAATAATTGCAAAGAGCCGATTGATGAGCGCGTTGCCTTTTTTGGTGAGATTGAACGCAAGGCTATTGAGTTGCCGGATGAGGTGTTCCGCTTCCACAGCGGGATACCGAAGCTTTAAGTCGAACCGTTTCTTTTGCGTTTACGATTAAGCAAATTCGAGTCAGCTATAGCCATCAGATTTTCAGCAGGCAGGGCGGCGACGCCTCCGCTGACAGAAAAGTTCAGCTCTTTGGATTTTTCCAGTAGTTGAAAAATCCGTTCTGCAAAGTGCCACGCATGGTCCGTTCCGGTTTCTGGAAGAATAACTGCAAATTCATCACCGCCGTATCGGCAAACGATATCGGCTTTGCGGGCGGATTGTTTCAGTAACTCTGAAAATTCTTTTAAGACAGTATCGCCGGCTTCATGCCCATCGGCATCATTAACCTGTTTAAATTCATCGATATCAAATAGGACGAGGCTGAGTTCTCGATCATAGCGACAGGCGGCTTCGGTATGGTCGGCGAGGGTTTCTTCAAAATAGCGCCGATTGTATAAACCGGTCAGCCAGTCGCGGGTTGCCTGCTCATTGAGAGCAAGAAATGCGAGCCAGAGGGGCAGATTGGGGGCGGTGTTGCTCATTTACGGATGGAAAAATAGTTTAGTGTACGTGTAGGCAATGCATTCGCTGATTACGGATCGTACGCCAGGGCTGCATATCATCCAGTTGGAAGCATCGAAGTTGCTGGGTTCAAGACAGGTAACTCCTATAGTATAATCAGTGCCGAGTGCTTTTCTGAACAGCATGCGGCTGCGCCGTCCATGAGGACCTACAGAGATTAGGTGAATATCCGTTCCCTCAATATTGTAGGCGATAATGGCTTCGCGAAGTGCGACTGCTGAGGCATAGGTCCGGTCTTTTTTGGTCTCACTGGCGATTGCCGTAATTATTTCTTCTTTCGGAACTCCCATTTTTTTCAGCCGCAGAGCGGTCATTTCTGGGTAGGATTTAAATTTAATTAGATAGCTCCCGGTTTCAATCGGTATGCCGGTGCAGACTATTTTGGAGTAATTTCCAGAGCGGTATATCATAACAGCTTCATCGAGCGCAAAGTCGTGAATCCATCCTTCAATCACCATAACCCCTTTATTCGGCGCGCGTTCCGGGGCAAGGAAGGAGTATAGGTTAAGGAATAGGCTCAAAAAAATTCCAAGGAAGAGGGTTGCAATAAGCACCCAACCAAACCATGTTGGCGCCCGTCTTTGTTTTACCGTTGTTAGTGTGTAATCCATTGATTGCTTATAGCACGGGGAAGGCTCGTGGAAAAACCAGAAACTTCTTTTCGTAGAGGGGTTGACAGGTCCCCGAGGTTCATATAACTTCCCCCACCTTGTATTTATACCGAAGAGAGCTAGAGGACGTTTTAAATGAAAACTTTTATGCCCAAAGAGGCTGATATCCAACGTGAATGGTTAATTGTAGACGCTACCGACAAACCGGCTGGCCGTCTGGCTGTTGTAATTGCTGACGCCCTGCGTGGCCGCGACAAGCCAACTTATACCCCGCATGTTGATACCGGCGCATTCGTTATTGTTACCAACTGCGAAAAAATCAAGCTGACTGGTAATAAGGAAGAAACTAAAATTTATCAGGACTATACTGGATATTCCAGCGGCCGAAGCGAAACCAAGGCCAAGGAAATCCGTGCCAAGAATCCTGAACGTATCATTACGCAGGCAGTTAAAGGTATGCTTCCGGCAAATCGCCAGACACGCCAGACACTGACCCGCCTGAAGGTATACGTCGGTAACGAGCATCCGCATGCAGCACAGCAGGCGAAAGAACTTAAACTTAACATCTAGGCAGGGTTAACGTAATCATGGCAAAAAAAGACACTTTAACATTGGTAGCAACCGGTCGTCGTAAGACTTCTGTTGCACGCGTTCGGGTAACCGAAGGTTCCGGTACAGTTACCGTAAACGGACTTGAATCAGACGCTTATTTTCAAAATGCTCAGCTTCAGGAACTGCTTAAGAAGCCGTTCATCACTGCTGGTGTTGTTGGCAAGTACGATATTATCGCTGCCGTTAAGGGTGGTGGTAAATCAGGTCAGTGCGGCGCAGTGGTACATGCCGTATCCCGTGCGTTGGCTTCATCCGACGATGAGCTGAAAGCGGTCCTGAAAAAGGCCGGCTTCCTCAGCCGCGATGCTCGTATGAAAGAACGTAAGAAACCGGGTCAGCCGGGTGCGCGTAAACGCTTCCAGTTCTCCAAACGTTAATCGTTCGGAACTGCACGTTGCAAAAGCCTCCCGGAGTCGGGGGGCTTTTTTTGTGGATAAGGTTCGTAGTTCCGCCTTCAGGCGGCCCGTCGCCACGAAAGCCGCCTAAAGGCGGAACTACGAACCTTTACGGGCTTTCATCTATGCATTCGGCTTTGACAAATAAGGAGCGTATAAAGCACAACGCCCTGTGTTTTCCGATATTGAATCAACTACCCAAAGGAGAAATGAAGATGAAAATGAAGAAGTGGATTGGAACGGTATTTATGGGTCTGGCGGCGGAGGCTGCGCAGGCGGAGATTATGGTGTCGATCGAATCGAACGGGGTGCTGCGGGCGGAAGGTATGGAGCCGGGCACCACGGGAGTGGTTGTCCGGTTCTGAAATAGGTTGTCACTTTGGAAAGTGTGAAAAGGGGTCAGCCTGTGAATCTTAGAAAAGGGGTCGGCCTGGAATGGCACTTCCTTAAGGGCTTCTATCACATAAAAAAACCATGATTTTAGGATGAATTATCACGCAATTAAATTGTCATTACTCACGAAGTATATCAT
>JADGFE010000044.1 GCA_016744085.1 Kiritimatiellales bacterium | reverse complement strand
GCGACGTCCCCGTCGCATTCTCTATGCGGGGGCAAGCGACGAGGACGTCGCGTCTACGAAAATAATTCAGCACGGCATTACAATCGTGAAAAGCTCTAACTTTCCGCCAGAGAGGCCGAATGGACAAGCGAAAAACACGCCCAAGCATCGCGAAATCGATTAGAGAAACTAATTCGCGAATGCAATTGGAAGAAACTGAAAGACATCGATTCGTTTTCGTTTTCGTTTTAAATCAGTTTACAGAATGGCTCGTTGATAATGCGTTTATAAACGAAAACCCCATGAAGAAAGTGAAACGCATTAAGATTCGCGGACGCGCAACCTTTACGCGGCGCGCGTTTACCTTGCTGCAATCTATACCGGATTACGCCGCGCGGAATTGGAATCGCTTGAATGGGGCGATGTCATGCTGGACGCAAAAATGCCACACCTTGCGGTTCGCGCCTCTACGACCAAGAACGGCAAGGATGCACATATTCCGCTGCACCCTGAATTGCTGAACGCGCTAACGCGCTTGAAATCAAGAAACGCGAAACCAAATGAACGCGTTTTTAAAGTTCCTTTGATAGAAACCTTTCGCGCCGATCTTAAGCGCGCGTCTATCGCATATAATGATGAACGCGGCAACCGCACGGACTTCCACGCATTGCGCAAGACCTTTGGAACGCTTATGCAGCTTTCAGGAGTAAACCCCCGCACCGCTCAGGAGCTTATGCGACACAGCGATATCAAGCTGACCATGGGAGTTTATACGGATGCAACAATGCTGCCGACCGCTGCCGCGATACAAAGTTTACCGAATATCGCTTTTGCCCCATATACTGCCCCCCTAAATTCGGCCCAAGGGGGGCAAATGAGTCCTTTGGTGTCTCAAACGGGGGTAGATTTCGGCCAGCATAACATTCTTACTATGAACAAAATAGGGACACAGAGTCCATCTGTGTCCCTACTAGAGAATGGTGCTCGAGGTGGGAGTCGAACCCACACGGGATTTAACTCCCACAAGACCCTCAATCTTGCGCGTCTACCAATTTCGCCACCCGAGCGCTTTCTTGAAATTGGTTGAGCAAGATACCCAGCCCCCCCGAATGGTGCAAGCGGTAAAACCGAAAAAGATTGATCAATGAATCTCTCCCCTTCAGGTATGAAATGACCGGAGCGGATTGTGGGAAGACTCAGGTAAAGGCTTTGCAGCCTCTGGAAATCGCGATAGGTTTAAAAAGTACATGCAGTACCGTGGCAAGGAGAGTTACATGAACATAAAAAAAGTGGGTAAGGTTTCGTTGGGTATTCTCGGCGGATTCGTTCTGATTTTGTTGCTGGTTGTTTTGTTCTGGCTCGGCCCGACCATCAGTTTGGTGGCGCAGAAAGTGGGCATTAAAGCCCTGGGAACGCCGCTATCCATTGAGAAGCTTTCTGTTAATCTACGCAAAGGAACCCTTCATCTTTCTGAGTTTGCTATTGCTAATCAGGACAGTTTTTCCAAATCGAATGCGGTATCGCTCGCCAGCCTGGATATTGCCATTGATATGGGCTCTCTGTTTACATCTACCGTTGTGGTCCATCAGGTGGAGCTGAACAGTCCTCACTTTATTTATGAGCAAAGCGCGGCCTCCGATAATATTACTGAGTTTATTCAGAATATTCAGGAGTTTGTTGGCCATGATCCAGATGCCCCGCCAGCAAAGAAAAAGCCGAAGAAGAAAAAGGATCAGAACAAAGAACCGAAAATCGTAGTTATCGAATCGTTAAAGATTAACGATGTTCAGTTCCATTTTTCCCATACGGATGATAATGAACTGGATATTGACCTTGGTTTTGAACAGCTCGCCGTCAGCACAACCAACGGCACGGTGGAACTGAGCGGAGTTTATATCCGCAATCCGGGTCGCCTTACTTCACCAAATCTATTCACGCTCGACCAGATGAGCGTGCTGCTGGATCCGCAATCACTGTACTCCAGCAACATCACCATCAATGCCGTGCAGGTCTCCAATCCGCAGGCCTATCTGGAACACAACCCCGAAACCGACACTATTGGTGAATTCCTTAAGATTGCCAACAGCGCAATTGCGAACATGCCGCCACCTAAGGCACCGTCAACCAATACGGTCATTATCGTTGAGAACACAGTCGATGACCCCGCCAAGCCGTCCACGGAAGTTACGCTGGAATCGCTGATCGTTGAAGGCATCCGCTTTCATGTAGTGAATATCGGGGATCCAAAGTTGGATGTTCATTTTGGTATCGACGAGGTTAATGTTGCCCTGCCCGACGGCAATGTCACAGTGGATAATATCCATGTGACCAACCCGAAACGACTGACGACCCCGAATCTTTTTGCACTGGAAACCATCCGTGTGGATTTTGCGCCGGAATCGCTCAAGGCCGACACCTTTGTTCTGGAAGATGTGCAGATCCTGAAGCCGCATGTTTTTCTCGTGCTTAACAAAGATGAAAATACGGTTAGTGAGTTTATGAAGATTGCGGATGCGTTTACCTCGCGCGTACCCACGTATCCCAGTCTGGAGATGCCGGCCACACCGGAAACTGCTCAACCGGTTGAACCCGTGATCGAGGACAAGACAGATGGCCCGCCTCCGTTTGAACTGCATAATTTCCTAATCGATGATATTCAGGTTCGTATGCTCGATACGACGCCAACCAATGACGTGCCGATCGCAGAGGCAATGATTGCAGGCATCGGTTCGGTTTCCATTAAACTGGTTGAGGGCAAACTGCAGATCAACGGCATTTCGATTCCCAATGCCCGCGGTTTTACAGCCACGAATCTATTCCATCTGGCTACTATTGATATTTCCATTGAACCCGATTCAATTCATTCGGATCAGGTAATCATCAGCAAGGTCTTCATTAACTCACCGGAAGTTAATCTAGAGCAGACCGAGAACAGCGGCAATGCCTCCTTCCTTCAGAGTACGCTGATGCAGTTTATCCCGACCTCAACGAATGAGACTGCAACTGCTGAACCGGCTGATGAAACTGTTGCTGATGCCGAAAAAGAAGCCCCCGTTCCTCTTGCAGATATGCCGGTTGTCCTGCATGAACTGATCGTCACCAATCTGGCAGTCACCCTGAAGTTGCCAATATCCACCAATGCGCCGGGAATGAGTTTTGGCTCGCTGAACCCAATGGATAAACTTTCTCTAAACAAGCTTAACCCGCTTGCAGAAGATAAAGGGGATGAAGAGGTTATTGATCCTGAGGACCCCATAAAGCTCTTTTCATTTAGCAGCCTCTCTCTTGAGCCGCTTAAAGGAATGCTGAACATCGACGAGCTACGCATTTCAAATCCACCCGGATTTACCAAACGAGACCTAGTGAATATTGAGGAATTCCGTATCAACCTCGATCCGGACTCGCTGCAAACCGATACCCTGTTGATTAAAGATATTCTGATTTCCAAACCGCGCATCCGTTATGAACGACAGATTATGAGCGATAATATAAAGGCCCTGCAGAAAGAAATTGAACAGGCCGTTACCCATCGCGATAACTACACGGAAGAGACTCCCGAAAAGGAAGACGTAGTAAATACCGATTCCAACAAGAAAGATGAAGAAGGTCAAAAGGTTATTATCGAACACGTACTGATTGACAGCGGAATGGTTCAGGCCAAACTTTCGGCCCTGCCATCGATCCCGGTTCCTCTTCCAAAAATTGAAATGAATGATATCGGCAAGGAAGAAGGTGGGGCAACAACTGCGGAAGCATCAACAAAGGTCTTTGATACATTCTACGACTCCATGATTGGAGCGGTCGGTGGAGCCACCGGATTTGCCGGCGATGCTCTGAAAGGAGCCGGTTCCTTCATGGGCGATGTGGCCGGGGGCGTTAAAGATGGCGTCGGCAGTGCAGTTGGAGCAACCGAAGATGCCCTCAAGGATACAGCTGAAAAACTGAAGAAGAAGCGCAAAAAACGGATCGGTGCCAGCGGACGACGCGGCCCCTTTTAAAAGAAAAAGCCCCGCTGATCAGCGGGGCTTTTCTTTTGGACCTGAAACTAGCGTCGAGGCGGACGTCCACCGCCTCCACGGTTAGGCCCACCCGGGCGGCGATTACCACCCTGACGATTCCCACCACTCTGCGGGCGTGGTTTACGCTTACGCGGCGGTGCAGGAGGAAGCTCTTCCAGCAGCTCTTCCGGAGCCATGGTGCATTTCAGTTCCATCCCCAGCAGCTCTTCAATCTTCGGCAACTCGAACGATTCCATTTCGCAAGCGAAGGTAATCGATTTTCCGGTAGATCCTGCACGGCCGGTACGACCAATACGGTGTACGTAGTCGTCCGGATTTTCCGGAATATTAAAGTTTACCACGTGGCTTACGCCATCCACATGAATTCCACGACCGGCAACATCGGTGGCCACCAGTACTTTAACCTTACCCGACTTGAAATCGTCGAGAATGCGCATGCGTTTTTTCTGGGTTACCGCACCGGAAAGCATTTCACATTTAATGCTGTAGCGTTCCAATTCATCTTCCAGCCGTTCCGTCTGATCGCGGCGGTTTGCAAAGATAATGATCCGATCCGGATTATCATTTTTGATGATGTTATAGAGCAGTGGGAATTTTTCCTTATCGGTCACAATAAAGACCTTCTGGTCGACGGTATCGACCGCCACCTGATCCGGCTCAATATCAACACGCTCGGGATCAACCATCCAGGCCCCTGCCAGTTTCATCACATCGTCCGAAAGGGTCGCGCTGAAAAGTACGGTCTGGCGTTTTTCCTTTGGAGGAGTCTTGTTGATGATGCGGCGCACATCAGGGATGAAGCCCATATCGAGCATGCGGTCGGCTTCGTCGATCACCATGATTTCGGTGAAGTTGAGTTTTACAACGCTCTTGCTCGCAAAGTCGAGCAGACGGCCCGGTGTGGCGACAACGATATCGATCTGGTTGTCTTCGAGTTCCCGCTGTTGCTTATTGTAGTCCATACCACCGTAAAGCACCACGGTGCGGAGACCGGTAAACCTGTTCAGGCCTTCGGAATCACTCGCAATCTGCATGGCCAGCTCGCGGGTTGGCGCAATAATCAGTGCACGCGGGCAGGCATGGCTTTGCTTTTCGAGCGGGTTTTTGAGGCAGTGATTAATGATCGAAATCAAAAATGCAGCCGTTTTTCCGGTACCGGTCTGTGCCCGGCCGGCCATATCCTTACCCTTCAATGTGCCGGGAAGAATCTCGCCCTGAATCGGAGTGGCATGCTGCCAACCGAGGGCATGAATACTGCGCATCAGACGAGGGTGCAGATCCAGATCATGGAAACGAATCTTTCCCTCTTCGGGCTCAATGGCGAACTCAGAAGCGTCCCATGGAGTTTCTTCAGCTCTGGGCTGTGCCTCCTGTTTCGGAAGCGGTTTGAACTGATTCTCTGGACGTTCTTCACGCGGCTTACGCTCGCCTTGCGGGCGCGGTTTACGCTCTCCCTGCTGACGCGGTTTACGCGATTTTTCATTGCGAGGTTTACCCCCACCGGCGGCATCGGCCCGGCGCTGACGAAGACGCTTTTCGTAGGCAACACGACGGTCTTCCTCTTCCGGACGGAATTCTTTCATCCGCACTTCTTCTTCCGGCGTCAGTACCAACGGCGCATTGGGATCATATTTCGGACGCGGCGGACGGCTTTTACCCCCCTGAGACTTTCCGTCTTGAGGCTTTCCTCTCTGAGGCTTCCCACCCTTGCCTTGCGGTTTACGGGGCTTCCGGGAAGCTTCTTTTTTCTTCTGTCCCGGCCGCCATTCTTCCTGATGCGGCTTAGCCTGGCTTTTCTTATCTGCGGACGACGGCTTGTTTTTCTTCGGTGCTTCTTTCTTTTTCGGCTCGTCCTTTTTGCCGAAAACAGAAGCGATTTTTTTAATTAGACTCAATTTCCAGTTCCTTTCTCATCCGAAAGGGCAGGAAGAATGGATCGTTTGGTTGGATGCTATTGCATTTAAAAATGGGTGTGCTGCTGCCTCCTTAAGGCAAAGTCAAAATTCCAGTTATCCAAAAATATCCATTCTTCCATCATCAATCGGATGATGTATTTAGTATTTTCTGTATCCAGTCGCAGGCCATGCCTTGTGCATTTCCATCGTTGACGTACTCGTCGAACGCAGCCTGCGCGTCTTGCTCTCCCACGGGTCCTTTCATGACCGACATGGGAACGGGCTCGGAGGTATGCCCCTTGAGGGCTACCGGCGTACGGTGATCCGTGCACAGCATCAACGTGTATGGCTCACCGCGATCTTCCAACCATTGGAAAACCGGTGCGCATACCTTGGCATCGAACTCTTCGATGGCAAACGTCTTCTTCTGTGCGTCACCCATGTGCCCGCATTCATCCGGCGCTTCGATATGGATGAAGACAAAGTCTTCCCGTTCCAATATCTCCAGCCCGGCGTCTACTTTGTTCTGGTAGTTTGTATCCAGAAACCCGGTAGCACCTTCTACATCGGGTGCTTCTAAACCGGCGAGTTTCGCAATCCCTTTCAGCAGGTCTACGGCAGAAATGACTCCGCCTCCCAGATTATAGAGGGACTTGTAGGTCTCCAGCTGCATGGCATTTCCTTGCCCCCACAGCCAGATTTGCGTTGCGGGCTTTTTGCCTTCCGCAATACGCTTTTGGTTAACGGGATGGTCCGCGAATACCTCTTTTGAGAGTTCCATCAATTCGCGAATTTCATCCTGCCGATCTCCTGCCGGAAGGTTTCCTTCCACCGGCTTGTCCGAGATCTCATGCGGAGGAATGCAATCGCACTCTACCGCTGGTCCACCATCCCATATAAGCAGATGGCGGTATTGAACACCGGGATTGAAGGTCAGTCCTTCACGGCCCAGCTTTTCCTGAAGCGAGCGCACCAGCGCCTGCCCTTCTTCCGTGCTGATATGCCCGGCGGAATAATCATCCATCACCCCGTCAACTACCGTCACCAGATTGCAGCGATAGGCTACATCGTTCGGGGTCATCGGGATTTCCGCTCCGGCGGCTTCGATCGGCGCACGGCCGGTATAGTTCAGCGCTGCGTCATAACCGAGCAGCGCCATGTTGGCCACATCGCTTCCGGGCGGTAATCCGTCCGGAACCGTCTGTATCATGCGCGTTTCACCCAGTGCCGCAAACTTCCGAATCATCGGACAGTCAGCAGCCTGCAACGGGGTCTTATCGCCCAGTGATTCAACGGGATAGTCGCCCATCCCATCTCCAACTAAAACCACGTACTTCATCGAAAAATCTCCAAATAATTGCGCGGAATGTCTCTGAAATGCCCGAAAAAGGCAATTCATTAAAGCGCCTAATAAATATCCGAAAAAAGGCCGATTTCATCAGGAAAAGGATTACTTTGCGGCAATATACTCATCAATCAGCTGTTCAAAGATGTTAAGCGGAACGGCACCGCTGGATAGTACCACCTCATGAAATTCGCGAATATCAAACTGTTCTCCCAGGGCTTGCTTAGATTTTTTCCGCAGATCCAGAATTTTCAGCATGCCGATTTTATAGGATGTGGCCTGTGCCGGCATGACGATATGCCGCTCCACCATGCGGACGCAGGCGCGTTCTGTATCCGGCGTATTTTCAAGATAGTAGGTAATCCCCTCTTCCCGCGTCCATCGTTTGGCATGAATTCCGGTATCCACCACCAGGCGGCAGGCGCGGAACAGCTCCATGGATAAGCGTCCGAATAGGGGGAAAATAAACTACAGGAAAGGCCTGCATAGCCCATATTTCCTATATCATATATGATATATTTGTTTGGCTCTAAATTATGGGGATAATGTTCAATACAAGGTCTTCCTTTCCCAGCGGAACGCGCCCTCCTTCGGAGAGGAACGTCCTACAAAACCACAAGATCACATAGTGGATCCATCCATCTTTCAACGTTGTAGGACGAGGCTCTTTACGGAGTAAAGGCCGCGTTGTGCGTCTAGTCCAAAGGTCTTCCGAAACACGCCCTCCTGCGGAGAGGCGCGTCCCACAACAGAAGGTAATCACACTCGACAGACATAACCAGCTATGCCAGACGCGAGAAAGCGGGGTTTGACGTTTCAAAGCCGACAAGCTACTTTTCCCCGCTATTCCGCCATACATGATCGGAAAAATCTTTTTTATGGAGGGCCGCTATCCCTCCAGAAAGCGAATGAAGATGGATAGAACTATGAAATTTGATACTGCAGCCATACATGTAGGACAGGAGCCAGATAAGGAAACCGGAGCCGTGATTCCGCCTGTCTACCTGACCTCCACCTTTGCCCAGCACGAGCCCGGACAGACGCGCGGCTATGACTATACGCGATCCGGCAACCCGGGGTTTGACCGCCTAGGTGCCACGCTGGCTCATCTGGAGCAGGCAAAATATGCCACGGTATTCGGTAGCGGCATGGCTGCCGTTAATGCCGTCATCACCACACTTTCTTCTGGAGACCATATTGTGGCGGAAGAGAACATCTATGGCTGCACCTACCGCATCTACGATAAGGTCTTTAAAAAATTCGGTATTACCATCAGCTATGTGGATCTGAGCGATCCGGCTAACTATGCGGAAATTACAAAGCAGAAGCCGTCCCTCGTCTGGACTGAGTCGCCGACCAATCCCCTGCTGAAAATAATCGATATCGAAGCCGTCGCCAAAGCCGCGCACGATGCGGGTACGGAGCTGCTGGTCGACAACACCTTTGCTTCACCCTATTTCCAGAACCCTTTGGCTCTCGGTGCGGACATCAGCCTTTCGAGTACGACCAAATACATTAATGGTCACTCCGATTGCCTTGGCGGCGTGGTCTGCACGAATTCCGAAGATTGGAATGAAAAAATGATCTTCGCACAGAAGGCTGCCGGTCTCAATCCGTCGCCCTTCGACTGCTGGCTCATTTCGCGCGGTCTCAAAACACTATCGGTCCGCATGAAGCAGCACGCAAAAAATGCGCTCAGTATCTCTGAATATCTCCAAGATCTCGACTGCACCGAAACAGTGCGCTATCCCCTCCTTCCTTCTCACCCGCAGTACGAGCTGGCGAAAAAACAAATGCGCGGTGGAAGCGGTATTGTGATCGCAGTTTTTGATCTACCGATTGATCAGGTCATTAAACTAATTTCCAATCTCAAGCTGTTTTCATTGGCGGAAAGTCTCGGAGGAATTGAATCGCTCATCTGCCACCCGGCATCCATGACGCACGCCTCCATTCCAAAGGCAGAACGTGAAGCGGTCGGCATCACCGATGGACTTGTACGCTTCTCAGTCGGCATTGAAGATGCTGATGATCTGATTGAAGATATTCAAAACTCTCTCAAAAACTTATAATAAAAATTGTTGCCCGCAGATGAACGCAGATAGACACAGGTTTTTAATTAGAGGGACGACCTCTGCGTCGTCCTTAGGTCGGGACAGAGCGCGACCTTCCACCAAATACGCAATACGAAATACGCAGTACTAAATCATGCCTCAAGAATATCTACGAAAGAACCCCCTCTACCGGGCCGAAGATCTGGGAAAACGTATCCCCGACACCAAACATGCCATCTCCGTATGCCTGCCGCGCTGGCAGGATGTGATCGGCTATGAGGAGCGGGATCCGGCGACCATGGATCGGCTGGAACTTGGCTATCCCCGCTTTCTTTTTCATCCCTTTGTTGAACAGGCTTTCGCCCGATTTTGCCCGGATGAAGATAAAGCCGCGCAAATCTATTCAACCCGCGCAGCCGCTGATCGGGCCAAAGCCTATATCCTGAGTAATCACCCGAATGCAGTGGTCGAATTGCGTTCAATTGCAGGAAGCCCATGCACTGTGACCGTCTACCCTCCGGCCTGCGCCGACAGCGCCAAGGATTATTGGCAGCATGCCGGCGAAGGCATTTCCTCCCGCGGCGCAGAAGCGTTGCTCGCTGGCTCAACAGTCCCGGATGCAACAAAAGCTGAAGAAGCTATAATCAATCGGCTCGCCGGTTTTCTCGGAACCGATGCTTCAAACATCTATCTCTTCCCCTCCGGGATGGCAGCCATTAATGCCGCCTTCCTCGCCGTACAGGAAATCCATAAAGACCGGCCGTCGGTGCAGTTTGCATTTCCCTATGGCGACACCTTGAAGTTGCAGAAAAAAACGGGCGCGAAAGATACCCTCTTTTATGCGCATGGCCATGGCGATGATCTGAAGGCTCTCGCTGCTGATCTGAAAACCACTTCGATCAACGGCCTGTTCTGCGAATTTCCGACCAACCCGCTACTGACCAGCGTTGACCTGCATAAACTCCGCGAGCTGGCCGATGAACATAACTTTCCAATGGTTATCGATGAAACTCTCGGGGCCTGTATTAACCAGAACACGCTGCCTGTTTCCGATATTACCGCCATCAGCCTGACCAAATTTTTCTCGGGCACAAGCGATGTCATGGGCGGCGCGCTCGTAATTAATGCCGACGCGCCATTTGCCGCAGCGTTTAAGGAAAAACTTGAAACCATTCACGAACGCGAGGCCTTTCATCCGGCCGACATCATTCAGCTGGAGCAGGATTCAAGGTGTTGCCGCGAGCGGGTTGAACAGATTAATGCAACGGCGCAGGCCGTCTGCGAATTTCTCAGCACCCACCCTTCGGTGGAATCCGTTTATTATCCCTCTATTACAGACCGGGAAATCTATGACCGTTTTAAACGGCCGGACGGTGGCTACGGCGGATTATTTTCCTTCGTGCTGAAAGATGCCGCAAACGTAACCGAAGGTTTTTTCGATGCACTGGAAATCACGAAAGGCCCGAATCTGGGAACCAGCTTTAGCCTGTGCTGCCCATTCACCATGATTGCGCACTATAACGAACTCGAATGGGCCGAATCCGCCGGCGCTTCCCGCTGGCTGATCCGCATTTCCACTGGCATTGAACCAGCCAATGAGCTGATTGCCCGTTTCGAGCGCGCGTTCAATACTGCACTCCACTCCTAGCGCTTATCGGCACCTAAAAACAAAAAAAGCGCCCCACGAAGGAGGCGCTTCTTTTGAATCTTCAGTACCTGTTATGATTACATATCACAAGCAAGACCGATCATACCAACAGCTTCAACATCATAGCCGAAGACTCCATCAGCAAGTACCTTATCGTCGCCCTGACCGATATAGGTAATAGATGCTCCAGCACTCCAATTTTCAGTGAGTGCATAGCTGATGCTCGCACCAATTGAGTAGTTATGGAAACCGCTATCAAGCGTTACAGCGTCATCATATTCCATGAATCCGGCAGAAGCATCGATAGATGCGTTCAATTCTTCTGAAAGCTCAAGTGCATAACCAGCTGTTAATTCAACATAAGTCTGCGAACCGATCAGACCACCAACGCCCTGATATAAGGTTAGCCCAAGACCAATGCCGGCAATTTCATAACCTGCACCGATGTTAAGTTCTTCGTCGCGAGCAGCGCCACCATAAGTGTATTCACAATAACCCACGAAGAGGTCAAGACCATCAACAATTTCAGGGAGGCTGTAAGATGCATACCAATCCGTTTCAGTGAACGTTGAACCCGGGACATTGCCACTATAATCATCGATATCATAGTTACCCCAAGCACCTAGAACGAAAGAACCATACTCTTCAGGCATTCCAAATCCAGATACTTCAATACCTGGCTGAAAGACAGCTCCATCATTCAATGTAACACCGCGGAATACATAGGCAGACGCAAAGTCTGCAGTAACACTTACAGAACCTGCAGGCGCAGTTGCTTCTTCAGCGTATGACATGCTGGCGATCAGGCCAGCGGTGAGTGTAGTCGTAATAATTTTATTCATTTTATTCTCCTTCTTCTTGTTATTTTATTCCACTTAACTGGAGACTGGGCCCTAGTAAAATCCCTTGAGGATACGAAAGGAAATCGCAAAGAACCCGGTCTCCTATCAATTTTTTAACCAACGGCATCAGAGCCTTTTTCTCCGGTACGTTTCGTGATAACCCTTCTGCTGACCGCAACCCATAGCGTTGGTCACCGACATTTTATAAACTGCTTTTTCGTATAGCGCCTGTTTCACTTCGTTGAGCTGTTCAGGCTGGATGTATGCAATAATCAGTTTCATTGTTTTTATCTTCTTGTTCCCGATCGCTTAATTGGTGGTGAAGATCTGGAAGCCGCCGTAGGCTTTTTCGCCGTGAAGGTGCCGCCATTCCCAGCACCATCGCTGCTGCGATCGGTACTGGAATTTTCAACCACTTCATTTTCATCTGTTAACACTCCATGAGTTTGCTATCTCGTCTGAACACCCTTGTCCCCGACTGAGGAGAGCCCTTAATGCAACAGGTGTGCCAAACGGTAAAAATACGAGACCACAAACGACCTATCCCATTTATTATAAACAAGTTAAAACATTACCTATCAATAATATGCATTTGACAGGAACAATTTGACTCAGTCATATATGTATTACTGACAGACCATATTACATTTTTGTGATCATAAATTGGCAATACGTTAATATTTGGCTATTTTTCCTCTGTTAAATGCTGAATCGAGCTAAAATGACCCTATGCATTTCGATATAAAAATAGTTAATGGGACCGTGCTCGATGGGTCAGGCAAAGGCGTTATCCATTGCGATATAGGCATTAAGAACGGTGTCATTACAAATATGGACCCCAAACTAGTAGAAAATGCTACTGAAACCATTAATGCCACCGGTTTAACCGTCTGCCCCGGCTTTATTGATGCTCATTCCCATTCAGATACGTATTTACTGCTCGAACCCAGCGCGGCATCCAAGGTGTATCAGGGCATCACGACGGAAATCTGCGGAAACTGCGGCGCATCTGCTGCTCCGCTCAATGGCGATTATAAAATGCCGTCCGACTGGCTCGATAAGGACTATGCCAAACCCTGGAAGACGGTTGCCGACTATCGAGAACGGTATGCAGAAGCTCAGCCAGCCATCAATGCCGCCTTGCTCATTGGTCATAATACCCTGCATGCCGGAATATGCGGTTATGAACCCCGAGCCGCCACACCGGATGAAATGAAGGTCATGATCCAAACGCTCGAACAAGCATTGGACGAAGGAGCGATCGGCCTCAGCTCTGGTCTGGCCTATCCTCCCGGCTCAGCAGTTCCCCGGGAAGAAATCATAGAGCTCTCGAAGGTAGTTGCCCGCAAAGGCGGACTTTATACCACCCATATGCGATCCGAATCCGACGGATTGCTGGAATCAATCGACGAGGCTATTGATATTGCGGATCGATCTAATATCCGGCTGCAGATTTCTCACCTGAAAGCCTCCGGCGAACGCAACTGGAATAAAATCGATACCGCCTTTGAAAAGATACTAAACGCCAAACAACACATCGATATCGGCTCCGATCGCTATCCCTATACCGCAGGATGCACCGATCTTGATATTGTCCTTCCGCTTTGGGCAACGTACGGAGGCCGCGATGCCATCCTCGACCGACTTCGTGATCCTGAAATCCGAAATAAGATACGCACCGAACTGATCGATAAGCCGGATGGGCATTGGGATAACGTGATGGTCGGCTCCACCCAGTTTGAGGAATTTAAAGGAAAATATCTGCCCGATGTCGCCGAAACCCTGAAGATGAATGAAGTCGATACTCTGCTCCACCTTGTTGATGAAGACGATCTGAAGACTGGCGGCATATTTTTCAGCATGTCCGAAGATAATATGTGGCAGGTATTGGCTGAACCGTATGTCTCCATCGGATCGGACGGCTCCATGCGCGCCCCCTGGGGACCGCTGAGTCATGACCACCCACACCCGCGAGCCTACGGCAGCCATACCAAGTTTCTTCGTGCCGCGCTCGATGAAAAAACCGTCCCGCTGACCGAAGCCATTTATAAAATGACCGGCCTACCGGCGGAACAGTTTAACCTTCCGAAACGCGGCTTCCTCAAAAAAGGCTACGCAGCCGACATTCTGATCTTTGATCCCGAAGCCATTAAAGAAAAAACCACCTACGCCAATCCGCATCAGCTCTCCGAAGGTATGCAGCATGTTATCGTGAACGGAGTTCACACCCTGGATAACGGAAAGCATACGCCACATCACGGCGGAAAATTCTTAGATCGTTCATAACAATCCTCAACTTGTCTCATTCAGGGAATATCGGCAGCCGATATGCTTACTGTCCAGTAAGGAATATGGCATGCGTCTCTTGGAATATAGATGGCCGCATGGGCTTGACCTAAATCAAGGCACCGAGGTGACGTTATGTTTACGGTATTGAAAAACAAATCGGATAGAAAAGAGACTTTAAATATGGTTACGGATAATCAAAGCAGCAATGCACTGAAAATTGTGGATTTCCCTCACGATGGCGTTAAGGCCTACTTCATTACAGCGCACGCCGATGAAGGAAATATGAACACCATTTTTGATAACGTCTCTGCTGAAATGGCAGCAAATGATGCCAAAATTGCTTTTCAATATCTCTTCGGCGGCCGCCAATTTTATCCCAAAGCCGTATCATCCATCAAACAGCTGAACTGGCCATTAACGCTGCTGCACGGCGATGCCTGCTCCGGCTCAACGATTACCGGCACCCAGTTTATTGCGCTCTCCGGCGCCGAGCTCAATCCGGTCATGGACGGCGCCCGTAAAGTCGGCAACTGGTACGACACCGACGACGCCCGTTATTGCCTACTGGGCGATATCCGCGCTGATGACCTTTCGCGGGGCAGAGAAGAACAGGCCCAAGCGGTTTTTGAAAAAATGGAGTCTCTACTGAAGCAGGCCGATATGGAATTCACCGATATTGCCCGCACCTGGCTCTATCTGAATAATCTGCTGGAATGGTATGACGAGTTTAACGCCGTCCGCACCAAGTTTTTCGAGGAACGCGGCACGTTTAATAAAATGGTTCCGGCCAGCACAGGCATCGGTGCCGGCTCCGCCGCTGGCGAAGAAATGGTCTGTGCTCTGCTGGCCGTGAAACCAAAACACGATGGCGTAAAAGTTTTTGCCGTGCCATCTCCCCTGCAATGTCCCGCACTGGACTATAAGAGTTCCTTTGCGAGAGCGGTTGAAATTGATCAGCCCGGCTCTCGCTTATTGACAATTTCCGGAACGGCCAGCATTGAACCCGGCGGAAAAACCGTACACTTGGGTGATACCAAGAAACAGATCGAGCTGACCATGGAGGTTGTTCACGGAATCCTGAAGTCGCGCGATATGGATTGGGGCGATACCGCCCGGGCCATTGCCTATTTCAAAGACGACAGCGAAGCCTATATGCTTGCAGCATACTGCATAGAGAATAACCTTCCCGAACTGCCTGTAGCCATTTCGCATGCCGATGTCTGCCGCCATGATCTGCTCTTCGAAATCGAGCTCGATGCCGTAAAAGCCAACTGATTCATCTACCTCCGCTTAGACATTGACCAGAATCCGCTCTTATGAGACAAGAGCGGGCTTATGACTACTACTGACACCATGACCTGCCGTGAACGTTTTCTGCGAGCCTGTACCTGCCAACCCACTGACCGTCCTCCGATCTGGATGATGCGTCAGGCTGGACGATCTTTGCCGGAATATATGAAACTGAAAGCTGGGTATAAATTTACCGAGCTCGTTCAGGATCCTAAACTGGCCGCTGAAGTCACTCTTCAGCCGATCCGCCGGTTTGGCTACGATGCCGCCGTCATCTTTTCTGATATCCTGGTAATTTCCGAGGCCATGGGAGCGAAATACGAACTGCTGGATCAGGGCGGTGTAAAGGTCGACTTTGCGCTCAACTCCAAAGCGGACGTCGATAAACTTGATCCATCCCGCGTGCTCGACCACATCAGCTACACCCCGGATGCTATCCGCGAGACCCGCAAAGAACTCGGCAACGAGCGCGCCATCATCGGTTTTGCCGGTTCCCCTTGGACCCTAGCCTCATTTATGGTCGAAGGCGGAAGCTCGCGCGAAAACCTGCGCTCACGCGCCATGCTCTACAATGAGCCCAAGCTTTTCAATAACCTGCTCGAAAAGATTACCGAAGCCACCATCACCTATCTCAAAGCTCAGATCGAAGCCGGCGCCGACGTGATCCAATTATTTGATAGCCAAGGCGGCACGCTGGCCCAGAATAAATTCTGGGATGTCTCCGGCCGCTGGATGCAGCAGATCATTGAAGCCATCGATGGCGCGGTGCCGACTATCGTTTTTGCCCGCAACGTGCACCATAACTTTACCGAAACGGTAAAGACCGGAGCCAATGCGCTCGGCATCGACTGGAGCATCAATCTTTCCGACGTCTGCAAAGAAATCCCCGACAATGTCGCCGTTCAGGGAAATCTCGATCCAGCCCTATTGATTGCAGAACCGGAAGCTGCGGCTACTGAAGCAAAACGGATCTGTGAAGAAATGCGTAGACGTGATGGCTTTATCTTTAACCTCGGCCACGGTGTTCCGCCCGAAGCCGATATTGCCAGCATTCAAGCCATCGCCGAAGCTGTCCAGAACTTCAGGAACGGGAACGCCGAGCCCCAGCTCGGCACCTAGACAGGACAAGGCCGAACTAGGGCTCGGCGCTCCCGGACAACATTTCATGCAATTCGTGTATTTCGCCGACACATTGAATCCTGCATAGTCCGCGCCATGAACCCAATTACTGTCAGCCTAGACCAGCTCCGGAAATACAATGTGGCCGGACCCCGCTATACGTCCTATCCTCCGGCTAACCATTTTACGCAAACACCTGAAATTGAAATGGCTGAAGACGGGCCGCTATCACTCTATTTTCATTTGCCGTTCTGCTCCACGCAATGCCTCTATTGCGGTTGCACCAATATTGTTACCGGCGATCAGAGCAGGAGTGCTGAATATCTGGGTTACCTTGAACGGGAAATGAAACTACGGGCGACATACATCGCGCCTGAATCCGAAACCGTACAAATCCAGCTTGGCGGCGGAACGCCCACCTTTTTGTTGCCCGAAGAAATTGAGCAGCTGGGCGGAATGATCCGTTCATATTTCCCGATGGGTAAAACCATCGAAGCCGGGGTTGAAGTCGATCCTCGCTGCCTGACTGCTGAAAAGGTTCAAGCCCTGCGGAATGCCGGATTCAACCGGGCATCACTCGGAGTTCAGGATACCGATCCCGTCGTGCAAAAAACCATTGCCCGTATCCAAACATTGGAAAAAGTCGGCGAAGCCAATCAGGCGCTGCGCGAAAGCGGAATGGAGTCGATCAACTTCGATCTCATCTACGGCCTACCCGGCCAAACCATCGAATCCTTCAGCCAGACCATTGATGATGTGCTCACCCTTTCGCCCGACCGATTCGCCGTCTATAGCTATGCCCACATTCCGTGGATCAAGCCGTTCCAAAAAAGTTTTGAAGATCAACTGCCCGACGTCGAAATCAAATTGCAGCTGCTCCAGCTCGCCATTGAGAAACTGACCGAAGCCGGCTATGTCTACATTGGTATGGATCATTTTTCCAAACCCGATGATGCTATGGCTAAGGCCTTGAACAATGGAACCCTGCAACGTAATTTCCAAGGCTACAGCACACTAAAAGGCGTTGAGCTCCACGGCATGGGTATGTCGTCCATCTCCCACTTCGGCGGACGCTATCACCAGAACCACAAGGAACTGGACGCCTATTATGCTGCACTGAGGAATAATGAACTGCCCCTGCTGCGTGGCTATACGATGACGGGTGAAGATAAGATCCGCTATGCCGCAATTATGCACATCATGTGCAACCTCTATATTGATTATGCCCAGCTGTCCGCAGAGATCGGCGTCGACTTTGCCGAGTATTTTAAAACGGACATTGCTTCGCTTAACGATTTGGAAGCCGACGGACTACTGCACCGGGAACCTGGCGGTCTGCGCGTCACTCCGCTCGGACGCCTCTTTGTTCGCATCATCGCCATGCGCTTTGATTCCTACTTGCAGAATGAACAATCCAAAGGCCGCTACTCGCAGACGGTTTAATGGGGGTTCGTAGTTCCACCTTTAGGCGGCCTCTGCGGATCAGCCACCTAAAGGCGGAACTACTACCTTTTATTTCGGTTCATTAGCGGTTAAAACATCTACATGCAAAAAGTGGCCATCATAGGAGCAGGAATAACCGGACTGACCGCCGCGTATGAACTGAAGGAAAAAGGCATCGACTGCACAGTGTTCGAATCCTCTGATCGTGTTGGCGGATGCATCAAAACAGTTCGGGAAGACGGATTTCTTGTCGAATGCGGCCCCAATTCAATTTTGGATACGCACCCCAATCTTGGCCAACTGATTACCCGACTGGGACTGGAAGGCAACAAGCTCCCCGCCAAGCCGGCCGGAAACAACCGCTTTATTGTTCGAAACGGCGAACCGATTACTCTACCGACTTCTCCTCTGGCCTTTCTCAAATCGAATGCATTTTCGGCAAAGGCTAAACTACGCTTATTGAAAGAACCCTTTATCAAATCAAAATCATCGGAGTCAGAATGTCTTGCTGATTTCGTGGTACGCCGGTTGGGGCAGGAATTTCTCGACTATGCCATCAACCCATTTGTCAGTGGTGTATATGCAGGTGATCCGGCCAAGTTGTCTACCTGCCATGCCTTCCCAAAGCTTTATGCATTGGAACAGGAATATGGCTCCCTGATTAAAGGAGCAATCAAGGGCGCGAAGGAACAGAAAAAACGCGCCGCTACCGCTTCAAAAGATGCACGGATGTTTACCTTTGATGACGGCATGGATGTGCTACCTAATAAACTTGCC
>JADGFE010000043.1 GCA_016744085.1 Kiritimatiellales bacterium | reverse complement strand
AAGTATTATTCTTGTTTTAGGCAATTAATGCAAAATTCAAATAGCAGTGCCTCGTGCCTACGTTTTCTTTTTCAACTGCTTGGTGACGCGGTAGAGTTCATTCACACTACAGCAGACACGGATACTACGGAATATACGTACGACGAAGACAATTGATTGACCAAAGTAATACTGCGTGAAACCGAACAACCCAAAAGAACACTCGTTCGCCTACGACTACCGCACCCGGCGCATCACCCGCGAAACGCCGACCGAAAAAATCATCCACGTCTTCGACGGCGGCCTTTCTAGAGTCTGTCCCATTTGAGTGGGGTTTCGAATCGGCCTGACATCTTTTTATAGAATGCATCGCGGGCTATTTTTTCGAGGTCCCAACTAACTTGAGTCGTTGGAAACCCTTGTTTTACCCTTATGGTTCCAATGGGTTAAGTAGACGCGCTGCGCAAAGAGCTTATAACGAGAGGGATGCGAGTATGCTCCTGTTTAAATTGCGTTTCTTGGGTTAAATGCACCCCTGCATAAAAAGAGGCACGACCCCAAGAGGGACCGCCAAGCCCCACACCGAAACCGGCTGAAGCCGCGCTAATCAGGCGCGTCTTGTACCAGCTGTTTCGGTGTAAATATTTGGCGGTTTTCGTAAGAAACATACTGCGTTAAACGCAAATCAATATTCAAATGTAAGAAGCGCAAATACTCTTATAAACTTGCCTCGTCAATCGGGATTTGAAATGCCGTGATATAATCACTCGTAAAATTGCCATGTTTAGCTTTCTACACTTGTGAAGAGGACTTTTCCGTTGTCATCGTTCGTGATGTTAAACTCTTCAATGTGGAAGTGGCCGTCAGAAACGAATGTCAGGTGACCTTCAAATTCTTTTTCCATTTCGATCAGAGCTTGTTCATCTTCCTTGCGGAGGCGATCGAGCACGAGTGGATTGACGGTCACACGCATGGAGTGGGTTCCGTTACGATCCTTGCGCATCGACTCGCTTACACGGCGTTGGATTTCCACGCTCATGGAAAGAGCCGATTTAACTCGACCGCGACCACTGCAATAGCTGCAGTCGGTGTAGCCGGAAGTGAAGATACTTTCTTCCACGCGCTGGCGAGTCATTTCAAGCAATCCCAACTGCGAAATCTGAAGAACGTTCGTGCGGGCGCGGTCTTTTTTAAGAGCATCTTTCAGTGCCCGGTAGACTGCATTTTGATCCCGCTTGGAGCGCATATCAATGAAGTCGACAATGACCAGTCCGCCGACATTTCGCAGGCGCAACTGCCGTGCAACTTCATCGGCCGATTCAAGGTTTACCTGCAGGATAGACTCATCCTGGGACTTGCTTCCCTTGTGTCGGCCGGTATTGACGTCGATAGCAATCAGGGCTTCGGTTTCGTCGAAGATCAGGTAGGCGCCGGACTTCATCCAAACCTTGCGGCGATAGGCGGACTCGATCTGTTTCTCAACTTCGAAGTAGTCGAAGATCGGTTCTTCACCGCCATACAGCTGCACCCAGTTGCGGGAGCGGCGCGAAAATTTCGCGATGATCTGTCGGGTGACTTCATACATATCCCGATTATCAATATAGATCCGATCAATGTCTTCGGTCAGATAGTCGCGTACAACCCGTTCAGCCAGCTTGGGCTCACTGTAGAGTGTGCAGGGGGCTGGTGTATTCTCGATTCCGTTTTCGATATCGTTCCAAACTTCAAACAGGGTACGGGCATCACGCGCAAAGCTGACTTTGCGGGTTCCAGAACCTGCAGTACGGACGATCAAGCCGATATTGTCAGGAATAGGAAGGCGCGATAGGACCTTTTTCAGGCGGTTTCGTTCTTTCACATCGTCAATCTTGCGGGAAATACCTTTCAGGTGCGTGCCGGGCATCATCACCAGAAAACGACCGGGAATACTCAGGTTGGCCGTAACGCGTGGACCCTTAGTGCCAATGGCATCTTTAGTAACCTGCACAATGATTTCCGAACCGACCGGGAAAATCTTCGTCATTTCGTTCGGTTTATATTTTTTGCGTCGGCGGGTTGAGCTTTTGGCCCGTACGCCTTCTTCGCGTTCAAGACGTGCGGCATCTTCTGGAATCATATCCCAGTAATGGATGAAGGCATTTTTCTTTAAGCCGATATCCACAAAGGCAGCCTGCAGGCCATCTTCCAGGTTTTGAATCTTTCCTTTAAAGATGCTGCCGACAATCCGGTTGTCTTCCTGGCGTTCGATATGGAAGTTATCAAGTTTCCCATCTTCAAGCACTGCAACGCGTGTTTCGAGCGTCTCAATGTTGATGATGATCTCCTTCTTCTCCCGCTTACTGCCTCCAAAGGCTTTTATTTTTTTAAGCATGTTAATTCTCCTTATCTAATTCTTCGACGCTGATACACACTTTGTACCAGCCCGAGTGCAATCAGGGTGCTGACCATAAAAGAGCCGCCGTAGCTCATAAGTGGCAACGGCAGCCCAGTAATCGGCAGCACGCCGATCGTCATCGCAATATTCACAAACACATGGCAGAACAACATGACGCCGATTCCCAGCGTCATGAGCCGCCCAAACTCATCTCGGGATCTTAATGATACCCGCATACATCTTCCTAATAGCACGGTGTAGAGCAGTACAAAAAAGGCTCCACCCATAAATCCGGTTTCTTCTGCAACAACGCAGAAAATAAAATCAGTCGGCGCAACCGTCCGAGGCAGAAAGCCCAGAATGTTTTGCGTTCCCTTTAAATAGCCTTTGCCTGAAAGGCCTCCTGAGCCCACGGCAATCTGCGATTGTAGCTTGTTCCACCCCGCGTCTGCAAGGTCATGATCCTTCGTAAGGAACACTTTTATGCGCCCCTTTTGATAGTCTTCCAGAAGCGGCATACGCGGTAAAACAAGGCTGGGGCGCTCTGATTTAGGCATTTTCTCTATTTCTGGGGTGATCTCATACTTAATCCAGAGGCAGGAAATGGCGGCACAGAGTACCACTGCGGCCACGCCGATCAGGAGAATTTTGCGCTTAACGCCGGCATAAAGCATGATCGCCAATGAAATCGGCGCAAGGGTCAAAGAGGTGCTTAAATCCGGTTCTGCGGCAATGAGTAGGAAGGGCAGACCAACAATCGCAGCACAGCTGAAGAAGGTTATCCACTCATCCATATCGCGGTCAGGCGCAGCCAAAAACCCGGAAAGTCCAATGGCGACAGCAATTTTTCCAAGTTCCGATGGCTGCAGTGTAAAGCCAGGCAATTTAATCCACCGATGCGCCCCGTTGACTTCCGGGCAGAATAAAACAACGATCAGCAAAAAGATGGCACCGCCATAAATCCACCACGAGAGTCGCGCCACATTGCTATAGTCGAACCAGACAATGGCGGCATAGGCGCATAAACCCATTCCAGCAAATACAAGTTGCTTCGCCCAGTCGGAACCTACGACATCATCGGACTTAAACTGTGCGCTGTAGACAAATGCTCCGCTGAAAGCAACGAATATGAGAATCGTACCGAGCATGACCCAATCAAGCCGCTTAAGTTGAATGCCGTTCATCAGCTATCCTCCTCGGTTTTAAGCGTGCCGTCGTAATGGAAAATTTTGGTATAGAGCTCATGAAGACGCGGTGCGACCGTTGTCCCTCCATAGACCCCATCCTCGACAATAAAGGCGATAGCATAGCGAGGGAAATCGAATGGAGCATAGGAAATCATCCATGTATTCTTTTTTCCCAACTCCTTGGGGCCATATTCCGCCGTACCGGTTTTTCCGGCAATCACAATATTTTCGACCTGAACGACCTTTGCCGCTTCGTTTCCAGACATGACGACGTCGTGCATGCCACCACGCACGATATCAAGGGCTTCGCCAGGGATGGCTATATGTCTGATTTTAGTGGTCGGGTTAATTTCGTATGGCTCCTCCATACTAAAGCGGAATTTTTGAATCAAGCGAGGGCGATACAGATGACCGCCATTGGCGATAGTGGCCGCGACCATAGCCATCTGTAATGGTGCCACGATGAGCTCGCCCTGCCCGATGGAGAGGTTGCAGGTTCCGGCGAGTCCATGGGCTACTTCCGGAAGATTCCCGTACTTATTGCCTTTGGTGAAATAGGTGCCAGAGAGGTCTTCCACATCAGGAAAAAGACCGACCGGTTGTCCGAGTCCAAAGTCCTTAGCCATGGAATAAATGTTGGAGTAGCCCGCTTCCATTCCCATTTCATACATAAATACGTTACAGGAATGCTCAATTGTCTGGCGGAGGGTAAGTTCGCCGTGCCCGTAGCGGGCATTGCATCTCATTTTTCTTTTGCCAACCATCAGGTAGCCCGGGCAATCGTGGATGACCTCGGAATATTCTGGATGTGAACGGAGTACGCCCAGTGCCGCGATGGGTTTGAAGGTGCTTCCCGGGGCATATTGTCCGTAAACGGCGCGGTTGAGGGTTGGGGCATTAGTGTTGGTCGAAAGCTCCTTCACGTATGTGCTCAAACTCATAAATTTGTTGGGATCAAATAGTGGGGAACTGACCATCGCCAGTACGTCGCCGTTGTTCGGATCGAGAATAACCACGGCTCCCTTCACCGAGCCCTTGAACGGATCCGTTTCGAGGTGCATGGTCAATGCCTCCTTCGCGAATTGCTGGAGGTTCTTATCGATCGTCAGTTGTAGGTCGCCTCCCGGCTGGGAAGGCGCGGTTTGTAGAGTTCGGTGCCGGAAGCCATTGACATCGATCTGCACCAGTTCATAGCCTGCCTCGCCTTCGAGTAGGGTATTGTAGATGCCTTCGAGGCCCTTTTTGCCTTCAATGCCTCGCATGTCATAGTGAACATGTTTGCCGACTTCTTGTTCGTCCCGGGCAATGGTGTCGGCCGTTTTTGTGAATCCGATCAGGTGGGCGAGATTCTCGCCTTCGGGATAATTGCGGGCGGGGAGGTAGTAAATGTCGGTGGCAGGCAGGTCGGAGCATCGATTGGCCCACTTGATCATCATCTCTTCGTCGATATTTTTCCAGGCCAGTAAGGGCAAGGGCTTTTGGGAAGCGATTTGGTTTCGAATGCCCCGTAAGCCTATTGGAAGGTTTTCCGTTTTCGTGTTTCCATAGAGGCGTTGGGTAATTTCATAGACCAATTCCAGCGTATTAGCGGCCGTCGAGGTTCCGCGTTTTTTCAATTCGCTGGTTTCAATAACAATTCTATTTTCCAGTAGAGGCTCGTGGTACTTCAGGCCCGGTATTTTACGTTTTTCGCTCCATTTCCCGAACGCCGCCTGCCATTTAGCCCATTCGGAATCGTCTAGGTTTTTGTACAAGACCAGTGGTTCGTCGGAGGCAAAATGGATATGTCGTTGAATATCGATATAGCCCACATCCGGTTTACGTCCAACGCGTGCCCAGACCTCATGTATGAGCTCTAACGTTTTAGCGACCATTGATTTTGGGGCATACAACTCCTTGGTGTAGATCGCAATACAGTAGTTCGGTACGCTGTCGGCCAGGCACTCCCCATTCGTATCGTAAATCTTGCCGCGCACCGCAGGCAGGCGGACGCGCCGCACGCTTTGATTCCGGAAGACTTCTTCGAATCCACTATTATGCTGAACCTGAAGTTCCCATAGTTTGGAAACCAGCAGGCCCATGCCCATAACCATCAGGCCGAAGACCGACCAGATCACAAGTCGACTGGACTCTCTTTTGCGTCTTACCTTCATTGCCATCCGTACCCCCTGCGTTTAGGGAGCGCTGCTTCCATGCGGGAAATAGCATAAGAAACCAGCGGTAACGTAGTCATTCCGAGCCAGAAGGCACTGAATAAACGGATGACCGATAGGCCGAAATGGAATGGCCGCTGACCGGTTACGGTATAAAGTAACAAAGTGATAAACGCAGTAAATAAGCCGATTATGGCTCCAAAGCAGAGCTGGGATACCAGTCCGTCGGAAAAAACCTCGTTGCGAATGCGATTAGCCAGCAGGCCCATGATTGGAAATGCCAATAGCGCAGGTCCATATGCTCCAAGATCCAGGCTGTCCTGCATAATAGCCGCCACAAAAACAGCCAGCCACATATCTTTATTATTCCGTCGCAAGGCATAGTGCAGTGCCATGGCCGCCAGAATTGGTGGTTTCATTCCGCCGAAAATCGGCCAGGTCGGAAGAAACTGCTGAAGCAGGGCTCCGGCGGCAATCGTCAGAAGCATGAGGATTCGCCGCTTCATTGTTCACCTCTGCAGAAGTGAACAATTTTTGGCTGCTGGTTTTTGACTGCCGATTTTTGAAACTCAGGTGGCCTTGGCCTTCTTCTGCAAGAGGAAGTCGGAGATCCAGAAATCAAAATTCTAAATTCTAAATTCAAAATTTTCATTTCGCCTCCTTTCCTGCTTCGGATACCACAAAGACATAATCCAGGAGGCCGACGGTGGCGCGCGGAATAATTTCTGCGTATTGAAAAAGGCCGGATTTATCGCGGTAGACCTTCTCTACATAGCCGATATGCACCCCTTTGGGAAATTCCCCTCCTGCGCTGGACAAACCGGAGGTAACGACTTCGTCGCCGACTTTTACTTCGGCATCCTTATTAATAAATTCCATTCGGGCTTTTGGATGCCCTTTGAGCGTGCTACCCGTGCCGCGTACCAGGCCGAAAACATTGATACGGCCCAGTTTTGCTGAGACTCGGCACGCAGGATCGGAAAGCAAGAGCACTTCGCTGGTTTGCGCTGCAACCTCTGTGGTTCGGCCCACCAGACCGTCGGGACTAATTACGGCTCGATTTTCCTGAATGCCAGCTTTTAAGCCCTTGCCGATCCGAACCGTATTCCACCAGCCACTGATGTTTCGGCTGACGACGTCGCAGGGAATCATGTCATGGCTACTGGCTTCTTTGAAATCAAGTACGCGTTGGAGTCGGATATTATCGTTTTCGACATCACGAAGTCGGTTAAGTTCGGATTGCATACGGACGAGCTCGTGCGAGAGTTCACGGCTTTTTTCTACGGCTCCGCCAATACCGCGGACGGCGGCCGTGGCCTCGGATAAACGTTGCCAAAGGCTGGATGCTCCGCGTTCTGCGGGCGCCATGACGCCACGAACCGCGCCTTTACCTTTAAGAGTTAAGGAGGGAAACGGAACAAATACCACGATAAGCGCAAGACCTATCGCTGCGGCGTATATAATTTTTTTATTCCTCAACACCATCCGTCCCAGTCGGGAGGGATAAGGCGCAACAGCACGTTGCCGAGGGAAATCAGGTTGGAGGGTTAGCCGTTAGGGCCAGCCATTTTTCGAAGGAAATTAATTTCGTGCAGGACAATTCCAGTACCTTCTGCCACAGCGCTTAGCGGATCATCCGCAATATGCACCGGCAGTCCGGTTTTCTCTGAAATCATAATATCCAGCCCGCGCAGCAATGCCCCGCCACCGGCGAGCACCATGCCCCGATCCACCAGATCGGCAGACAGTTCAGGCAGGCATCGCTCAAGCGTAACGCGTACGGCTTCAACAATATCATTTACTGGATCCTGTAAAGCCTGGCGCACTTCTTCTGAGCTGATCGTCAGTGTCCGCGGTAACCCGGCTACCAGATCCCGTCCCTTCACTTCCATGGTATTTTCGTCACCAGAGCTTAGGGCGGATCCCATCGTAATCTTAATTTCTTCGGCGGTTCTCTCTCCAATCAACAAATTGTATTCCCGCTTTATGTGCTGAATTATCGCCTCATCCATTTCGTCGCCACCAACGCGCACACTCCGGCTGTAAACAATACCGGCGAGGGAAATCACGGCAACCTCGGTCGTGCCTCCCCCAATATCTACAATCATATTACCGGCAGGTTCCTGTACAGGCAGTCCCACCCCGATTGCTGCGGCCATCGGCTCTTCTATTAAAAATACATCGCGCGCTCCCGCATGCATTGCGGAATCCTTCACCGCGCGCTTTTCCACTTCTGTAATTCCGCTTGGCACGGCAATCACGACCCGTGGTCGTACCATTCTTTTGCGGCTGTGAACCTTCTGGATAAAATAGCGGAGCATGGCTTCTGTCACTTCGAAGTCTGCAATAACCCCGCTTTTCAGAGGGCGGATCGCAACAATATTTCCGGGGGTACGTCCAAGCATTCGTTTTGCTTCGTCTCCCACCGCAAGAACCCGGTTAGTGCCGGCTTGTACCGCCACAACCGATGGCTCGCGAATAACAATCCCACGATCCCGCGCATACACCAATGTGTTTGCGGTACCCAAATCGATGCCAATATCGCTGGAAAACATTCCCATAGCCCGGTTCAACATATTGCTCTTTCCTTCTTAAAAAATGATTAGATCTAAATCGGTAGACACTGTGACAAATTGGCAGGGAGGGTCAAGGGGAAAGAAGTAGCACATTGCGTGCCTTTTGTGGGTTTTTCGAAGACATGTATGATGTGCTTGAGAGGCTGACCTAAGGGAACTCGATCAGAGTCGTCGCAACGACAGCCGGCACTCTGTTTTGAGCCTGTACCATCAAAGAGGCTTCTTGGGCAGGCAGGAGGAACGGCTTGATATCGACTTCGGGCATGGAGGAGATCAACATATAGGCCGTATCGCCGGATATCCATCCACCGGTATCGCGTTCGGTATGTCGGACTACTTCGCGCATATATTTGGCAGCACGAACGCGTGAACAATCCGTTTCTTGCCATTAGCGAAGCAGTAGAGTGCCACGGTGTGGTTATCGACCTGGGCGACTTTACAACCCCTCGGAAGGACTTTTTAAAAAACGTCTTTCAAAATAGGACCTTCAGATTCTTGTTTGGATGTAATCAGTTTCAGGGTAAGGGTTAATCATTATTCATGGCGACGAGCTCGAAGCGTGGTGGGGGCATCGCAAGGATTTCTTCCCCAAAATAAAACGTTTGGTCATCAACCTCGACAACGACCCGGATTGTAGCGGGCACCGGATGCAGTTCCTCAAACGGGTCGTCGATTTTTCGGATGTCACGGGGCTGGAGGCGAACTTGGTCCAAGTACAATCCCATCGAGCGCTACAGGGGGGTCTTGAAAAGTCGTGAAACGGCTATTTGCTCGATGGCGTGGAAAGTGTATTGAAAAGGGCAGGCAACTTTTCATGGAAAAGAATTACTCTGAGAGGGAAGGCAAAGCAAGCTATGGAAGGTTGGCTGGAACGCTCTGGATCGTTGCCGTGGTGGGACATCACAATCCGCCCGAAAATGGTGCTTCAATGATTTTTGCTCCCGTGTCACGCTCGTTCCGGTAGTAACCGATCACCGCACTGTCCTCAACAAAGTCCCCCTGAACACGGGTTTCTGTCAGATTTGCCACATCCCAGGCATCGGCATCGAAAATAGCAATTTTCAAATTTTCTACACTGTTGTTGACCACTTCGCCCCAGATAACCCCGTCCGGGTCTGTCGGTGAAGCTTTTATCAACCAGGCTGAAGACCTTTGCATAGTTCTGGAAATTCCAGTGATCGCGAGCCTGTATCCAATTACTTATTCTTCCAGAATATCCGACCGCGATGCGGTTATTTTCAATATCTTTCGTTTCAATCTGAATGGCTATTAGAGTTAAACTTAGAATCCAATGCATCGGTGAAGGTATATTTTCCGAGACGTTTCATCGGTTCAGCCACCACAAAGAGGGCGACGATCCAGCCGGCAAGATACCGGAATTTTAATGGATTCGGTCGCGAATGCCGCGATGCCTATAAATCCCATATAGATAACGCAATAAAACCAGAACAGCTTGATGCCAAGTTTGGCCTTTCAATCGGACGCAGCGCCCTTTTTCGTCTTCGCAGCTGATTCGTGTAACATGCTTTGTCCCATATAGTTGTGTTGGTATAAGGAGAGGTTAATTGCCAAGCTCGTCACCTATCCCAGTACATTTAATCGAGATAGATGTATTGGTATTGATAATAAAAAGAGAATCGAGTTTGCTTTCTTATTGAGATTTAATTTAAATACAGCGTTATGAATAATGATTCCCAGAAACCCTACCAACGTACGTGTCTTAAGATTGTATTCAGCCTTTTAGCCATCTGGTTTTTTGTCAGCTTTGGTTGCGGAATTCTGTTCCGTGATTGGCTCGATGCCAATGCTCCGCCGATTGGGAATGCCCCCGCGGGTTTCTGGATGGCGCAGCAGGGCTCGATCATAACCTTTGTCTGTATTCTGGTAGTGTATGCTGCTCTCATGAACCTTCTTGATGCCAAGCATGGTTACTCGGAAGAGGACTAAGGAGGAATGAATATGACTCAGGATACACTCAACTTCATTTTTATCGGTCTCTCCTTCGTACTTTATATCGGCATTGCGATAAAATCGCGGGCAGGATCGACCAAGGAATATTATACGGCTGGCGGCGGGGTTTCGCCATTCGCCAATGGCATGGCCACTGCGGCTGACTGGATGTCTGCGGCCACCTTTATCTCGATGGCCGGCACGGTTGCGCTGAGCGGATATGATGCCTCGCGCTTTCTTATGGGCTGGACCGGTGGCTTTGTGTTGCTGACGATCCTGATGGTTCCGTACCTGAGAAAGTTTGGCAAAGCCACCGTGCCGGATTTTATTGGTGACCGCTATTACTCGAAAGTAGCCCGCGGCGTGGCAGTGGTTTGCGCCATCTTTATCTGCATGACCTATATCATGGGGCAGATGCGCGGGGTGGGCGTGGTATTTTCCCAGCTGTTTGGAATCGGCATTCCGGCCGGCGTACTCATTGGTGCAGCCATTGTTTTCTTTTATGCGGGACTGGGCGGGATGAAAGGGATTACGTATACGCAAGTGGCGCAATACAGCGTGATGGCATTCGCCTACACGATTCCGGCCATCTTTATTGCGATTGCACTGACCGGAAACTTTATTCCCCAACTGGGTCTCGTCGGAGAATATACCGCCGGACATTCGCCGGTGCCGTTTTTAGAAAAGCTGAACAACATTAATATCGAGCTCGGTTTTCAGGAATACACCTCCGGTAAAATGTCGAAGATTAATATGTTCTGCATTACGGCGGCACTAATGTGCGGCACGGCAGGACTGCCGCATGTGATTGTCCGTTTCTTTACTGTTAAAAATGTAGGTGCCGTGCGGAAATCGGCCTGTTGGACGCTCTTGTTTATCGCCGTAATCTATCTAACCGCTCCGGCAATTGGCGCTTTTTCGCGGGTAAACCTTATTGAGAAGCTGCACGAAACTCCGTATGCCGAAACGCCGACATGGTTCCGCGACTTCGAAAGTACGGGACAGATGGCCTGGGTGGATAAAAACGGCGATGGAAAGATTCAGTATTTCGGCCCCGCCAGATCTGCCGCCGGCACCAGCTCTGTGTTTCAAGGAAAGGCTCCAGCCTATCCCGCGTATGATGCCCCGGAAAAGCAACGAGTTGGTGTGAACGGAGAAAGGCTGCTCGCCAACAAGGCCGATGAGACCAATCCCAATGAACTCTGGTTCGGCAATGATATTATGGTCATGGCCAATCCGCATATGGCTGGACTTCCCATGTGGGTGATTGCCTTGCTCATGGCCGGTTGTATTGCGGCCGCACTTTCCACGGCCGCCGGTTTGCTGTTGGTGCTTTCAACGTCCATCTCGCACGACCTCATGAAAAAAATTGTGAAGCCGGGACTCAGTGATAAAGAAGAGATGACTTATGCGCGGTTTGCTTCGTTCGTGGCATTGGTCGTTGCCGCTTATTTCGGAATCAATCCGCCCTCCGCCTTCATCGCCAAGACGGTGGCCTTTGCCTTCGGACTCGCGGCGTCGTCCTTCTTTCCAACCTTGCTGATCGGGATCTTTTCCAAACGCATGAATAAAGAAGGGGCCATCGCCGGAATGCTATGCGGTATCACCTTCACGATCGGCTACATCATTTACTTCCAATTCCTCGGCGGAATCAAAGAACACTACTTCCTCGGTATCACGCCCGAAGGCATCGGTTTTGTTGGCATGCTGATTAACTTTTCCGTTGCCTTTGCCGTCAGCAAATTTACACCTGCTCCCCCGCAGGAAGTACAGGACATGGTTGAAAATATCCATATCCCCAGCGGCGCCGGGGAAGCAAGTAATCATTAAGAGATTGGAGGGTGAGGCTCCGGCCGAACCTTTTTGTGCGCATGGCTCGGAAGGAGCCTCGATGCGCTAGTCGATCACTTTTTCCAACCGGATATCAAAGATGAGGGCGGCATAGGGGCCAATCTTATCGCCGGCACCGCGTTTGCCCCAGGCTAGATCAGGCGGGACGACGAAGCGAAACTTACCGCCTTCTTTCATCAGCGGCAGGCCTTCTTTCAAACCGTCGATGGCTTCGGCCATGGTGAAAATATCGGTTTGCGTTCCGTGGTAGGTGTCTTTAATGACGGTACCATTCACCAGCAAAATGCGCTGGTTAACTTCGATCGTGCTCCATTCATCGGGGCTTTTCCCGGTGCCAGGATCTTTGATGGTGTATTGCAGTCCGCTGGCCGTTTCGATGACGTCGGGCTTTGAACGGTTCTTTTTGAGAAAGGTTTCGGTTTCAGCACGGTTTTGGCCGGAACTGCCCTTCGTCTTCTTGCTGAATTTTTTTTTACGACCCATGGGAATGAAAAGTGATGAGTGAGTCGTGAAACGTGATCAGAAAAATCACGCCTCACGTTTCAATCATCACGCTCGCGTTATGCCAGTGCGGCGTTTACAATTTCTCTCGCTTCGCTCTGAATCTGGCGCAAGTGATCTTCGCCTTTGAAGCTTTCCGCATAGATTTTATAGACGTCTTCGGTGCCGGAAGGACGGGCGGCGAACCATCCGTTTTCGGTGCAGACCTTCAACCCGCCGATGGCTGCCCCGTTGGCGGGAGCGTTCGTCAGCTTAGCATTGATCGTTTCGCCAGCGAGTGTTTCGGCGGTCACCTGATCCGGTGAGAGAGCAGCCAGTTTGGCTTTCTCTTCGCGGTTAGCTGGGGCGTCGACACGGTCATAAACGGGTGCTCCGAACTTGGCCGTCAATTCTGCATAATGCTCGCCGGGATCTTTACCGGTTACGGCGAGAATTTCGCAGGCTAGCAGGCAAAGAATGATGCCGTCTTTGTCGGTGGTCCAAACGGTTCCGTCTTTGCGAAGGAAAGAGGCCCCTGCAGATTCTTCTCCGCCGAACCCGTATGAGCCGTCAACGAGACCATTCACGAACCATTTAAAGCCAACCGGCACTTCTTGCAGGTTGCGGCCGAGGTCGGCGGCAACGCGGTCGATCATGGAAGAGGAGACCAAGGTCTTGCCGACGGCGGCATCCTTATTCCATCCGGTGCGGTTACTGTAGAGGTAGTTGATCGCAACGGCCAAATAGTGGTTCGGGTTCAGTAGGCCGGCGGATTTGGTAACAATGCCGTGGCGGTCATAATCAGGGTCATTACCAAAGGCGATGTCGAAATCATCCTTCAGCGCAACGAGGCTGGCCATGGCATAAGGCGAAGAGCAATCCATGCGTACTTTCCCATCGCGGTCGACGGTCATGAAGCTGAAGGTGTAATCGACGGTGTTGTTGCGGATGGTTAGATCCAGACCATATTTTTCAGCAATCGGCCTCCAGTAACGCAAGCCGGATCCGCCCATGGCATCGGCGCAGATTTTCAGGCCGGCCTTTTTAATGGCCTCCATGTCGACCACATTGCAGAGATCTTCGACGTAGGGCGTGATGAAGTCGTAGGCCACGGTGGTGTCGGCGGCGAGGGCATCAGGATAGTAGAGACTTTCCACTTCATCGTTGTTTTCGGCCATCAGGTCGTTGGCGCGCTCGGCAATCCATCCGGTGGCATCGGTATCGGCCGGGCCGCCATTCGGAGGATTATATTTAAATCCGCCATTGTCAGGCGGATTGTGGGACGGGGTAATGACTACGCCATCAGCAAGGCCTTCGCTCTTATCTTTATTATAAGCAAGGATGGCGTGGGAGATAACCGGTGTCGGGGTGTAGCCGCCGTCTTCGTCGATCATTACGGTCACGCCGTTAGCTGCAAAAACCTGCAAGGCGGTCTTTTCGGCGGGGATGGAAAGGGCGTGCGTGTCTTTACCCATGAAGAGCGGACCGGTAATACCCTGTTCAGCGCGATATTCACAAATGGCTTGAGAGATGGCCATAATGTGATCTTCGGTAAAGCTTTTCTTAAGCGAGCTGCCGCGATGACCAGAGGTGCCGAATGCCACCTTTTCGTCGGGGTTTGTCACATCGGGCTGCGTTTCATAGTAGAGGCTGACGAGCTCAGCAACATCGGTCAAACTTTCTTTGGTAACGGGTTTTCCAGCTTCTGGATGTATGGCCATGATATTTTTCCTTTTTAAAATAGGTCAATAGAGCCGAAATTCTTAGCAAAGTCGCTCTGACTGCTCAATGCTAAACGTGAAGCGTGACGAATGAGGCGTGAGTGCCAATCCACGTAAACTCCATCACGCCTCAATTGTCATGCATCACGCTGATTATAATTTTCGGAGTATTTAGTAGTGGTCGGATTTCATGCGGGTGTTACCTTCTGATTGTGACACAAAAACAACAGGAGAGAAGGGTATGAGTAATCAAGTAGACTTCGAACCGCCGAAGGTGCAGTTAAACCTTCCGCTATTAACTTCAATTCCGATTTTGGCGGTATTTGCCCTTGCTGCGGGACTGATTTTTTTCTGGTTTTTCTGCCGGATCGAGCCGGGTGCCGGCGAGATTGCGGTACTGATTCGTAAGACGGGCGACAACCTTCCTGCTGGTCAGGTTATCGCTTTGGAAGAAAAGCAAAAGGGCATCCAACTCGACGTACTTTCTGAGGGCCGTTACTTCCGAAATCCCTATACATGGAGCTGGAAAATACAACGAATCCTCGACGTACCTGCCGGCAAGCTGGGTGTAATGACTCGTCTGTATGGCGCTGAGCTTCCTCCGGGGAAAATCATTGCGGCTGACAATCAGCGAGGAATCGTGCAGGAAATCCTGCGGCCGGGTAAACAACGCATTAATCCTTATGCCTATAACGTGGCGCTATTTGATGCCATCAACATTCGTCCCGGCCATGTGGGGGTCATGACGGCTCTGACCGGTAAGGATGTGCTTAACAGCGAAGTGCCGGAAGTGGATCGCAATACGTTCATGGTGGAGGAAGGGCTGAAAGGCGTGCTGAGTCGTGTGCTGGATCCGGGTACCTATTATCTCAATCCCTACATTTACAATACGGTTGAGGTTAATCTGCGGAGTCAACGCTTTGAGATGTCCGGCGCAGACGTAATTAACTTTCTGACGATGGATGGCTTTACCGTTACCGTTGAGGGAACGATTGAATTCGGTATTCAGCGCGAAGAGTCTGCTTTCCTGACGCATCGGGTTGGGGATATGGATGACATTATTAAGAAGCTGATTCTTCCGCGGGCCCGTGGCTTCAGTCGGATCGAGGGAAGCAAACATCCGGCTGTTAATTTTATTGTCGGGGAAACGCGTCAGAAGTTCCAAAGCGATCTGGAATCTCATCTGCGTGCCAAGTCGAAAGGCTGGGGCGTGGATATTAAATCGGTACTGGTGCGCAAGATTATCGTTCCCGACGAAATTGCCAGTATTAACCGCGATCGTGAATTGGCGGTGCAGGATGCTGCCAAATATGAGCAGCAGATTGTGCAGGCCAAATCGAAAGCCGAGTTGACCAAACAGGAAATGCTCGCGATCCAGAACCGTGAAAAGGTGGAGGCCGATACGAAACGTATCCGTGCCATTATTGACGCCGAGCAGGATCAAAGCGTTAGGCTGATTTCGGCGCAGAAGGAATTGGATGTGGCGAAGGTCGAGTACGAGGCCGCGCTCTTCCAAGCGGAAGCCGTCATTTTAATGGCCGACGGTGAAAAGGATGCCATCAAGGCAAAGAACGAGGCAGAAGCGTCTGTTTTGGCAAACCGGGTTTCAGCTTTGGGTGGTGGTGAAGCATTCGCTCGCTATACACTCTACGAAAAGATATCCCCCAATATTACATCTGTACTCAGTTCAGATGACAAAGGTATTGGTCAGGTCTTCGACTCATTTGCTCCGGCGAAAGGAGGTGCAAAGTGAAAAATATTATAAAATTCATTCTTTCAATTATTGTGATCGTGATCGTTCTGACCATCTGCTGGCAATGGGGCTTTTGCCGCCTCTACGTGGGACCGAATGAAATGGCTATCATCACGGCCAAAAACGGCGATGTGCTCGATGCCGGACAGATCTTGGCGCGCGAAGGCCAGAAAGGTATCCGTGAAGAACCACTCGGCGAGGGCCGGCACTTCCTTAACCCGATCTTTTATGAGCGTAGAATAGTTCCTGCGGTCATCATTGAGCCCGGCAAGGTAGGTATCGTGACCTCGAAGGTTGGAGAAAAGCTGCCGACTGGAGAGTTTATTGCCGAGCGCGGACAGAAGGGTATTTGGCGCAGCGTGCTGGGACCGGGGAAATACCGGATGAACCCGTATGGCTACAACATTGAAATTGTCGATGCCATCAGTATTCCAATTGGTTATGCTGGGGTGATTACTTCGCTGTCCGGAGAACAGGCGCCAAGCGGCCAGTTTGCCAATGACGAGCAAAAGGGCGTTCGAAAAGATGTTCTTCAGCCGGGACTCTATTACGTTAACGCCAAGGAATATAAGGTAGACGTGCTGGAAATCGGCATTAACCAGGTTTCGTTGCTGGGTGAAGGCGGAAGCAAGGTGGTAACCAAAGCGCGTCAGCTGGGACAGAATCAGGCGTTGAATGTACTTCAGGCGAATGTACTCCAAAAGCAGGAGGAAAAACGCGCGGATTATTTCAGCCGCAGCCGGAAAACAGCTGCTCCTTCGAGGCGTGGGCAACCGGTGGATTTCAGGGTAGGAAAGCGGGTGCGCGAAGCGGATCATGCGGCGATGGCCGAAGGCGAAATGAATCTGATGGAGCTGGTCAGCTTTCCGTCGCGCGACGGTTTTGAGATCAGCCTTGATATGACGGTTGAGTTCGAGCTGGACCCGAGCGATATTGCCGGAATTTACCGCCGTTATGGCGATTTACCCGCAGTGGTTGATAAAATCATTATGCCACAGATTACCTCGATCTCGCGTAATAAGGGTTCCGAATACCGAGCGAAGGATTTCATTGTGGGCGAAGGGCGTGAAAAGTTTCAGGATGATCTTACCGTTTCGCTGGAACAGACCTTGGGCGCCAAGAGCATCAAGGTTTACAACGCGCTGATCCGGCATGTAGAAGTGCCCGACGAAATCCGTGCACCGATCCAGCAGGCCAGTGTGGCGATTGAGCAGGACCTCACCAATAAAGAGCGGCAGAACACGGCCCGTAAAGAAGCAGAGCTGAATACCGAGCTATCCCTAATTAATCAGCGAGGTGAGCAGGTGATGCAGGAGACGGAAAAGCTGAAGGCCGAAATTGCGGCGGATCTGGATAAGCAGGTTGCCATCATTCAGGCGGAAACCCTGAAGAAGGCGGCGGAAATCAAAAAGCTGACCGCTGCCATATCAGCCGATAAAGTACGTGTGTTGGGTGAAGCCGCAGCGGCATTCACAGAAAAAGTAGAAGGAGAAAAGGCTAACGGGCTTCAGCTTAAGACGGCGGCATTCGGTGATCCGGTTGCGTATGCGCAGTGGATTTTTGCTGATACGCTCAATCCGCAGGTTAAACTTAATATTATCCATGCAGGCGAAGGCACGCTGTGGACTGATCTGGAAAAAACCGGATTTGCCGAGCTGGGCGGTGCACAGCAACTCAAGCAACGGAAGAAGTAGTCCAACGAAAAAAGTGCGGATCGGCTTGCGAAACTGAAGCCCGATCCGCATTCTACTTTGTTTTAACCCTTAAGGAGAAAGAACATGGCACAAGCAGCAGCACGGCATATTTTGGTATCGACGGAAGACGCTTGCAGCGATCTTAAAAAACAGATTGCAGAAGGCGCGGATTTTGCAGAACTTGCGGCAGCGCATTCCAGCTGTCCTTCGGGTGCACAGGGCGGTGCTCTGGGTACATTCGGTCCCGGGCAGATGGTTAAGGAATTCGACGAAGTCGTTTTCAGCGCACCTGTTGGCGAAGTACAGGGGTCGGTCAAGACGCAGTTTGGCTACCACCTTGTGGAAGTTACACATCGCGTCGACTAGTCTAACGAAAACAGATCCAAGTGAAGCCGGAGAAGGTAATACCTTTCCGGCTTTTTGTTTGTCCGGCAAAGCCGTCAAACCCGATCAACTGAAAGAGGTCGATAACACCCCGTTCGAGGGGAAGTTAATCCGAATCGCAACTGCGGCGCTGGTGACAGCGGGGTGGGAAGGAAGCAATTTGTGCGCATTCTCGAACTCGTCGAGATTCAGCCCTTCCTTGCCGGTCAAGCCTGGTGCGGAACCGGTCGCCCGCCGCACAGCCGCGTAGCGCTGGCCCGGGCCTTCATCGCTAAGGCGGTCTGGAATATCCCGACCACGCGCGGCCTCATCGACTACGTTTCATCCAGCCCCAGCCTCCGGCGGCTGTGCGGCTGGAACAGTGTTTCCGGGATCCCGCATGAAAGCGTGTTTTCGCGGGCCTTCGAACTATTCGCCCTTCGGGAGCTACCCAAGGACTGCGCAGTCGGCACCAAGAAAAACTCCAAGGGCTACAAGGAAAGCTGGATCGTATACGCCTCTTCGGCGACCGCCTTGACAGGACTACGCGTTCTGAGTTTCGCGGGATGTTTTCCACTGAGCTGGCGTCCAACTGGCAGCCTCCGCCTGTTTCATCGTCGGCAGGGTTTCGAGAACTTCGCGAAGGTAGTCGGATGGATTGATGCCGAGCTTGCGGCAGGTCTCGATGAGGCTGTAGATGACGGCGCTAGTCTGGCCTGACTCGGGGCTACCGAA
>JADGFE010000042.1 GCA_016744085.1 Kiritimatiellales bacterium | reverse complement strand
AATCAGGCCAACAGAACGAAGGGAATCGTCGTTGCCTGGGATTGGGTAATCAACGAGATCAGGATCAGCGTTGGTATCAACAAGAGCCACGATCGGAATGTTCAGACGTTTGGCTTCAGCCAGTGCCAAATGCTCACGTTTCAGGTCGACCACAAAGAGGGCGCCCGGTTTCTTTTCCATGTCGGCAATACCCATCAGGTTGCGTTCGAGTTTATTGAGCTCGCGGCGAAGAACGGAAACTTCCTTCTTCAACAACTTGTCCATGGTTCCGTCTCTTTCCATTTTCTGGAGTTCACGCATACGCGCAACTGAAGAACGGATGGTTTTGTTATTGGTCAGCATGCCGCCGAGCCAGCGATGGATCACGTAAGGCTGGTTGGTGTCTTCAGCCGTGTTCTGGAAAATTTCACGAGCTTGTTTCTTCGTGCCAACGAAAAGAATTTTTTCACCGCGCATCACAACGTCGTTAACAAACGTCTGTGCCAGCTGAAGCTGTGAGAGCGTTTTGTTTAGGTCGATAATGTAGATCCCATTTTTAGCACCATGAATATAGCGCTTCATTTTTGGGTTCCAACGTTTGGTCTGGTGACCGAAATGTAGACCTGCGTCCAACAGATCCTGTACAGCAATAGTCTTAGTGAATGACTCAGCCATTTTACCTCTCCTTATAGTTTACTCTATTTATTAAACAATCCGCTTTGACACACCCGAGGTAGCAGGTGGCCTTCGCTTCTAACCGGGACATCCGGTTAATTAAGCGGCGAAATATACGGATGAGACGGGTGTGGCGCAAGTCCTAAGTACACGAAATGGAGCTTTTTGCAGAAAATAAAATAACCGAAAACTCGGCTCGATATAAAACCTTAATAGTCCCATATTATTCCGACTTGAGGAACTAAATGAAAATACACGCCCTGACACTTTTAATGACCATTATTTTTCTGGCAGGAGTATTTGCAGAAAATCCGCATAAGGATAATGAAATGCATTCTTTTACGAACCGTTTATCCCAGGAAAAAAGCCCTTATCTGCTTCAGCATGCGCATAATCCGGTTGATTGGTATCCTTGGGGCGAAGAAGCATTCGAAGCCGCAAAGAAGCAGGACAAGCCTATCTTCCTCTCGATTGGTTATGCCACCTGCCACTGGTGCCACGTGATGGAACACGAATCATTTGAGAATGAAGAAGTCGCGGATTTGATGAATGAACTCTTTATCTGCATTAAGGTGGATCGCGAAGAACGACCGGATATAGACAATATATATATGACGGTATGTCAGATGATGACGGGTTCCGGTGGCTGGCCGCTCACCATTTTTATGACATCGGATAAAGAACCGTTTCATGCGGCCACCTATATTCCGCCGGATCAGCGCCACGGGCGGATCGGTATGAAGCAGCTGTTACCTCGTATTTCTCAGGCTTGGTACAAGCAACGGGAAAAGGTATTGGAATCAGCCGGACAGATTACCAGAGTGCTTGAAAAGCAAAATTTACAGGGTACTGGAACGGATCTGAATGCAGCAAGACTGATTGCTGAAGGGCACACAGAATTAATGGGGCAGTACGATCCTCGTAAAGGCGGATTTGGTCTTCGGCCAAAGTTTCCGACTCCGCATCGTTTAGTCTTTTTATTGCGTCAGGGCGGCGAGTCTGGAATTAAAGCCGTTGAACACACCTTGAAGGAAATGCGGAAAGGCGGCATTTTTGATCAGGTCGGTTTTGGTTTTCACCGTTATTCGACCGACACGGATTGGCTCCTACCACATTTTGAAAAAATGCTCTACGACCAAGCGCTATTGGCTATTGCCTATACCGAAGCCTATGAGCTGACTGAAAATCCGCTTTACCGTCAGGTGACTGAAGAGATTCTGGAATATGTAACTAGGGACATGACCACGGAAGGCGGCGGGTTCTATTCTGCCGAAGATGCGGATTCTGAAGGTGAAGAAGGTTTATTCTATATTTGGAATACCAAAGAATTGGAATCTGTTCTGGGCGACGAAACAAAATTTGTATCGGCTACCTGGAATATGGTGGAGCAGGGTAACTTTCGTGATGAATCCACTGGTAAGATGAACGGGTTAAGCATACCGCATCTTTCCGACTTACTCTCCGCTGAAGACGCGGAACGGATTTCCGCGTCACGGAAGAAGCTGTTCGGTGTTCGGGAAAAGCGAATTCATCCCCTTAAGGACACTAAGGTGCTGGCGGATTGGAACGGACTGATGATGGCCGCCTTTGCAAAAGCCGGTCGCGCCTTTAATGAAGGTCAGTATGTTCAGGCTGCGGTTAAGGCCAATGCGTTTGTTGAATCAGAAATGACTCGTGAAGATGGGGAGCTATGGCATCGCTGGCGCGAAGGTCATAAGCTGGTTCAGGGTAATTTGGAAGATTATGCCTTCATGATCTTTGGGCTGATCGAACTCTATGAAACAACCTTTGAAGCTCGTTATCTAGAAGCCGCGTTAAAGTATAATGAGATCTTAACGGCGTCGTTTGTTGATGAATCCGGCGGCGGATATTTCATGACGGCTGATGATGCGGAACAACTGATTGTTCGTCCGAAAGAATTATATGATGGTGCAATTCCATCGGGAAATTCGGTCCAGCTTTTAAATCTGCTAAAACTCGCGCGCCTGACCGGTCGTTCTGAGTTGGAGGAACAGGCTACGCAGACTAGTAAAGCATTCGGTGGAATGTTCGAGCTCTCGCCTTCTAATTTTTCACAGGCCTTGATTGCATTGCAGTTTGCTGAGGGTGAAACAATTGAGGTCGTGGTTGTCGGTGATCGGGAGAGCTCGGAAACTCAGGAAATACTCAATTATATAAACGGCGTTTATAACCCAGGGAAGGTCGTGCTGCTCAAGGATGCCGACAGCAAACAAATTGAAGCGTTGGCAGAGTTCACGAAAGATCAGGGAATGATTGACGGGAAAACAACGGTTTATATCTGCCGTAACTTTGCCTGCGAAAGGCCGATTAACTCACTGAGCGAACTGAAAGAACGGCTTAAATAAAGTTAAAGACACGAAGGTTTCAGCTTCGTGCCCTTTGTGATTAAAGCGATGCGTATGTATCCTCATAGGTCATGAGAAAGTTAAAGGCCATATCGTCATCCGATATGCCGTCGTACATGACACTCGCCATTTGATCCGATGACTTCAGCATTTGTGTGTCGGTAACCATGAGCTCCATGCCGACTTTGTTCGGGCTTAAATTCGTGAAGAAAATTCCCAGTCCAATCAGCAGGCATGCCGCAGCGGCCCATGCCGGGCGGAACAGGATGATTTTGGATTTTTTCTTTTCGGGAGCCTGCAAGCGAGCTTCTATTAGAATATCCTGAATCAGTTTTGAATTCGGATCATCCAATGCGTCAAATGCATTCTTCGATTCAAACATTGCATGCTGAAATTGCTGGCACGGATCACAGTCGTGCAGGTGCGCAGCAAGGGGACTTGCCTTTGCTTCGGCCATTTCGCCGGAATCCTGTAAAAGTATTAAATGTTCTGCATCTTGGCATTTCATGACATGGCCTCCTGTAGCTCTTCATATTCGTCCCTTAATATAGAACGTAACTTGGTCAATGCATATTGCATCCGAGCTAGACAAGTATTGATTGAGCACTTTTGTAATTTGGCAATTTCCTTAAAGGATGTGTTGCCATACATACGTAAAAGAAACACCTCCTTCTGATCGGGCGATAGCGTTTCTACCGCCTTTTCGATCTCTGTTCCCAGCATAGTTCCACCTGATTCTTCGGCCGGGGAGATCCCTGGAGCCGCCAAATGATCTTCAAGCGTGTTATCGCCGTCATCCCCGCCCATGCTGCTTTGCATGGAAACATTCTTTTTATTACGGCGCGCGCGGTCGATTATCAGATTATGGGCAATCCGGAAGAGCCAGTTGAGAAAGTTTTTATGCTGAAATTTATGAATGTTTTTTAGCGCCCGAAACCAGGTTTCCTGGAAGACTTCATCGGCGTCTTCCCGACCTTCCGTCATTTTTAAGATAAAAGAATATAGGGGACGCTTGTACTTTTCTACCATCGGCTCCAGCGCATTGGAGTCGCCGTCCAGGTAGGCTTTTATGCAATCGGTATCCTGTATATCCATAATCTTAACGAGTAATGCGTAACGTTTCTTTAACTGGAAGTAGAACGGCTTGAATTCAGATCTATTGCGTGAATTCGAAAGTTATTTTTCCGGAGATCGGATCGTTTTCCAGACGCACGCCCATTCCGCGCTTGTCCTCAATCTCTAAAGTGAACCAGTCGCATTGGCCATTCGGGAAAAAATTGATCCGATAAAACTCAGGATATTCTTCATCTTCATCCGTCCAGTCTTTATCAAAATCACGCACGGTTAAGCCTTCGGGAAGAAAGTGATGGACTTCTTTATCAATTCCCGCCGAATTGGAACCTCCTTCGCCATCATCGTCAGTGTAACCCAAGCGTTTGAGGACATCCTGATCCAGCTCACCATCCGCTTCATTCGTGGGCGTGGCCGGAACCCCGCCGAGGAAGACTTCCATGGTTTCGTGGTTCAGAGCAACCGTCAGCGTTGTTTCCCGCATAATAGCCATGCTACGGGCATATCGGGCCATACGGTTGATGGTGCGCGAAGAGGATTTTAATTTCATCCCCCGGTACGAGCCGGCAAAGTAAGGAACAGATATACCCGAGATAATCACGACGACCACGAGCACGAGTATCACTTCAATTAAGGTAAATCCGGAAGTGCGACTTCGTGATGGTTTAGTTTTAATCATGGAGAATAGGTAAGAGCTTTCGATTGCTTAATTATTCCCAGTTATTAATGATCTTGCCTTTTTTAGAGGTACAGGACAGGTCGAACGTATGGTTGTTATGTGATCCGGGAGCGGCATAGATATACGAACTTCCCCAGGGATCTTTCGGGATGACTTTCTTTTCAAGGAACGGACCACCTTTAGATTCGTCGAGTAAGCCATCTAAGCTGGACGGATAATCGCCATTGATGATTTCATATTCACGGATAGCCATGCCTAGTGAACTAATATTTCCTTGAGCCTGACCAATTTTTGCCTTATCGGATTGGCCTCCAAGTCTTGGAATACCGATACCGGCCAGGATGCCAATAATGACGACCACCAGAATGATTTCAATCAGGGTGAAACCTGAACGTTTGCTTAAGTGTTTATCCTGTTTTTTATTTTCCATGGTGCTCTCCTTAGCAATGGTTAAACATGTAGTGAGTCAGTAAGCGTTAATACGGGTAAAAGCAGGCAAACTGCAATGCCGCCAACGACAATGGCAACCAATACAATCAGCAAGGGTTCCAATACCGTTGTACAGGTGCGAACGAGTCGGTCCAGTTCGGTGTCGTAGCGTCGGGTAATATGAGTCAGAGCGCCGGCCATATCGCCGGTTTCTTCGCCAACGGCCAGCATATCAATCATTAGCCTGGGAAATACTTTTCCCTGAGCCAATGGTTTGGAAATACTCGCGCCGTCTGTAACGCGGGCCTGCGCATTACCGACTTCTTCCGATATAATCACGTTATCGATGGTCTTTTGAACAATGCCCAGTGCCGGAAGAATAGAGACTCCATTCTGAAGCAGCGTTCCGAATGTCCGCGCAAAATGGGCGTACGCATTGGTGGTAATTACGGCTCCCATGATTGGAATCTTAAGCTGTACCCTGTGCCATATCTGCTGGCCGTTTCCGTGCTTTACCCATTTTTTAAGGAAGATAACTCCCGCCGTAATTAAACCGACCAGAATTAATCCGTATCGGGTAACAAAATTACTGATGCTCATAAGTGCCAGAGTCGGTTTCGGCAGGGTCGCACCCATTTCATCGAATGTATTAGCAAATTTAGGTACAATAAAAATCATGAGGCCGATCACGGCAATTCCACCCACAATCATTACAATGGCTGGATAAACTAAGGCTGAAAATACTTTACTGCGGGCATCCTGTACACGTTCATAGTGAATGCAGACGTTTTCCAGCGCCAAAGGCAGATTTCCGCTGGCTTCACCGGCTCGAACCAGATTGACATATAGTGATGAAAACGTTTCTGGATAAAGCTCCAGCGCATCGGAAAGCGAGGTGCCCTGAACAATTTCATCACGCAAGGTAACGATAATTTGACCTACGGCACTTTCATCCTTACGGGCGGAAAGGGTATGCAATGCGCGACCGATCGTCATGCCGGAAGCCACGAGATCCGAAAGCTCACGGGAAAACAGTAGAAGATCCTGCAGTTTCATTTTTGGTTTACGTTGAAATCCCAGATCAAAGTTAAAACGTTTTTTCGTTTCACCATCACCGTCTTGATTGACGGTTTTAGTGGTTTCATTCACCGAAACAGGAACGTGCCCCAAGGATTCAATAATGCGAACGGCCCCCGCGCGATCATTGGAATCAACGACGCCCTCAACGCGCTCACCCTTTCTCGACCTGCCTATATATTTAAAATGCGCCATAGCAACCTATGTTAAACGAAAGTGACCCGAAAATATTTTAACGTTCGGAAAGAATAATGGAAGAAGCGAAGAATGGAAGCCCGAAACCTTAATTGTAGGACAGCTGAATAATATTCAAATATCCTATGCCCGAGGGTGGAATTGCTCGTGGATGGATTTGAGGCGGTTGGGGTCGATGTGAGTATAGATCTGGGTAGTGGCAATATCGGCATGGCCGAGCAATTCCTGAATGACGCGGAGTGGGGCGCCGTTCTGCAGTAGGTGGCTGGCAAAGGAATGACGCAGGGTATGCGGCGTCACATTTTTCATGATGCCGGCATCTTTGGTATATTTCTTTATAATCTGCCAAAGCCGTTGACGACAAAGGCCAGATTCTTGTTTGGTGACAAACACATTTAAAACCTGTTGGTTTTCGCAGAGCATGGGTCGCACCTCTTCGAGGTAACATTCCAGAATATTTGAAGAGCCTTGAGCAACGGGAATGACACGTTCTTTGCGGCCTTTACCAATTACGCGGATATAACCGTCGTCGATATGTAGGTCGGAAAGTCTGAGGTTGGCCAGTTCAGATACGCGCAGTCCGGAGGCATAGAACATTTCCAAAATGGCCCGATCGCGCACGCCTAGTGGTTTTCGCATATCGGGTGCTTTCAGCAAAAGATCGACTTCTTTTTCAGAGAGGGTGTCCGGCAGGATTTTCCATAGTTTTGGAGAATCCATGGTGTCCGTGACATTTTTATCGAGCAGGCCTTCTTGCTGGAGATAGCGGAAGAAAACTTTTATGGAAACCAGGTGCCGGGATATCGAATTGGTCGACATGCCCTTGGCTTTCATGGCCATCAGGTGATCCAGAATCTGCTTCCGGCTTACCTGACTGAGGGAAGTAACGCCTTTCTGATCGAAAAAGCTCAGAAACTGGCCCAGATCATCGGCATACGCCTTGCGCGTATTGATGCTCAATCCGCGCTCCAGCGAAATATAATCCAGATAACTTTCTAGAAAGGCGTTCATATAAATCCACAGAGTTCACAGATTACACGGATCTAATCTGAGCAATCGGTGTAATCTGTGGATGATTCTATTTAGACTTCGAGCTCTTCACCTGTTAGAAGCTTGTAGGCTTCCAGATATTTATCGCGGCTTTGCATCAGAACTTCGTTCGGAACGCTCGGGCCGGGATATGTTTTGTCCCAGTCGAGGGTTTCGAGATAGTCGCGGACAAACTGTTTGTCGAACGAGAAGGGGGAAGAACCCGGCTTGTAGGTATCGGCTGGCCAAAAGCGAGAGCTGTCGGGCGTAAGCACTTCGTCGATCAGGATCAGCTCGTCGCCAATCATGCCGAACTCAAATTTGGTATCGGCAATGATGATACCTTTAGTCAGGGCATAATCCGCTGCGGTTTCATAGAGCTTGAGGCTGATATCATGCAGCTTGTTGCCTAGTTCTTCGCCCACGATTTCCTTCATTTGATCGAAAGAAATATTTTCGTCGTGACCTTCCTCTGGTTTGGTGGATGGCGTGAAAATCGGTTCGTCAAGTTTTCCGGCCATTTCGTAGCCCGCGCGAAGCGGCATGCCACCGATGGTGCCGGACTTCTGATATTCCTTCCAGCCGGAGCCGATCAGGTAGCCGCGAACAATGCACTCAACAGGAAGCAATTCTGCTTTTTTAACGAGCATGGAACGGCCCTTTAGCAGTTCTTTATGTTCCTGCAGTTCAGCTGGAAAATCTTCAACGTCGGTGGAAATGAGATGGTTTTTAACTACGTCTCCGGTCCGATCGAACCAGAATTTTGAAATCATGTTCAAAACTTGACCTTTATTCGGGATTCCGTTGGGCAGAATGACATCGAATGCTGAAATACGGTCAGAGGCAACAAAAAGGTACTGGTCGCCGAGGTCGTAGACTTCGCGAACCTTGCCGGACTTAAATTTTTCAATACCTGGAAGTTCAATTTTGGTAGCTGCTGGGGTCATTTTATCTCCTAAAGTTAATAATTCTAAAAACGAGGGCACTTTACGAATCCAGACCATGCTGCGCAACCCAAATACGATTTTCTAAGCAATATCGTTAATGGTAGTAATAGTTTGGAGACCTCCAGAGAGGTGCGTATGATACATTGCTAATTAGAAACGGAATTTTTCATGATCGATCTACATTCACATTCAGTTTATTCAGACGGTAGTAATACTCCGGAAGAATTGGTCTCAATGGCCAATGAAGTCGGGCTGAAAGCACTTGCGCTTACAGACCACGATACCGTTAGCGGCATTTCACATTTTCTTAAAGCAGCTAAGGAAACTCCCTTGGAGGCTGTTCCTGGAATAGAGTTCAGCGCTGAATGCGCCAAGGGAACAATGCACATTCTGGGCTATTTTATAGACTACACATGCCCAGTGTTGTTGGGGAAAGTCGAGCGTATTCAGCTGGAGCGGAATAACCGAAATCAGGAAATTCTAAAAAAGCTAAATAAACTGGGGTATATCCTTACGTGGGAAGATGTGCAGCGGCATTCCGGTAAAGATGTGGTAGGTCGTCCTCATTTTGCTCAGGCGTTGGTTGAGCGCGGTCATGTAAAGAGTAAGAAATCGGCGTTTGACCTTTTGTTAGCCAAGGGTCGTCGAGCCTATGCAGATCGGTACCACTACACAGCAATGGAATGTATCCGGATTATTCGCGAAGCGGGCGGGGTTCCTGTTCTTGCTCATCCCGCAACGATTTATCTGCCTGATGACCAGTTAAAAGGGGTTATATACGGGATGAAGAAAAATGGGCTGGCTGGGATTGAGGTCTATTGTTCTGCCTATCAAGCTGATCTAATTAAAAAACTATCTGGATGGGCTTCCGAGCTGGATCTCATCTGTACAGGTGGAAGCGATTACCACGGAAGCAATACGCCGGATCTTAGACTAGGTACGGGGTTCGGGCATTTAAATGTGCCTGATGAAGCACTCGATCAGCTTAAACAGACCATTTAATCGTCATTTATTTGCTCAGTGGTTTTTATCATTTGCAAAGTACGAACTCGTTCCTTTGGCTTCCATCGTTTCGCCAATGCGCTTAATGGCATGAACGTAGGCGGCGGTGCGCATATCGGTTTTTAGCTCAATGAACAAATCGTAGATCAGCTCAAATTCTCGCTCCATAATATTTTCACCGGACGGCCTTCCATCCTACGACAGCGCGACCATCGCCTATAACACCGCCACCATCAAAGAAGGCGGTGAAGCGATCTTGAATAAGCGCACCGTCATCGTACTCAAGAACCTCGATCCCGAAAGCGAAACCTATCGCATCTACAAGCAACTCAATTGCACCTACAAATACCACGCGCGACCGCACGGCAGTCTCGGCGGGCATGCACCCGCCGCACTGGCTTGCCTCAAAGGCAAAAGACTCTACCCCGACATGTGGGTCGAGCTACTCCGGCAAGCCGCATGAACAATCAAATCATCGCCGTTACAAAAGTTATCTCCATCAAAAGCCGTCCTTCCGCCCATTTCGGGGTTTTATCTCACTTTGCATCTCTGCCTTCGGCTCTTTCATAGAAAATTTTACAGAACCGGAATGAAGTCTAAGGCAGGTGTGGGGACGGGGCAAATGCAATGGTATTTTACATTGGCGTAAAATTGGTCTTTATCCTGCTTCTTAGTCTAGGTTTATTTAAGAAGGCTAATCGCCGAGTGAGGTAATATTGAGTTTATTATGGAAAACAGTTTTTCGGACTACATTTTTCGGAATGGTCATTTCGACGTGTGCGTCGAATGAAATTATTCTTGAGGCATCTAAAGATACCTTTGGCCGTAGCAATGAACGAAATAAGAATAATGGGGCCAGCCCGCATTTGCTCCTGACGCATTCGCCAAGCATTATAAGCATGGTCTCTTTTGATCTATCTTCCATCACCAATGAGATTGCTAAGGTGGAGCTCCGGTTTCGTCAGCACAATAGTGTGGATGTTCCTATAAATCTGGTCGTGGCGCCGATGGTGCACACGGCAAACAATACTTCATGGGTAGAAGGATCGGGAGTTCTGGGCATTAGAGGACGCAATGCCACGGTTGGAGAAGCGACCGTCACTTGGCGTGCCTTTCGGGATAAACCATGGGAGCTGGAAAACGGCGATACAAAGATTGGTCTGTTGGATACGAAACTATGGCTCACGCCCGTTGCAAAACCAGCTGGCCTTAAATGGATGGAAAATAACTGGGTTAAATTTCCGTTGGATAATGTTGCGATAATTGAGGAAATACGAAAATCCGATACAAAAATGGTTACCTACGGCATATGGGGTTTGTCAGGAAAAGGACTTTATTTGATGAGTTCGAAGGAATCTGCTTTCGCACCGGAATTAATTATTACACAAAATAATAGTTCAGAATAATTTTATGTAAAGTATTGTTGGTAAACGGGAAGTGTCAGTCATTTCTGTTTGTTAACGAAATGGACAACTTAATTATCTCTCAGAATACATGAAATGGCACACCTGTTGCTTTTACTTATGCCTTCATAGCGGAGGTTACAAATGAAAAAGCAGAACAAAAATAAAGTGGAAGGAACAACAGGAAGCGAAATGCAGTGTGTGGGAGTTCACGAGCTGATCGATTTTCAGATTATTCAATACCGTCAGAGCGTCGATGAGCACCGCGTTGACTTATCTAAAGCGGAAGGACGTTGCGTTTCCTGGCAGGAAGCCGAGCACGACTTCACTAAACAGGATCGCAAGGTTATGAGTGAAAAGTCTCGTGTTGAATATTGTGGTCTAGTTTGTCCTCACAGCACAAACTGCCTCACAGCACTTAATTTCCTGCACAGCAAGAAAATCGAACCTCTTCACCGAGTCGGATAAGAAATTCTACTATTTAGCGTCTGCGGCGGCGTTTTTTGCCCTGCGGACGCGGTTTTCCTGTCTTTAAATCGGGTTGCATACGGGGTTTGCGCTCTCGCCTTTTAGGTTGAGCCACTTGGTCAGCTAAAACAAAATCGATAAAGCCGCGTGCGGTATCCACTTTTGCTAGGCTCACTTCGACGGCATCCCCGAGCGTATATTTAACCTTTCCTCCTCTTGTGCAAACTTGGGTGAGATTGTCGTTGGCTTCAAGCCAGTCCGATGAAATGGAAGCAAAGGTGATCATGCCGCGTTGCAGGGAATCGGGCAGTTCCACAATCATTCCCTTGCCTTTGATGGATATCACAAAACCTTTGAAGGTTGTGTGCTGCGACGAGTTCATGATGTCATTGTAATATTCAATTCTCTTTTTTTCCGTACTTTGCCGTTCCAGGCTATCCGCTTTTTTTTCTGTATCATTGCAATGGCGGGCCATTTCTTCGATTTGATCCATAGACACCGGATACTGTTTTCCTAACTCAACCGCTTTCAGCATGCGATGAACCAGCAGATCGGGATAGCGTCTAATGGGCGATGTGAAATGGGTGTAATCCTCGAAGGCCAAACCAAAATGGCCAATCTGCGTTGCGGCATATTCCGCCCGTTTGAAGTTTCTTAAAATAGCCAAATTCGCCGTATATTGAACCGGCGTTCCTTCCGCCATTTTAACAGCCTGATTAATATCCTGTCGGGTTTGCGGAAGGGCGGCAATACCGAGTGCCTGAAGCTCCATACCCATGGATGCCCATTGTTCATCATCCGGTTCATCGTGTATGCGATAGATCGCCGGTTTTTCAGCTTTAATCAGAATTTCGGCTACCGCCCGGTTTGCCAGCAACATGCAGTCTTCGATAAGCCCATAGGCTTGTTTCGATTCGGATCGGGGCATCATTTTTTCTACTTTCCCCCGGGCATTCAGTTTAATTTCAATTTCTGGTGTATTGATTTCTATTGAGCCGTTATCAACACGCAGCCTTCTTATTTTTTGGACTAGCGGCCAGAGATTCTGCAACCGCTCAAGAATCTGATTCGGTATTTCGTGATCCTCTTTTTTATCAATAAATTTTTGCACCTGCGTGTAGGTGAGTCTTGCTTTGGAATGGATTACCGAAGGGAAACTTTTATAACGTAGCATTTCTCCTTCGTTGCTGATGTGCAGTTCCACGGAATGGGTCAGGTGGTCGTTTTCAGGATTGAGGCTGCATACTTTGGTGGTCAGTTCTTTGGGGAGCATCATTACAGCACGGTCGACTAGATAAATGCTGTTACCTCGTTTGAAGGCTTCTTTATCGAGTAACGTTCCGGGCGATACATAGGTGGAAACATCTGCAATATGAACGCCTAGAATCCAGCCACCATCGGGGTGCGGCTCAATCGAAAGCGCATCGTCATAATCCTTTGCCGTTTCAGGATCTATGGTAAAGGTAGTCGCATCGCGAAGGTCTCTGCGTCCCTCCATTCGATCTGGAGTAACGTCTCCGGAAAGTGCATTGGCTTCGGCAATGACTTCTGCGGGGAATTCTTCCTGAATTCCTGCGTCGCGAAGCAGACTATCAACATCAACACCGGGTGCTGACATTTCGCCAAGATCTTCAAGGATTACACCGGACAGCGGTTTGTAGGGGTCGGTCCAGTTGTTGAGTTTGACGAGAACTTTGTGATTCTCTGGGATTTTATTCTTATTCTCAACACGAACATCATGACTGAACCCCAGTGCGTCCGGAATGACATACGAATAGTAGTGGGTGTTTTTTAAGAGGCCGACCGTTGAGGTATTTGCGCGTTCGAGTATCTTGGCCACTCGACCTTCAGCTCGTAAATCAGATTGCCCGCGCCGCTCCCGTTTTTGCGCAGCATATTCAGAGTGAAATATTTCAACGGAGATCTTGTCGTTGGGCAGGGCGACGCCTGTATTTCTTTCTGAAATATAGATTTCAGATTCTTCTTCCTGATCCGGAATGAAGATGGCACCGCCTTTGGCCATCATGCGAATAATGCCGGATGAAAGATTGCCGACTTCCGGGAGGCCCCAGCGATTCTTTCGAAGCCGGGTAATTTTTCCCGCTTCCTCCAGTGCATACAAATCATGCCGGAAATCAGCGCGACTTCCTTTGCTGCCGATATGAAGGGCACTGGCAAGCTCGTGTTGCTTCATGGGACGGTAGCCGGGAGCGGCAAGAAATTGAAGAATTTGAGAGTCGAAGCTCATGAATTGTTCCTTTATTGTGTGAACATGAAAATCATTTTTGTAAGTAGCGAGATAGTACCATTCGCTTCGACGGGTGGTCTAGGAGATGTTTGTGCTGCTTTGCCTAAAGCACTCGTTGAAGAAGGTATTGAAGCGATTCGGATGATTCCGCTTTACCAGGATATCGACCGCGAAAAATTCGGGATTGTGAAATGTGATGTCGAATTGCATATACCGCTTGGACATGCATGGTTCTTTGGAACCGTTTGGACGCAGGAGTCGGATGGTGTTAGAACGTATTTCATTCACAGTGATGAGTTTTTTGAGCGCCTGGGACTGTATGGTTCGGTTGATCATGGTTATGGCGATAATTTTGAACGGTTTCTCTTTTTTCAAAAAGCTGTCGTTAAGTTAATCGATCTATGGAACATGAAGCCGGACGTGGTGCATTGCAACGACTGGCAGGCAGGCCTTATCCCTATGTTGCTTCGATGCGGCATTGATGGGAATTATCGCAATGGCGATGAGAAAACGGTGATCACCATACACAACCTTGCTCATCAAGGATGGGCACCTGCTGAAAAGTTCTATATGACGCAACTTCCAGAGAACTGCTATACGATGCATACGCTGGAATTCTATGGTGAGATTAATACGCTTAAGGGGGGATTAGTCAGCGCGACGGTTATCAATGCAGTAAGTCCAAACTATGCGAAGGAAATCAAGACAGAACGGTTTGGTTGCAAGCTAGAAGGGGTGCTGATGCAGCGTCAATCCAGCCTGCACGGGATTCTGAATGGTATTGACTATGAAGTATGGGATCCATCGCACGATAAATATCTGGCAGCAAACTACTCGGCAGCTGATCTGTCGGGCAAGAAACTCTGTAAAGCTGCGTTACAAAAAGCATGTGGTTTTACGGAGGATCCGAAAGTTCCTCTGCTGGGAGTCATCACTCGGCTTGTTCCGCAAAAGGGCATCGATGTGTTGATTGGCGCAATGGACGCCATTATATCCAAGGGAGTGCAGGTGGTTATTTTGGGGAGTGGTGATGATCACTATGAAGAGACGTGTCGTGAATGGGCGCAACGCTGGCCGGAACAAGTTTGTTCGTGGATTGAGTTCTCACATGAAAAAGCACATCAGATTGAGGCAGGCATTGATATTTTTCTCATGCCATCTGAGTTTGAACCCTGCGGCCAAAATCAGCTTTACAGTATGCGTTATGGATCGGTTCCCGTTGTGCATGGCGTCGGTGGACTCGAAGATTCTGTTGTCGATTTTGGAGAGAAGGGCGGGACCGGATTTAAGTTTCATCATTATACGTCGGACGTATTTTTTAATTGTGTAAAACGTGCTTTGGAAGTTTATGCCAATACCACTCGCTGGAAGATCCTTATGAAACGTGGGATGAAACAGGATTTTTCGGTGGTTCATATGGCAAGAGATTATATTGAACTCTATACTGAACTTCTTGAAAAATGATCTCTTGGGTTAAAAAACTCTGGTTGCAAAACTCTGAGCCCGCACACCTTAAAACGGGGAGATGGGGTGAGGAGCAGGCCGCGAAGTTTTTAAAGCTGAAAAAACATAAGGTCATCGGCAAACGGGTTTTTGTAGGGAAACACGATGAGCTGGATCTCATTACCGAGTCAAACGGTGTTCTGATCTTTGTAGAAGTGAAAACCCGGAAGAATGAAAAGTTTGGCCGCCCCTTTTCTGCTGTGAACAAGGAAAAGAGAAAATGCTTATCTCGAGCAGCAGTTGCCTACCTTAAAAAGAAAAACATCAAACCGGACTATATCCGATTTGATGTTATCGAAGTTATTGGAGAGCCTTCCGAAAAAACACCAGAAATCAGGCATATTGAGAATGCCTTTCAGCTGGACTCAGCCTATAAGCTCTGGTGGTAGCACACGTTAGTGCTGATGATTTTTACCCATATAGACGTGCTCAAAAGCATGGATCAATTCATTCAACTTTTTAACATTCGCTAAATCAGTGGTTTGCTTTGCTTTCATGGAATAAACAATGATTTCGTGGAGCGTTTTCAGGTTGTGATCATAGTTATCCATGCCGGGTTTAATGCGCTGCGCCATGAAATAGTAGGTAACAATTTCACTCAGTTCTTCGGCATGCTTTTCTTTGTTCATGACCCACCGTGCGGACTGATTTGCGTTCTGACCAGCTTCAATCTGTTTCATTGCTTTTTCAATGGTGACCACATGTTCTTCCATCATGTGAATACGGGCCTGGTCGTCGTAGATGCCGCATGGAATCTGGCAATGGGCTTTAACCGTTGCGGCAGATGCAACTGCAAACAAGGCTACTACTGCTAAGCGTTGAGTGATTTTATTCATAGTAAGTACTCCTTCTATTTGAGGTTATTAAAAATGGGTTCTGATAAATTTTCTAGGTGATGGGTTAGCAGCGGCTGTTTATTTAGCGTATTCAACGCAGCGTGTTTCTCGAATCACAGTAACGCGAACAACACCCGGAATTTTAACCTCATGACCAATCTGCTTGGCAATATTTTTGGCAAGCAGGGACGTCCCATGATCATTGAATTTTTCAGGTTCAACCATAACGCGGATTTCGCGCCCGGCTTGAACAGCATAGCTGCTTTTAACGCCGGCATATTGATTGGCAATCTTCTCAATCTTTTCAAGACGCTCAATATAGATGTCCGTTGTCTCCATTCGAGCACCAGGACGGGCTGCAGTCAGTGCATCGGCAGCATCGCAAAGAACACCGTAAATACTTTGAACATCCATGCCTTCATGCTGGGAACCGACCGCTTCGTAAACGACGGCTTCTTCTCCATGTTTCCGTAAAATTTTGGCGCCGATTTCAGCATGTCCACCTTCCATTTCGTGGTCTAGCGCTTTGCCAATATCATGAAAAATACCGCAACGCTTGGCGATTTTAGGATCAAGCCCCATATCTCCGGCCATCATGGCCATGAGATGAGCGGCTTCAACAGAGTGGTCTAAGACATTTTGTTTATAGCTGGTTCGGAACTTTAACTTCCCGAGAATATGAACCAATTCCGGAGCAACGCCGGTAATTCCAAGGCCAAATAGGGCCTCTTCGCCGGCGTGGCGGGTGGTGTCGTCGATTTCTTGCTTAACTTTTTCAACGGTTTCTTCAATGCGGGCAGGGTGGATACGACCGTCTTCAATTAAACGTTCGAGTGCAACGTGGGCGATTTCGCGTCGAATCGGATCATAACAGGATAGAACAACGACTTCCGGTGTTTCATCAATCAGCACGTTAACACCGGTTTCAGATTCAAAGGATTTAATGTTCCGGCCTTCTTTACCAATGATACGACCTTTGATGTCGTCGCTTGCCAGAGATACCTGGCTTGTTGTGATATCGCAGACGGTGTCTGCAGCGTAACGCTGAATTGCCGTAGCCACTATTTCGCGCGCTTGTTTCTTTGCGGTTTCTTTTGCTTCTTTTTGCATATGGCGAACGAGACCATTTGCTTCAACCTGAAGCTCCTCTTCCATACGTTTCATGATGATCTTGCGGGCTTCGTCTTTAGAAAGAGCCGCAGCATCTTCAATTCGCATCAACTCTTCTCGGATTTGATTTTCAAGTTCACGCTTTTTCTCGATAAGTGCTTCTTTATGCTCGCTGATTTCGGTCATGCGGCCGGTGAGTTGCATTTCCTTTGTGCTGAGCATATCGAGTTTACTCGTAAGGTTTTTTTCTCGTTCTACGACCCGTTTTTCCAGGTCCAGAATATCCTTACGCTGAGAAGTCAGATCTCGTTCCGAGTTTTCCCGAGCACGTAGAATGGCATCTTTTGCCTGTACTTTTGCTTCTCGGCGGATGACATCCGCTTCTTTTTGTACTTCAGCTAAAATGGCTTTAGCCTGTTTACTGGCTGCAATAGCATTGGTTTTCGTGATGTAGGCATGAAAAAAGAAACCCAGCACCAAAAAACCCAGACCCAGCAGTACACCTTGTCCTGCAAATAATTCTTCCACGGTAAACCTCCGTTTCATGATAGATCGTGCCCCGTAGAATGCCCGAAGCAATGAAGACGCTACATATAGGCGGCCACGATCCCCTTGTTTTGAATAAGCCAATCTACACCGAGACAGCAGTCATTGTCTAATGTTCGTTTTAAACTTTAACGAATTTCGTCTCGGTAATGATGTAATTCACAGGTTTGTCGTGAGGATCGGTGGGAACAAGCGGAATAATCTGGAAATCATAGGCAACAGCCGCTGCTATACCGTTATACTTATCAAGCATACGGTCATAATAGCCGCCGCCCCGGCCTAAGCGGTTTCCCAGCAGATCAAAAGCCACGCCGGGGACTATAATTAAATCAATTTGCTCTAGAGGGATAATGGAAGGGGAAATCGGCTCCTGAATTCCATAATGGCCCGCTCGAAAATCGGTCGATTCCGTGATTTCAGCCATTTCGTAAATTTGGGAGGATGCATTGAATACCGGAATGCAGGTTTGCTTGCCCAGATTCCAACAGCTGGAAAAGAGCGGTTCGAGAGAAACTTCTCCGCTGATGGCTTTATATAACCCGATGATTTTCGCGGATTTAAATACGTCTTGAATTAGGAATTTTTCAATAATGTCCGCACTTGCATCTTCCTGCCATTGGAAGTTCAGGGCCTTGCGTTTGGCGGCAAGTACCGCGCGGATCTGTTGCTTGGTTGTTTTCATCTTATTTTTGGTGCGGCGTAGCCGCTCTGGAGTGCGGTGGGCCGCAGGCTTGCGCAGCAACTCGACACCGCTTTTAAACAAGTCAGCCGAGGTTAACGATAAGCATACCTTGCTCAGTATTCCAGACGGCGGGGTAGGAGCGAGTTTCGGTGCCATAGGGAATTTTGTAGTTTTTAAGGAAAGAGGTGCCGGAGATTTGGCCGATGCCTTTAATGGTTCGGAGTGCATAAGCACCTTCCGATGTTTTGGAGCAAGGTTTAAACGCAATGCGATTGGTCTCTATGTCAAAAAGCATCTGCATGTGAGTTACCGCCTGCTCCTTAAATATTTTCATAGTTCCTGTATTAAAGTTAAAAACACCCTGTTTGAGGAGACTTACTCTTGGATCTTTAGTAACTATACGTCCGCCTGTGAAAGTTTCGAATGCCATTAGTATCTCCTTTAGTTGGAATAATATTAGCACTATCTATATTTGTTTTAAAGCGCCATCAAGCTGGCGCACTCCAAACTACATGGTCTTTTCATCTACAGGCCCTTTAGGCAATGCGGGTATGAAAAACCGATTTTCGTAGACAATTCCCTCTCGGTTTGTTTTTGTACTCTCGAT
>JADGFE010000041.1 GCA_016744085.1 Kiritimatiellales bacterium | reverse complement strand
ATCGAGAGTACAAAAACAAACCGAGAGGGAATTGTCTACGAAAATCGGTTTTTCATACCCGCATTGCCTAAAGGGCCTGTAGATGAAAAGACCATGGGTCAGGAACTGTACTGTTTCTTTTCCTTTTGACATGACTCAGCCACCCCCTTAGTTTGCCCGCTTCTGAAGAATTTGACGGAAGCCCGGTGTAAATCCGGCGCTGTAGCGCAACTGTGAAGGGGATCTCCCCAAGCCAGAACTTTCAGCTCTTCAAGATGTTGGACTCTTTCGCATAAAAAAGAGGCTCAACGGATCAATCGTCCGGGGGTCTCTGGGCGTTTTTTTTATGCCTGCGATTGAGTATTTACTTAAATACATAAACGCCCGCGACTTACGGGCGAAGGATATAAAATGAAAAAAATAGTACTATTCAGCGCACTGACGGTTATTGCTGGTGCGGCAATAGCAGACACGGTTATTGATTTCAATGGCCAACCGACAACTGGAAACAACAATGCCTATGTTGCTCCGGCAGTAGATGGACTCTACAACTGGAATGACTCTGGCGTAACCTTTAGGCATGAAGTCACCTTTGGTGGGTTTGGATGGGAAGGGATGACCTATTCGAGCGTGAACGATACCGCGACAGCGGGTTTCGGAAATCAGTATGCGGCCTATGGTGATGGCATGGGCATGGGAGATACCGGTTCTTATGCGGTATTTTATAATTCTGCACCGGCAACCGTTCTCTTGCCGGTGGAAACAATGGTGCAGGGATTCTACGCGAACAACATGACCTACTCTGCTTTGAGTATGCTTAATGGCGATGCATTTGCTCGGCAGTTCACTACCGCCAGCAATGATTATTTCACCTTGACCATCGAGGGTTTCGATGATTTGACGGTAAGCCAAGGCACGGTTGACTTTGATCTTGCTGATTACACCGGAGCAAGCGGTGTTCTGGTAGATGACTGGACCTGGGTGGATTTGAGCGGTCTGGGCTCTGATGTGAGTTCATTGGCCTTTTCGTTCGATTCTTCTGATGTCGGTGGATTCGGTATCAATACGCCTCAATATTTTGCAATGGACAATCTAACGGTGGAGGCCATTCCTGAGCCGGGAACTGCGACGCTGATGCTCTGTGGTTTTGGTGGGATGGTTTGGTTCCGTCGCCGCCGGAAATATTTCCTCCGTAGTTAAATTCGGATGTGATCCATGACATTTCGGTGTGGGATTGTTGTAGGGCTTTTGTTGGTTGGTTCCGCTATTGCGGGAACCAACACAACAATTGTTGTATCTGCACCACGTTTGGATGATCTGGATCTCATGGCGGTAGATACCGCTGCCGATGTTACCGTACTTGATCGCGCTGCAATTGAACAATCTGGTGCAGTATCCGTTCCCGAACTGTTGCGTAATGAGGCCAACGTATTAATACGCGGCACTTCGGGCGGCCCCTATGATGGCCAGATTTCAATGCGGGGCTTTGGTGAATCATCACAAACGCGTACGTTGGTTGTGGTGGACGGACATAAATTCAATCGTCCTGATCTAGGTGGTATTGAATGGAACCAATTGCCATTGTCGAATATTGATCGCGTTGAAGTGATTCGTGGCGGCCAGAATGTTCTTTATGGAAACCATGCGCTATCGGGTGTTGTTAAAATAACAACAAAGCGTGCGGAGGATTCTGGTGTTAATGTCTCTGGAACCATCGGTAGTTTTGGCTATGTGTCGGGATTGTTGGCAGTTGATCAGGTGTATGACGCCATCGACTTTCGAGTGGGGATTGATCATTACGCACAGGATGGATTTCGATCCAATTCAGCATCCCGCGCAACGGTATTCAGTGCCATGGCTGGATGGTATCCCAATAATACCGATTCAATTACATTGCGCGGATCGATTGGGAAATCTTATCAGGAGTTTGCGGGCCCGATTACCGAAGCTGAATTAGAAGCTGATCCAACACAGTCGAGTAATTCAGGCGACAGTTTCTCGGATGATGATAGTGGACTGGCCAGTCTAATTTATGAAACTGAACGATTGTGGGGGGCTGCACGGATTACAACTGGCATTGATCATAGAGAAAGGCAGTCCGATCTTTCGGGCCGATTCGAAGATAGCAATCAAACCGGACTGTCTCTTGCTCCTCGGATGCGCTATGGGGAGGAAGACTCTTACGTGATGGCGGGCGTCGATTTATTTTATAACGATGTGGATGTGGAGCAATTTCTGAGTGTGGATAGGAATAGTACTCGGTCTTGGGGGGAATTTGAGCGCATTACGGTTTCTCCTTATGTATTTGGACAACGAACGCTGGATGAAAAGAATGTGATAAATGGTGGTGTTCGGTATGAGCATGCATCGACCGATAATTTATATGTTGAGTATGAAGAGTCACAATTACGCCCCTTGGATAATCGGGGAAATCCGAATCCAAATTATAAAAACCCTCCCGATATTGATCCTGATGCTTCTTATGAAGGACGTGTCGATAAAGAAGGGTGGGCGGCAGAAATTTCATTTGCCCGTCAGTTTACAGAATGGTTTCGGGGTTGGGCCGGCTACGATCGGGTTTATCGATATCCAACGCTTGACGAAGTTGCGGCTTATCAAGGATTTCCTCTAAGTGACAATCTGAATGAAAATCTAGACCCAGAAACCGGACACAATGTTGAACTTGGAACGCAATATGCCAACCGGAACTGGGATTGGTCAGTAACGGGGTTTCTCCTATTACTAGATAATGAAATAGCCTTTGATACGGTGCAAAATCTGAATCGTAATCTCAATGAAACACGGCGAATTGGCGTGGAAACGGAGTTGGTTTGGCAACAAGAGCGCTATGGGGCATCAACTCGGTGGGCCTTCGTTGATGCTCGTTTTGTAGGCGGCGATTTCGAAGGTAATCAAGTTCCTTTGGTACCATGGGGCTATGGCGTTTTTTCTGCCTGGTATGAATTGGTTGAGGGAATACGTTTTACCGGCACCTATTCATATGTGGGTGAGCAATACCGTGGAAATGACGACGCGAACTCATTGGGAAAAATGAATCCCTATGGATTGTTAGGTTTTCGATTGAATGCAACGGTGGGAGAGTCTGCGACGGTCTTTGTTTCGGTAGAAAATTTGACCGATGAAGTCTATGCGCTGGCAGCATTTGGTAATGGATTTTATCCAGGCGCCGGAAGATCCTTTCGAGCAGGAATCAGCAAGGAATTTTAAATGAAAATAATATTACTGAATCTAATAGTGGGTCTTGCCAGTGGGCAGGTGCTGGCGTATCTCCCGCCGACACCTTATCCCGGTGCGGTGGGCAGTGACAACACAACTGCGATTCACATGTCGAGCAATGCGATCGTTTCCTGGGCAGATGGCTATACCAATATGGTTTATGGTATTGATGTCGGAGAAACATGGAAAACACCTGAGAAAGCGCTGGGCATGGCAGTGGGTAATTCTTTTGATGTAGTTAGTCTTGGTCGAGGAGGTCATATTACGCTGACCTTTTCAGAGGGTATATCAGATCGGGGAGGGTTTGACTTTGCTGTATTTGAAAATGCCGTAAATGATACATTTCTTGAATTGGCCTGGGTGGAGGTTTCTTCGGATGGAACCACTTTTACCCGCTTTCCCAATTTTTCACTGACCGGAGGTTCTGTCGGAGCTTTCGGGTCAGTTTCGCCAACCGCTCTTCATGGCTACGGCGGAAAATATCGGCAAGGATATGGGACCCCCTTTGATCTTTCTGAACTGCATATCGTAAAAAATGCCATTGATGTAGGGGCTCATAATTTTACCACGGCTTATATCACGAGTTTTACCAATACGTATGCAGCGTTAGATTTTGATTCTGTTCAATTTATTCGGTTGGTGGATGTGGTAGGTGATGGGAATGATTTGGATGTGGAGGGTTACGCGATATACGACCCTTACTCCACCTTCGACTCTGTAGGATTTGATCTGGAAGCCGTCGGCGTAATTAATTCTGCAACAGTAGATGGTCCAATTATTTCAGTAGGCATGACAAACGATTTGATGGTGCTGGAGTATGCATTTGATTACATGATTTTGAGTAATGATGTTGTTATGACATCGACAAACTTGTTGAGTTGGATACCGGCTATTCCATCGGCTATTTCTCAGGAGACTAATGGAGCTATCATCATGAAATCGGCGACGATGATCATCGATGAAATCAATCGTTTTTATCGGCTGGAGTTTGATGAATTGTAGGGCTAGCTGATTTTAAGGGCGAGCATAGTCATATCGTCGGACTGGCGATTGTTCCCGGTAAAGTTGAGCACGTCTTGCCTGATCGCATTCAACAGGTCGGTTGCTGAAGCATCGGCCATTTTTTCAACGGCCAGGGCCAACGGTTTTGTTCCCCATTCCTCGCCGGCACTGTTCATGGCTTCTGTAATACCATCGGTATAGGTGACTACTACATCACCGTCATGTAGGGAAATATTTCGTGTTTCAATTACAGCAGCAAAGGTTTCGTCATCGACGAGCCCAATGGCAATGCCTGCGCTTTCATATTGTTCCGCCTTGGCTTCTCCATTGCGGATGAGAATAGGTGCTTCATGACCGGCACGGGCATAACTGAATTGATGGGTTTCCAAATTGATCACCATATACAGCATGGTGATGAACATATCCTCAGCCAGGTTGCTGCTCAGCGTTTTATTCAGCGAGCAAAGCATGCTTGAGGGATCGATCACATTGGGGGCATTCACGCGAAGTACGCTACGGCAGACGGCCATCATTAGAGCTCCGCCAATTCCTTTGCCGCTGACATCGGCAATGGCCAGCCCGATGTGTTTATCATCAATGTTGATGCAGTCGTAGTAATCGCCGCCAATGTCGAGCGCTGGATGGTTGAACGCCGCTAGTTGAATGCCCGGAAACTTCGGAAGTTCCTGCGGTAAAAGCGAGGATTGGATCTGTTGTGCAATCTGCATGTCATGATCCAGCTGCCGTTTCTCTTCCAGCGCTTCCTGCATGCCGGCATAGTGGATAGGAACAGATGCTTGCGCAGCCAGCGCTTGTGCAAGGTTGAGGTCGGGCAGAGAGAGGTGATCGCCCGCAGTGCGGTTAACAAGTGCCATGACTCCGATGGTGTGATTGCCGAAACGCATCGGTACAATGATTAGGCTGCGGATTTTTAGAAACGTATCGTTAATTTGTGGTACGCGAGAATCCATTTCCGCATCTTCCACCAGAATCGAATTTCCCAGAACGGCGGCTTCACCAATTAACCCGTCACCTAATTGAATCGCCGTATTTTTTATAAGCTGTTCCAGCTTTTCAGAGGCATTGTTTTGGTCTTTCAAAATCGCCGAAGGTGTTTCAAATAAAGGAGGGAAAATGCCGGATACGGAGCGCGCTGTCAGGATGGACTTTTTTGTGTCCGTTAGGTAGATGGCTCCGGAACTTGCTTTGCAGGTGCGAACCGCATAATGGAGAACGCGGGAAAGTAGGTGATCCATATCAACCGTCTCGGAGTCCGCAAATACCTCTCCTACATTATGTACAAATCCGAGGGCGGCCTCTTTTTCCTGCAAGAGTATGTCACGTTCCTTCCGAAGTTTGAGTCGCCATCGATAATTAATGAGAAGAATAAGGCAAAAAACGGCCAGTAGAATCAGGTCGAAAAAAATGGTTAACCCCGGCAGAAAACCACTCATAAGATCCTATTCGTTGCTAAGATTGCGGACATCACTTTCCAGAAATTCCAGCACAGACTTAAATTTATCAAAATTTTCCGGATGGATATCAACGAGTGTTTCATGTGCTTCGAGTGTTGTTTTTGCAGTATCAAGCTTGTTTGCAAAGTCGGGTTCCAGCGTTTGAGTGCCGTCGTTTTGATCCGCCAGTTGTTGTTCTTCTCCTGTCGAGGACATGGAAAAATCGACAACCCGATCAACACCAAGTGTAACCAACAGCTTCTTGTTCTTTGGAGAAAGGTTGATCAGTTTAAATTCGAAATCAGATTTACTTTTAATGAGGCAGGCAATTCCCGCAACGACGCCCATGAAAGTACTGTCCATACCGGTACAATCCGACATATCGATCAGGATCTTATTTGCAGATTTGGAATTCAGGACCTGATGGATAAACTGTTTCATGGGCGGACTGATCTTGAACGATCCACGCCCTTCAACACGAATTACAGCCGTATGATCAATATACGCTGCCGTGAGGTTATCGTTATTGTTACTGCTCGAACCCATGTGTTACCCAAACCCTTGATTTACTCCAAACCTCACGAATATTAACATTGGACGTCATGAGTTCAACGCGAATAGTTATAAAAATGGCATTTGGGATTGCTGGAACTTAGGGGTTCTGCGTCGCTAGAGTGATTGGTCTGAAGGCATTACAGGGCTGGTTGTAGAATGACAACGCATTCGCCTTTAACGGTTCGCCCTTCATAGTGTGCAAGGATTTTTGTCGGGGTACCGTATGAGAGCTCTTCAAATTTCTTCGTTAGTTCTCTTCCGACAAATACCTGTCGATCCGGACTAAGGTGTTCCTGAATCTCTCCGAGAAGCTTAAGCAGACGATAGGGCGATTCGTAGAATACAACCGGAAGGTCCGCCTCGGCCCATTTGACCAGGTCCCGTTTCCTTCCACCGCTTTTATGCGGAAGAAAACCGGCAAAAATAAAGCCTTTTTCACCTAGACCACTTAATGCAACCGCCGTCGTGGCGGCTGCGGGGCCGGGAACGGCAGTGATCATGACATCGGCTTTACGGCATAGTGCCACCACACGAGCGCCAGGATCGGAAATGCACGGCATACCGGAATCCGTAACCATGGCAATGGCTTCACCATTTTGAATCCGTTCAATAATCTGCTCAGCCCGTTGGACTTCGTTAAATTTATGACAGCTCATCATGCGTGTGCTGATTTCATAGCGATCTGTCAGCCGCCGGCTGTATCGGGTATCCTCAGCCACAATTAAATCCGCTTCCTTCAGGGTTTCCAACGCCCGGAATGAAACATCGCCAAGATTCCCGATCGGAGTTCCTACAATATATAGTCCTGCATCCATGAAGAAGAGAGTAGGGGAATGGGATGAAACTTGAAATTGGAAACTTGAAATTTGAAGTGCGGCGCCAATTGGAATCGTTGCAATCAGGCTTGCATGGTGAATCAGTTGACGACTAAATTGCGCGATGCTTCCAGATCAACAGCGGAAACGAGCCTTTAATACCATCATTGTGACCCAATGTCTGGGTATGCTCACCGCTGCATTTTTTCAGAACGGCTTTTATCTGAACTATTTTACCGAACTGGGCATCTCCAGCGCCTCCAGCGCTTTTATCTTCGCCCTGCCGGCGTTGCTCGGGGCCATTCTAATGATTCCTTTTGCTTTCTGGGCAGATCGCAAGGGCAAGCTGAGATTGGCGCTGAACGGGCAAATCATGGTTGTGGGGAGCCTTTTTCTGCTTATGTCGGCTGGCATTGGATCAATGCCAAACTGGCCATGCCGCTGGTCATCCTTTCCATTCTGACATTTTCGGTTGGCGGTAGTCTGCAGGGAGCCAGCTGGTTCGCACTGCTCAGCCCGATTGTCCCTGCCGCAATCAGGGGACATTTTTTCGGACGCCTCCGCAGGAACAGCATTCTTTCCTGGAATCGATGCGAGCTGTATTCAAGGTTGAGGGATTCTCCCGCTCTAAAGGAAGCGGCTGCTCCACAATACGGTTTGGTGGATTTGCTGAATAGCTGTGATCACGTGATGGGTCGCACCAAACAAAAATCCCTTGCATGCTTCGACGCCTTTCTGGCGCTGATCATGAAATGAAAATTATAAAACCAGCATTTTCATTGTCGGAAGGATGGGGTGCATCGATCCTTTTGGGATATGCTGATCAAACTCGACTATGTGAAGCTGAGATTGAAGCGACCTGCAACGGTGAAGAATCTATACGTCAACCCGACAGCCACTTTGAAACTGGGCGGAACGGAACTGGGCAATATCTATGATGGTAATCAGCTCTATCTGAATGGAGGCAAGATCGTTACCCCTGTCATTGATGGAAGTGATTTTACTTGGAACAGCGGCAAGCTATATATTTCCAGCGGAAAACATACAAGCGGATACTGTATTGCTACAGGGTCGGGTAAAGCACTCCATATCTGGTATGGTGCAAAAGTTAATCTCTCTCATATAAATTCGCTTCCGGATAATAATCGTATTGAATTTGGTAGCATCGATATGGGTATGTTCGGAGGTCCGCATGCGGGAGGAAAGCTTATAGTAAACGACTTTGATGCATCCAATGTCAATATGGCTTGGTCGGGAACTTTTGAAGTGCATGGGACCTTAACGGGATTTTGGAACTCATCACTTAAAGATTTTGCTACCTTAAACCTGATAGGAGCAGATGCTAGCTGGAACGTTGGAGAGAGGCTGTATCTAGGTCCTAATGAAGGGAGATCTCATGTCTCAATTGCCGATGGGGCTGTGGTCGCATCAGCCGGGATTTCTACCCATGGCACAGGTGCCCAGAGCGGAGTTGAAGTTATCGGAAAAGGGTCTACATGGACTAGCACGGGTTCCATAAATTTTTCTGGTCAATGGGAAAACTATCTCAGAATAAAAGACGGCGGTTCAGTATCGGCAACAGGCTTAGATCTCTGGAGTTCAATGGGTGCCGGGCATTCCGTTGAAGTTGAGGGATCAGGATCAACTCTAAATCTAACGGGAGGAGTTTCCATTGATGCAAACAGCTTCCAGGGGACGGGCAGTTTGATGGTTGTAACGAACGGTGGAACCGCTTCGTCCGCTGCCGCCCGGCTTGGCCAAACCTCGCCGGGAAATTGGGTTCGTGTGGACGGGGAAAACTCAGCCTGGACAATTTCTGGGGATCTAACTGAGGGAATCGATGGGGTGGAAAATGGTGTAACTGTTGCCAATGGAGCAGTTCTTTCCTGTGAAGATGTAATTATAGGTAAATGATCTAATCACTACAGAACCGACGGAAATGGGATCGGTGTTCGTGGAGCGGGGTCACTGTTCGGCGCAGCAGGTTCTATTACGGTGGGAGCAAATAATGACTATAACCAGTTCACTGTTTAAAATGGCGGGAGGGCTGTTGCCGACGGTGGTTTGGTCATCAACCAGGATGGAGATGCAACCTATAACAACGAAGTAAATCTAAACGATGGCGGACGGCTGGAGATCGGAACGGATTTCAATGCTTCCATGACAGGGTTTAATTATAATTCAGGCAGCGAACTTTCAGTGGAAGGTCAGCTTTCAGGTCTCTCGAATTTAGAAGCAGGACGACGGTTGGAAACGCCGGACTTGCTGGGCGACTTAACCGTGCATGGCATTTTTGCTCCGGGCACGAGTCCGGCGGATAGTATCGTGGATGGTGACTTAACGATTGCCTCTGATGGAACGCTGGAAATGGAGCTGGGTGGTTATGCGCTGAGTTCAGAATATGACCGCCTCACCATAACCGGACTCTCCTCGCTCGACGGTCTGCTCGATATCATATCCCTCGGTGGCTTCGCAGCGACCAATGGAGCCAGCTTCGATCTGTTTAATTGGGATGGTGGCGTGAGTGGTGCGTTTTCAGCCGTCAGCACGACGGCGCTTTCTGGCGGGCAATCGTGGGATACCACGAAGCTCTACACCACGGGACAGCTCAGTGTCATACCCGAACCCGGCAGTATCGGCTTGCTAGGTCTCGGCTCCGGCATCCTGCTCTTCGCCCGGCGGTATCGTCGGCGTAGGGGAGCAGGCGGGACGCCTGCGGTACATACCACCAAGTTTTGTGTTTGCGATACCTTCACCCCGCCCGCCGAATCTGTCGCCATGCACCGCCGCGACTTCTGGGATTTTCTCGGTTCATGTGCCGGTATTGCCGCCCGTGCCAAAGTCATCAGCCTCCACATCTTCGACGATATCCTCGCACGGATCATGAAGTAGTGCGCGATGTGGTAGGGAGGGCAGGCTACGTATCGCCGCCATCTTGGCGGCCACGTCTACCGGCCGCACGGCATGCGTCCCCGGTAGATAAAAAGAGAGGCGTTATCGAAACAATTCTCTATTCCGCCGAGAACAGAATCAGCAGTTGAACGGCTAAGTAGGCAACGGGGAGAATCAGGACAATGCATCCGCCCAGAATATAGCTCCAGCGCGGAATGAATGCTTTGCCGGAGCTCAGCCGCATGATATCGCCGCTGATTCCTTTCCAAATTAGAAAAAGGCCGAATCCGCTCAAAAGAAGAGCTGCACCTGTTGCTCGAATGTCCATGGTTTCCTGTGGTTAATCGATGAGGGAATCGAAGTAGGTGTCGAGGCGCTGGGCGCCTCCGGCTTTAATGGCGTTTTCCAACGTCCGGAAGGACCGGATGCGAGCCTGCTCAAGAGACTTATGGGCTTCGCGTCCTTTGTCGTTGATAGCCACGAGGGTATTCCCATGGTTGTCTTTTATTTGGAGAGAAAGTTCATAACGGACAAAAACAAGGCCTTGGTTCCGCTCTCCGGTATCGGTTACGGAGATCCGTCCGCCTATATCAAGAACAGCAGGCCGACCCACCACGAATCCGTAGCGGGTGATGAAGGTTTCTAAGGTATTGGTCATGCGATTTTGTTCGTCGTTATCGACCTTGATTAGAACGGTAATCTTTTTCGCGGTGTCGGCGAGGGCTTTACGGAGTTTGTTGATGGAATACGAAGGTGTGGAGCCTGCCACGGAAGGGGAATGAATCACCTTGAGCTGACGAAGCAGTCCATCGGCTTCGGTTGCGTGCCGATTGGCGGCACGGAGCGTGGCATATTTCTTAAGCAGGTCGTTCGTGTTTTCCGCGTTGGCTAATAGAAAGTTTACTCGTGTGGTTTGTTCATCGACTTTGTCGCGGTAAATGGCTGCCGTTTCCCGTCGTTCCAGATAGGCCACGGCATGGTAGCGGCCCATGTCATCTTTCCATGCTTCGGCGTGCTGAATATTATACAGCGTCTGCGAGGATAGAATGTTTACATCGGACGTAAAGTCGGTTGAGCGTTCAATATTTTTGGTGGTTTCATGCGTCGTGTCGAGCAGACGCTCGTCGGACTGAATATGGGCTTCAAAGATGCGCGATAAATTGGCTGCGGCCGAATTCTCAGCCGCTCTACGAGTGTCGCCAGCGCCGATGGCTACGAGATAACGCGATTCGGGATAAGCTGATTTAGGATTGGAAACCCAATCCGGCGAGCCTCCGGTAAATGATTTGCAACCGCCGAGAAAGGGGAGCAATAGACCCGCAGATAAACACAGATGGACGCCTGTTTTTTTTATGTTCATGAGCAGTTCCTAGTTGAGATATGCGGATTCAAGCACATTGAGCTTCCCGGCTTCAATGGAAACTCCGGTCGTTTCATCGGTGTGGAGCAAAGATCCGTTGGTGCTGTAATAGTTAACCTTAATATCATATACGCCTTCATTCAGGTGGATTTCCTGAATTGCGGCCTCGGCAGGGAAGAAGCGCGAAATACGCAGGTCGGCATTTTCAGTCTGATCCACCATGAGATCGGTTGCGATTCGGGTAAAGAAGGCCAACCCATCGCCCATATTTTGAACCATCTGCTCCTTGGCTTGTTCGGAGGCCAGCCCTTTAACCACTGAGCGCGTAATGGTTTTTATGAAAATAAGAGGTTTTCGAATGCCGAATATTTCAACGGCAACATTCTCCAGGCTTTCGAGGCGCTGAAGGTTTTCGGTTATAGAGCCGACAACCTCAACTTCAACGCGGCCCACATGAGAGGGATGCTTTTCTATACGCGGGAGCTGCAACTTAAAGTGATAGCCTTCACTTACGCCCATCCAGGGAATGACGCTGAGGCCGGATAAATTCTGTTTCCCCAGATAATCTTCAGTCGTGCCTGCCAGAACGATCAGATTTTCCTCGGTATGAATATAAAAACTGTCCGCTTTTTTCTCGGGAGCTGTTCCGTAGAACGCAATCACGTTTAGGCGGGCGGTGGGCCGGCGGATCCGTTTGGTGGATGCTGAAAAGTCGGGCTGGCTGAACGTGTAGATATCGGGTTGCAGCTTCCATCCCTTTTTTATTTTTTCCAGGTCGATACGAACATCATCCCATTTCGCTTCGTTTCGATAGAGCAACATTCCAAGATATCGGCCGAGTGCGGATTCCTGGAAATGGCTTTTCCCCGGATAAAATTCTTCGTGGGCTTCTTCTGCTTTATTCAGCTTTTGAACCATCTTATCGTATTTACTTTCCAGCTGAACCAGCTTGAGGTTTATACGTCGAACCTCCACAAATGCCGCATCGGGTTTTCCCAGTGCCAGATAGTTCAGTGCCTTGAATGCATTGAGGTAGATATCCTCGTAATCCTCGCCGGCATACGCGAGCACATTGTCGTTAAGGACCATCGATGACGCAGCTCGCGAAATGCTTTTGGTGAAATTTGCATCAATGGCCAATTCAGCCTGTTCTAGGTATTCGTTGCTTTTTTGATAGTCGCCGTTCCAATGATGGAGCATGCCAATATCCAGGTAGTAGACCACCTTGTCCTTGGAGGTGTATGAAACGGTTTTTGCGGCTTCGATCTGGGCAATGGCTGAAGGATAGTCCGCTTTTGCCAGCATGGCCTCCGTGCCGGTATATTGCGTCTTATCGGTCCGCAGGTTTGCACAACCTGTAAACAGAGTTGCTGTGCAGGCAAGGAGTAAGGATGTAGGAAAATGGCGCATGGTTGGAAATCGTTGGAGCGCACTATCGAGGACATTGCGCTCCGAGCATCGTTACCATTTCATGCTGCGCTTTTTAACGTACTTCTTGATTTTCTTGTCGCCGGCCCAAACCTTTTCATTGGTTTCAAGGTGAATCATTTCCATATCGACCTGATAGAACTTAACGGATTCTTTTCCTTCCTGATCGATGATGGTTTTTATGCTGCCCTGTAGCATGTAGTCGGCGCCGGTTTCAGCAGCTAGTCGTTTCTGAGTTTCTTCGCGTGACCAGGTCTGCTGTTCTTTGCGTTCCTCGCGCAACTCGCCGCGGTCGACTTTGTTGGCTACAAAGGTGACACGGCCATTATTGATCAGCTCACGTTCAAGATCCTTCGTAAAGGTTTCGGTTTCGATATGCTCGGAACTTTTATTTCGGACCGTGCCGACGATAACAACGGGTTTCTTCCCATTCTTGGAGGTGTATTCTTCAATCCAGGAGCGTGAAGCGATGTCGGCAATCATTTCTGAAGAAACCAGCTGGGAATCAGTATCATTCCAACGACCGGACAGATCGATGGTTTCATCGACCGCAACCCGTTTGACTTTGGTTTTGCATCCGGTCAGTGCGACGATGGATGCAAGGGCGATGGTGAGCAACAGTTGACTTCTTTTCATAATAATCTCCGTTGGGTTGCAATGTCCTAAAGTGAAAGAAATAATATCGATTGCAAGCGGAGAGGTCAATCCGCAAGCCGGTGATTACTTAGCAAGTTCTGCAATGATTACATCGAAATCAGGATCACGTATCAGCAGGGTAATCTTGTCGGTGCTGAATAACTGTTTTTCGCTGAGGCTTTCAATGCTGGATTTAATCTTTTCGTTGCTGCCGAATTTGGAAAGTTTTGCACATAGTTCAGGCTTTTTCTCTTTGCCGGAAAAGAATCCCATATCCTTGAGTTCTTTCAGTGTTTCTGGATCGTCAAAGAGCTGCTGCAACGAAGCGTTGTCTTCAATACGTTGCTGGTCACCACTTAAAAGGTCATCTCGGAACTGTTTGTCTTTGAACAGTTGCTGGACGGATTTGGCCGAAATTACATTTTCCATGTGCGCCATGCCCAAAGCCGGATCGCTGATCATGCGGGCGAGTGCGGCCGCCTGCGATTCCCGACCATCTCGCGAAACGATCAAATTGGCAGTTTCATAGACTGCCCGGCGACTAAATTTTCCAAAGTAGGCTTTATCTGCACCCGGAATGGAGGTGCCGGATACGCCAACGAGGAAGACATCGCTGAGCCAAAAGAGAAAGGTCAGAGAAAATAATCCTATCGCTGAATTGATGGCCCCGCCGCCGAGAGAGCTATACCAAGGATGGGAATAATCTTCCTTTTCTTCTTTGTCGCGATGCTCGTCGCGCATATTGGTCATGATCACATGAAAAATGAAGGTAATGATCACAAAGGTCAGCCCCGCGACTACCGGAATGGTAATAATACGCGGGCGATGGGCGATTTCTCCTAGCCAATAACCGCCGAAGCGCCCTGCAAAAAAGGCTATGCCGTAGGCCAGAACCACACGAACTACGCCCAGCAATGAAAGCAGAAAGCCTTTATGCCAACCCGCTAGAAGAAAGAATAAAATGCCGATTGCCGCCAGTATATCGATTACTATGTTCATAATTCCCCGCTAAATTGATCTGGTGAAAGATAGTTTGTTATTCCTAAACCCGAAAGTCTAAAATGTGGTGCTATTAGGTACTGCTTATTACGTACTACGTGTTGCTTGACAGGGGAGTTCCTGTTCAGCAGGCCGACAATACGCAATACGCAATACGCAATACGCAATACGGAGCACGACCTATGGAATTTATATATGCCGCGGAGTTAAAGAAGCAGTTTGCCTGCTATGGCCATTTTTATGAACTGGCGCTGATGAATGGCGAACGGGCAAAATGCCGAAGTGTATTGGAAATTGTTGATGCTTCGGTCTCGCAGGAAAACCCGTCGGATATTTCGCTAATGGAGCCGGATGTTGTGGTTATTATGATGAATCCCGGCTCATCGCATCCGAAGGATAAACAGCATGTTGATGATGAAATAAAATATCCTCAAAAGGACAACGCATTCGAAAAAAAGTTGGTCCTGACGCAACCGGACAACACACAATATCAGGTTATGAGAGTCGCGCTATCGAAGGGTTGGAAGCATATTCGCGTGCTGAACCTATCTGACCTGCGCGATCCGAAGTCGGGCAGTTTTATCCAAAAAACGGAAGCTCTTACTGAAATTATGGGAGGGCACGTACACAGCCTGTTCTGCAAGGAACGGAGCAATGAATGCGTACATGCGCTCAGCCGGAAGCATAAAACACCCATCGTCTTGGGATGGGGGCAGGATATGGGATTACTCCCTTTGGTAGAGCAATGCCTCAAGCGTATCGGAAATGAACCAACCTGCACGATTCCATCCGAAGTACACCCGTTGCTCAATGCGCATCCGAGCCCGATGCTGCAGAAAAAAAAGCTGCTATGGCTGGAGACCATCGCAAAGAAACTCGATGACTGATTTCTAACGGAAGCGTTTTTTTTCTCGTTGTCTTAAGATCTTTTGTGTAGATGAAAGCGTTTTAGGATTAATCTAAGAAGGGAATGATTATGCTCAAATATATAATGTTGCTCGCCATTCTATGTGGAGCTGGTTGTCAAACAACGCAACCGTTGTTTGAAGGGACTCCTGCACAAATGTCTTCCCGCCGAAGTAAAAAAATTTCCGTACGGGTTGAAAAATATGTCGGGAGTTATGATGTTGAAGTACAGCATGCGGTCCAGAATGATGACTCGGAAGAATGGGACGTCCTATCTGCTCCCCGCGTTTCCGGCTATCCTGAAAAATGGAGGCATACTCTATCGGCGATTCCGCAGGATGGCTATAAAGTAAAAGCTTCCTATCTCTTAGGTGGTGAAATGATTGATATATCGCTTGAGCCGGGGGCCCATCTGATTGCAAAGGTTCTGCCGCTAAAGCAGAATACTTCTCGAGTGATCGGCATTTTTTCTCAAACAAAAAAATCGAAGAAAGGTCTGGAGGTTTTTAGCGTTCCTTTCGATATCTCCTGCGGTTTTGGAGAGCTTACTGTCGTTTATCTTGAAGATATCGACGCGGGTGCTGTCATAGCGGGAGCCGCCGAGTAGATCAGGGCCGGTTTAGGTTAAGATGAAGCTGATTAAATTACATGATGTTCCCGAGAAAGGCGCATCGCATAACCCTGCGGTTCGAAAACGTGTATTAGTGGAGAACCATGTAATTCCTCGGCTCACAAACTATGCACGAGCTGTGTTTCCTCCGGGAGAAAAAGCGAACAGTCATGTGCATGAGGATATGGCTGAAATATTTACGGTGGAATCAGGTTCCGGGGAAATCCGCATCAACGATGTTGCCTATGTATTCGCGGCAGGCACCACGATGGTGGTTGAACCCGGCGAGATTCATGAAATCACCAACACCGGGAAGACTGACATGGTTATAACCTACTTCGGTATGGCTGTGGATTGATGCGCGGAGCACCTTGTTTAAGGGTGGTTGTTGCAGGTCTTCCGGCAATTCTTGATAAACTTCAGCCCTTCAGCCGAGTCGATTCCAAGGATCAAGCAGATTTCCTGATATTGCAGGACATCCAACCTGATTTGGTTCCTCTCGTACTTGCCGATGAAGGAGTAGCTGCAATCTAGTTTTTGCGCTAATACCCTCATCGTGAACTGCTTCTCTTTTCGCTGTTGCTTTAGCCATGCGGTCAACTCGCAATAACGTGGGTCATAAATGGTTTTTTTCATCGCCCGCATTATCAGCGACAAAACCATTGTGACCTAATGAGTCACAACGTGGTTGACTTCAATCATGTAAGATTGATAGTCTTTCGTGAAGAAAGAGCAGGGGGAAGTATGAAGATAAGGATATTAATCAGATTTTTTGCGTTGCTGCTGATATGTGAAGCGCAAGCCAAATCGACCACCTATAGCGATACGGAAAAGATAGTTACATCGATAGAACAGGCCGATGCATTGGTACGCGAAACGCAGGAGCAATTCTGGCAATTAACATCTCCCGGCATGGTTTATATTCATTCGGAGCGGAATGTTCGTCCGGTTGTATGGTCGGATGACTGGCCGAATGCTCTCAAAAAGAAAATGTATGCTGAGATGCAGATTGTCAACGGATCGCTGTACCCGGTTTACACCCTCTGGGCCGAGGCAGATCCTGTTTACGGTGATCTCACCTATTACAATAGATACGGGAAGCCGATTTGGACTAGCTCTGCGCCAGCTGGTTATTCCCCTTATAGTTTTATGCTGGAGCGGCTCGCAGTGACTTCCGTAGATGAGTTGACGGATGCTCAGAAGCAAATGTCGGCTTCAAATGTTGGATTGGAAATTCAACTAATTCCAAGTTTATTTCTTGAGTCGTATGAGCAGGATCTTGTTATGGAATCCTATTCGGCTGCAATGGCGATGTCGGCTCCACCACCGCCGGGCGGGGGTGGCGGAACCAATGGGGTGCCGTCCGGAGGTTCTTCGGCGAACCTTGCCGAATCCATTGTTCACATGTATGCAGATACGAACGGATTCATGGTGGTGGAGCATAAGGTCGGCGAGGATTGGGAACGCTATGCGGTGATTTACGGTCGGGAGCATCTTCAGTAGGGGAATTGGCAATTGCAGGATGAGTGGGCTCCGACCTATGGCGCGGAATGGATGGTCTGGGCCGATGAGGCCCATACGAATAAGAATAAATTTTTCTACGAATTCTACAGTGCCACTGATGCGGACTCCGACGGGCGTGCCGATATTGTTGAAGAGCGCACTGGTACCGATCCGGATGTCTTTAACAACATCGATATAGATTCCGATGGCCTACACGACTGGTGGGAGGCCAAGTTGTTTGGCAATCTATCGCAAACCGGTTTCGGCGATTTTGATGGCGACTCGCTCCTGAACGGCGAAGAGTTGGTCTGGGTCGCGGGCGGGGTGCCGGTGATGTATTCCGATCCCTCGTTGTATGACACCGATGGTGAAGGGCTCGACGACGGCAGCGAAAGCCAAGCCCAGACTAATCCCCTATCCTCCGACACGGACAAAGATGGCCGTAACGATGCGGCAGAGCTTCTCACCCTGCACACCGATCCGAACCATCCCGACATCATCCCGCCTTCTATAGCTTTCAACTAATCTGCCCAGCTTTTAGAAAAGAGATCTTGCCATGAAAATAATGAAACCGATTAGAAAAACCTCCGCAAGCATCAGCCTTATGTTATCCCTTCTCCTGTTGGGACAGGGCTTTGCCCCGTTGATGGTTTCGGCCTACTGGGTAACGGTCGAGTTCTGGGTCGATGGATATATGGATACCTATTGGGTTAATGGGTATTACAGCGGTACGAACTGGGTTAACGGATTTGAAGCGGAGATCTGGGTGCCTGGATACGCTGATACTAGATTGGAGTGGGTGCCGGATGATGGTGGTTCCGGTGATGATGACGGTTCCGGAGGAAGCACCACCGAGCCGATCGATACCGCAACGGGAAACAACTATTTTACGGAAAGCCGCCTGTATGTGCCGGCTTCTGGAATCCCTTTGGAACTGAACCTGAAATACCAGAGCATCACCAATGCATCGGCAGGGAGTCTTGGGCAAGGCTGGCGGCATAACTATGAATGGATGCTCGATGTTCAGACGAATGCCGCAACTTTGCACACAGGCACCGGTTATCGGATCGCTTATAAGGCACTCACGAATGGGCTGTACCAAATGCCGGAGGGAAGCAAGTGGGAGCTCGATCCTTCAGGCAACGGATATGAAATCAGATTTCCGGGAGGAAAGACCTACCGTTTCGATAGTTCAGGCCAGCTGGATGCTCTTGAGGATGTCTGGGGAAACGAGGTGGTGTGCTTCCGGGGAACGAACGGTTGCCTGGAAGGCGTGGAGCATTCAAACGGCCGCAAGCTGGTCTTTAGCAATCAGTGGGATTCGATTTTGGCCGACTGGCGGGTTTCATCCATCCGGGTGCCGGGCGGTGCCGCACTGGAATTTTCCTATAATGCCGATGGACAGTTTACGCAGGTGGTTGAACAGGTTGGTCTCAACAGCTACACCTCCTCTTATCAATACGCCGATGGCTACTTGAC